>JAEYNH010000137.1 GCA_023412655.1 Pseudomonadota bacterium | reverse complement strand
CGGGGGGGGGGGGGGGGGGGCGGCGCCGCCCCCCCCCACCAGGCAGCTCCATTACTTGCGGAAGGTCGCCCGCAGTTCGGCGCTGGCCTGGGCGATCGCCGCCTTGGCCGCGGGGGTCTGGGCCAGCGGGTTCAGCATGACGAAGTCGTGGATGGTCCCGTTGTAGCGGGTGGACGTCACCTCGACCCCAGCGGCCCGCAGCTTGCGGGCATAGGCCTCGCCCTCGTCACGCAGCAGGTCGTTTTCCGCGACGATCACCGTCGCCGGCGGCAGGCCGCGCAGCTCCTCCACCGGGGCCTTGCCCGGGAACGCCAGGACCTCGTTCCGCCGCTCGGCCGGATAGTTGGCGTCGAGGAAGTAGTGCATGGCCTTGGTGGTCAGGAAGGGCCCCTCGCCGAAAGTGCGATAGGAGCCGTTGTCAGAGATGTCGTTGGTCACCGGATAGAACAGCACCTGCCGGGCGATGGCCGGGCCCTTGCGCGCCTTGGCCATCAGGGTGACCGCGGCGGCCATGTTGCCCCCGGCGCTGTCGCCGGCGACGGCGATCCGGGTGGCGTCGAGACCCAGCTTCGGGCCGTTGGCGGCCACATAGCTGAGGGCCGCATAGGCCTGCTCGTTGTTCACCGGATAACGCACCTCGGGGGCGCGGTCGTAATCGACGAAGACCACCGCCGCCCCGGTCTGCACCGCCAGCTGGCGGATCAGGTGGTCATGGGTGTTTGGCCCGCCCAGCACCCAACCGCCGCCGTGGAAGTACATCACCACCGGCAGGGGACCGTCAGCGCCTTCGGGGCGGACGATCCGCACCCGGACCTTGCCTGTGGGCCCCACCGGCCAGACCGCGTCCTGGGCCGTCGATCCTGACACCGGGATCTGCTGAGCCTGGACCGTGTCGAGCACCTTGCGCGCGTCGGCGAACGACAGGGCGTACAGCGGCGTCCCCTGCGCGGCGGCGTCGGCGAAGCCCTGGGCCGCCGGGTCCAGGACCGGAGCCGCAGCGGCCTGCGAGCCAATGGTGGCGACGGCGGCCGCGGCGCCCAGCAGGGATTTGACGAACGGGGTCATGGTCGATCTCCTTTTATATCGTGCAATTTAATCGCGTACGATTCAATTGGGATCGGCCAGCCTTCGCCGCAAGGGCTTACGATTAAATCGCGCACGATTTATATTGGGGACATGAGCAAGAGCCCCACGTCCGACCAAGGCCTCGGCGAGCTGCTGTGCTTCGCCGTCTACTCGGCCAACCTCGCCTTCGGCCGCACCTACAAGCCGCTGCTGGACACCCTCGGCCTCACCTATCCGCAGTACATCGCGCTGGTGGCCCTCTACGAAGAGGACGGCCTGACGGTGAGCGGCCTGGGCGAGCGGCTGTTCCTGGAGTCCAGCACCCTCACGCCGCTGCTGAAGCGGCTGGAGGCCATGGGCCTCGTGACCCGCCGCCGCGACCCACAGGACGAGCGGCAGGTGCGCCTGTCGCTCACCCCCAAGGGCCGCGAGACCCGGGAGAAGGCCCTGGCCTTCTGGGACGAGCTGGTGGCGTCGAGCGGGATGAGCCCCGAGGCCGCCAGCCGCCTGCGCGGCGAGATCGCCCAGGTCCGCGACAGCCTTCTCATGGGCGGCTGAAGGCCGGCGCTGGCCTAGAACTCGTCCTCGATCGAGGCGCGGAACTGCTCGAACACCTCGTGGGCGTTCTGCTCGGGCGAAAGCTCGGGTTCCGCCGGGGACAGAGCATCGCCCGCCGCCAGTCGGCCGACCACCGCGCCGTGCTGCACCAACAGCAGCTCCTCGCCGGGGTTCAGCCCCTCCAGCAGGGCGGCGATCTTCGGCGGCAGGTCATCGAGGTCCAGGCGCTTCATGGGCCTATCCTAGACCCGGGCAGGCCCGGCGGGTAAATCGCCGCCATGGCTTACCGATCCCTGCGCGAATTCCTGGACAAGCTGGAGGCCGCGGGCGAGCTGGTCCGCGTGACCGAGCCGGTGTCCTCCGTCCTCGAGATGACCGAGATCCAGCGCCGGCTGCTGGCCACGGGCGGCCCGGCCGTCCTGTTCGAGAACGTGATCCGCGCGGACGGCGAGCGCTCGTCCATGCCCGCCCTCGTCAACCTGTTCGGCACGGTCAAGCGGGTGGCCATGGGCGTCACCCTCGAAGGCAAGGCGCGCACCACGGCCGGCGAGCTACGCGAGGTGGGTGAACTGCTGGCCTTCCTGCGCCAGCCTGAGCCGCCCAGGGGCCTCAAGGACGCCTGGGAGATGCTGCCCCTGGCCAAGACCGTGATGGGCATGCGCCCGGCGACGGTGAAGAAGGCGCCGGTGCAGGAGGTGGTGCTGACGGGCGATCAGGTCGACCTGTCGAAGCTGCCGATCCAAACCTGCTGGCCGGGCGAGCCGGCGCCGCTCATCACCTGGCCGCTGGTGGTCACCAAGGGACCGTCGGACGACCGGGAGGACGACTACAACCTCGGCATCTACCGGATGCAGGTGCTGGGCAGGAACAAGACCATCATGCGCTGGCTGGCCCACCGGGGCGGGGCCCAGCACCACCGCCGCTGGAAGGGCGCGGGCAGGCGCGAGCCGCTACCCGCCTGCGCGGTGATCGGGGCCGATCCGGGAACCATCCTGGCGGCGGTGACGCCGGTTCCCGACACGCTGTCGGAATACCAATTCGCCGGCCTGCTGCGCGGCGCAAAGCTCGACCTCGTTCCCGCCAGGACCGTCCCGCTGATGGTCCCGGCCCAGGCCGAGATCGTGCTGGAGGGCCACGTCCATCTGGACGAGTACGCCGACGAGGGGCCGTACGGCGACCACACGGGCTACTACAATTCAGTGGAGCGCTTCCCGGTGTTCGAGGTGACCGCGATCACCATGCGCCGGGACCCCATCTACCTGACCACCTTCACCGGCCGGCCGCCGGACGAGCCCAGCGTGCTCGGCGAGGCGCTGAACGAGGTGTTCATCCCGCTGATCCGCCAGCAGTTCCCGGAGATCGTGGACTTCTGGCTACCGCCCGAAGGCTGCAGCTACCGCATCGCCGTGGTGTCGATGAAGAAGGCCTACCCCGGCCACGCCAAGCGCGTGATGATGGGTGTCTGGAGCTACCTTCGCCAGTTCATGTACACCAAGTGGGTGATCGTCGTGGACGACGACATCGACGCCCGGGACTGGAAGGACGTGATGTGGGCGGTCTCCACGCGCATGGACCCGGCCAGGGACATCACGGTCATCGAGAACACCCCCATCGATTACCTCGACTTCGCCTCGCCCGAGAGCGGCCTGGGCTCCAAGATCGGCCTGGACGCCACCAACAAGTGGCCGCCCGAGACCCATCGCGAGTGGGGTGAGAAGCTGTTCATGGACCAGACGGTGATCGACACCGTCACGGAGAAGTGGGCTAAGCTCGGTCTGCCGGGCGACGGCAAGCCCGTCGAGTAAAAGGAAGCCCATGGACGTTACCGCTTCGGCCCACGCGGTCGCCCTCTGGGCCGGCTTGCACATCTTCCTGCTGCTCGTGCTGTCGGTGCTGGTCACCCGGCAGCGGCGCAAGCACCACGTGTCCCTCGGCGATGGCGGGGTCCCGGCCCTGCAGCAGTCGATCCGCGCCTTCGGCAACGCCACCGAATATGTGCCGCCCGCCCTCGCCGGGCTGGCGGTCCTCGCCATAGCGGGCGCCCCGCCCCTGCTGATCCACCCCATCGGCCTGGTGCTGTTCGTGGGCCGAGTGATGCACGCGGTGGGCATCTCGCGCAGCAGCGGCGCCACCCTGCCGCGGGCGCTGGGCACGCTCGGCACCTGGATCGCCTATGTGGCCGTAGGCGCGGCCCTGCTGTTCTACGCCATCCCCTGAGCTTGTGGCGACGCCCCCGGTCAGCCATATGGCCGGGATGGACGAAAACCTGCTGAACGACGTCGTGGCCGCCGCGCTGAAGGCCGGGGCCGACGCGGCCGAAGCCGTGGGCGCCGAGCGGCGCAGCCTATCCGTCGGGGTGCGCGAGGGCGATCTCGAGGAGGTGGAGCGCGAGGAATCCCGCGATCTGGGACTTCGGGTGTTCGTCGGCCGGCGACAGGCCACGGTGTCCGGCTCGGACATCTCGCCCGAGGCCCGCGCCCGGCTGGTGGAGCGGGCGGTGGCCATGGCCAGGCTCGCGCCGGAAGACCCTTACGCCGGCCTTGCGGACGCCGAAATGCTGGCCCGCGGCGATTTGCCCGACCTGGACCTGTATGATCCCACCGAGCCGAGCCCCGAGACGCTCGAGGACCGCGCCCGCCGGGCCGAGGCCGCCGCCCGGGCCCAGCCCAAGGTGACCAATTCCGACGGCGGCAGCGGCTCGTGGTCGTCGTCCCGCTGGGTGATGGTGACCAGCGCCGGCTTCGCGGGCGTGCACCGCGCCTCCGGCTTCTCGGTCGGCGCCTCGGCCATCGCCGGGGACGAGAACGGCATGGAGGTCGGCTACGACGGCCGCTCCACGCGCTGGGAGGCGGACCTGCCACCCCCGGAAGCCCTCGGCGCCGAGGCCGGCCGCCGCGCCGCCGCCCGGCTGGGTGCGCGCAAGATCGCCTCCACCACCGCCCCGGTGATCTTCGAGAACCGGCTGGCGACCTCGCTGCTGGGCCCGCTGATCGGCGCAATCTCGGGTCCGGCCATCGCCCGCGGCACCTCGTTCCTCAAGGACAAGCTGGGCCAGCCGGTGTTCGGCGCCCACATCACCATCACCGACGATCCGCATCGGCCGCGCGGCCTCGGCTCCTCGCCATTCGACGACGAAGGGGTGCGCAACACCCGCCGCGACATCATCGAGGCCGGCGTGCTGACCACCTGGCTGCTGAACTCGGCCTCGGCCCGCCAGCTAGGGCTCACCACCACCGGCCACGCCTCGCGGGGGCTGGCCGGTCCGCCAGGGGTCTCGCCTTCGAATCTGACGCTCCAGCCGGGGGAAAAGGACCTCGCCGGCCTGATGCAGGACGCCGGCTCGGGCCTGCTCGTCACCTCGATGTTCGGACCTTCGCTGAACGGCAACACCGGCGACTGGTCGGTGGGCTGCTCGGGCTTCTGGTTCGAGGGCGGCGAGATGGCCTATCCGGTCAGCGAGATCACCGTGGCCGGCAACCTGATCGACATGTACGGCCGCCTCATCCCGGGCTCGGACCTCGAGTTCCGGGGCGCCTCCAACTCGCCGTCGCTGCTGATCGACGGTCTGGCCATCGCGGGACGCTGACGCTGGACGACCTTGAGCTCCTGCTCGACGCCGCCCGCGAAGCGGGTGAACTGGCCAGCCGGCTGCGCCGCCAGGGGCTGGAGATCGGATACAAGGCAGGCAATTCGCCGGTCACCAACGCCGACCTCGCCGCCGACCGCCTGCTGAAGGAACGGCTGCTCACGGCCCGGCCCAACTACGGCTGGCTTTCGGAAGAGACCGCCGACGATCCGGTGCGGCTGCACCAGCGGCGGATCTTCGTGGTCGATCCCATAGACGGCACCCGGGCCTTCCTGAACGACATGCCCTGGTGGTCCGTCTCGGTGGCGGTGGTGGACGGCGACCGGCCGCTGGCGGGCGTGGTCTTCGCGCCCGAGCTGGACGAGACCTACGCGGCCCGCCAGGGCGCGGGCGCCACGCTCGACGGCGCACCGATCCATGTGGGCGCGGCCGCGGCGCTGGAGAACGCCCGCATGGCCGGCGATCCCCGTATCTTCGCCCACTCCGGCTGGCCCGTTCCGTGGCCTGCCATGCAGGTGGAGCAGCGTAACTCCACCGCCCTGCGCATGTGCCTGGTGGCGGCGGGGACCTTCGACTGCGCCGTGGCGCCGGTGGCCAAGCACGACTGGGACCTGGCGGCGGCCGATCTGATCGCGTCCGAGGCCGGCGCCTTCGTCGGCGACCACCAGGGGCTGCCCTTCCGCTACAACCGCCCGAGCCCGGTGCAGAAAAGCCTCGTCTGTTCCGCGCCGGCGCTGGCCCCATTGATCCTGGACCGGGTCCGGCATATCGGCAGCGCAAACTGACCTTTCCGGTCCCTGAAAGCGTTCCCGAACATCATGCCCGACTCACAACAGCTCCTTCACCTCGTCATCGGCGGCGAACTCAAGTCCCTGAACGGGCCGCCGGAATTCCGCGACCTGTCCAAGATCGACCTCGTGGGGGCGTTCCCCTCCTATGACGAGGCCGTTCGCGCCTGGCGCGCCAAGGCCCAGGAGACGGTGGACAATGCCCACATGCGGTATTTCGTGATCCACGCGCACAAGCTGCTGTCGCCGTCCGCCGGCGAAGGCTGAGGCTCAGCCTCTGACGATGCGGTCGAGGAGCGCCCCGCCGCGCCACACCTCGACCGCGTCGCAGCTCTGGTGTTCGCGCAGCAGGCGCTGGGCCCTGGACTGAAGATCGGCCAGCTCGGTCCATGGGGCCAGGTCGACGAACGGCGCAACACCATCCGCCCTGACGCAGAGCAGGGTGCAGTATTCTTCGGCCGCGATGACGGTCTGCCCCTCCTCCATAGCGCGCATCTTTGCACGCGAAGGTCGAGGTGTCTGTCAGAAAGCTGACTCTTCTCCGCCTACTCGCGGCGCAGCAGCCGCTCGGTGATCAGCGAGCCCAGCATCTGGCTGCGGAACTTCGCCTTCATGCCCGGCGGATCGTACATCGGGCTTTCCACCCACTCGATGAAGCTCATCCCGGCCGGCTCGCCCTCCTCGAGATAGCGCTCGAAGGTGTAGTCGAGCACGCCGGTCTTGCCCTGCCGGATATGCAGGTAGCGCAGGTGGAGCTGGTCCATGGCCTCGCGGATGGTCTTGCCCTTCCGGAAGTGCATGTAGAGCACGCTCATGATGCCGGCCCGGTCGGCCCCCGACTTGCAGTGCATCAGGGCGGGATACTCGATGGTCTCGAACAGCCGCTTGGCGCCGAGGACCCGCTGGACGCTGGGCACCTCGCGAGAGGTGATGGTGAAATCCACCATGGTCAGGCCGAGGCGCTCGCAGGCGTCCTTCTCCAGCGCATGGAAGCTGGCGTCGAACCCGCCGCGCAGGTTGATCACCGTCTTGATGCCCCGGGCCTTCCACAGCGCGAGCTGGTGCGGCCACGGCTGGTTCGTGCGGACCAGTTCTTCCGATATCCAGTGGGCGTTGGAAAAGCCCAGCCGCAGATAGGCGTGGTCGTTCCACAGATAGTCCAGATAGGCGCGGACCCGCCCGCCGGGCGTGCTCAGGTCGAAGTTGTTCTGGACCGCTTGTTCGTTCATGGCCGCTAAGTAGGGCTTGTGGCCGCACAGAGGAAGGCGCGGCGCGCGCATGCTTGACTTGCGCCGCGCAACGTCCGACGCCACGGCAATGAGCGGAAGCCCCAAGCGCGAGGTGTCCGGCCGCGCCCTGGCCGCGCGGGTCGCCCGCACCTATCTGGCGCCTCGGTGGATGGCGTGGACCGGCGCCCTGATCGCCGGCGTCGTGGCGGCCTGGTTCACCACCCGGCTGGTTCAGATCCTGGAGCCGGCGGTCAACGACCTGATGGTCAACCACAAGCCCGGCACCCTGCTGATCCTGCCGCTGACCATCGCCTACTACGCGGTGGCCAGGGCCGTGGCGCAGATCGTCCAGGCCACCCTGGTCAACCGGATCGGCAACGCCGTGGTCGGCGACATCCAGGTGCAGCTGTTCGGCAAGCTGGTGCGGGCCGATCTCGCCCATCTGCGCAGCCGACATTCGGGGGCCTACGTCTCGTCAGTGCTCTACGACGCCGGCCTGATCCGGGAGGCCGCCACCTCCGGGGTGATCAACTACACCCAGCATCTGCTGATCGTGATCGGGGCCATCACCGTGATGGTCTCCAACGACCGCAACCTCTCGATCCTGCTGATCGTCGCCCTGCCCGCCGCCGGCTGGATCATGCGCCGCTTCTCCAAGCGGACCACCAAGGCCGCCAAGGGGGCCATGGCCGAGACCTCGGCCCTCTCCACCGCCATCATGGAGAGCCTCGACGGCGTGCGCGTCGTGAAGTTGGAGAACCGCGAAGCCTATGAGGAGGACCGCGTCGGCCAGGTCGTCCGGCGCCGGCAGAAGCACCTGACCAAGGGGGCCAACGCCCGGGCCCGGGCCGCCCCCGCGACCGAGCTCCTGATGACCCTGATCACCGCGGCGGTGATCGCCTACGCGGGCTGGCGCTCGCAGCAGGGCGGCATGACGGTTGGGGCCTTCGTGGCCTTCATCGCGGCCTTGGGGGTCGCCTCCCAGTCCCTGCGCCAGCTCGCCAACCTGCAGACCGTCTTCGCCGAGGGCCTGTCGGCCGCCCGGCGGCTGTTCGACGCCATCGACGTGGAGCCCGAGGTGCGCGAGAAGCCGGGCGCCGCCGCCCTGCCCCGAGGCGCCGCAACGGTGCGCTTCGAGGACGTGAGCTTCAGCTACGGCGCCGAGGGTCCGCCGACCCTGTCGGGCGTCACCCTGGAGGCCCGCCGCGGCGAGACGGTGGCCCTGGTGGGCCCGTCGGGCGGGGGCAAGAGCACCATCCTGAACCTGATCCCGCGCTTCTACGACGCCACGGCGGGCCGTGTGACCATCGACGGCCACGACGTGCGCGACGTGACCCTGGCTTCCCTGCGCGACCAGATCGCCCTGGTGACCCAGGAGCCCTTCCTGTTCGATGAGACCATCCGGGCCAACATCTCCTACGCCCGGCCGGACGCCACCGAGGCGCAGGTGGAGGCCGCCGCCAGGGCCGCCGCCGCCCACGACTTCATCATGGCCCTGCCGGAAGGCTACGACACCACCGTGGGCGAGGCCGGGGCACGGCTGTCGGGCGGCCAGCGGCAACGCATCGCCATCGCCCGGGCCTTCCTGAAGGACGCGCCGATCCTGCTGCTGGACGAAGCCACCAGCGCCCTCGACACCGAGAGCGAAGCCCAGGTGCAAGCGGCGCTGGCTCGCCTGATGGCCGGCCGCACCACCATGCTGATCGCCCACCGGCTCTCCACCGTCCGCGGCGCCGACCGGATCTACGTCATCGACAGGGGCCGCATCGTCGAGACCGGCGACCATGCCAGCCTGGTGAAGAAGCGCGGCCTCTACGCGCGCCTCGCCAAGAACCAGGACCTCGAGGCCGAGCCCGCTTGAAGAAGTTCCTGCGAAGCGACGGCGTCCAGGCGGTCCTGGGCTGGCTGCTGGGCAGCTATCTGCGCCTGGTGCTGCGCACCGTGCGCTGGCGCCACGAGAACCTGGAAGCCGTAGAGCCGGTGCTGGAGGACGAGACTGCCGGCGCCATCGCCCTCTTCTGGCACGGCCGCATCCCGCTGTGCCTGGCAACGGCGCCCCAGTGGTGGCGCAAGCGCACCCGTTGCCTCGTCTCGCCCTCGGCCGACGGCGAGTTCATCGCCCGGGCCCTGCAGATGTCGGGCTTTCCGGCCATTCGCGTCTCCTCGGCGAAGAAGGGCGACGCGGCCAAGGCGCGGGCCGCGGTGGCCGCCATCCGCGAGGCCACCAACTGGGTGGCCGGCGGCGGGGCCCTGGTGGTCACGCCGGACGGCCCGCGGGGCCCCAACGAGGTCATCCAGGCCGGCGCCCTGCAGATCGCCCGCCGCTCGGGCCAGCCGGTGTTCCTGATGGGGATCGCCGCCGATCCCGCCTGGCAGCTGCAGGACACCTGGGACAAGGTGATGTTCGCCGCACCGTTCGGCCGGGGCGCGGTGGTGTGGGAAGGGCCGCTCCACGTGCCCGCCGACGCCGGCGAGGCCGAGATCGCCGTCCTGGTCGCCGATTGGTCCGCCCGCCTTTCCGCCGCCACCCGCCGCGCCGAAGCCCTGGTGGGCCGCTGAGGCCGGAACGGGCGCCTCGCCCGGGGCTTGATTTCGCGCCGGCCCCCCTGGATTGATCCGCGCGGCGGTTCGCGGGACATAGGCTCACATGGCGCGCGCGCACCAGGATCACGGCCACGACCAGCACGACCACGATCATGGCGATCATGGCGATCATGGCCACACCCATGGACATGGCCATTCTCACGGCCTGGGCCACCACCATCATCATGCGCCTGCCGACATGGGCCGGGCCTTCGCCCTCGGCATCGCCCTGAACATCGGCTTCGTGGTGGCGGAAACCGCCGCCGGGCTCTGGACCGGCTCGTTGGCCCTGCTCGCCGACGCCGGACACAATCTGTCAGACGTGCTGTCACTGGTGCTGGCCTGGGGCGCGACGATCCTGGCCAGGCGGGCGCCCTCGGGCCGGCGCACCTACGGCCTGCGCAAGGCCACCATCCTGGCGTCACTGGCCAATGCGGTTCTGCTGCTGGTGGCGGTGGGCGCCATCGTCTCCGAGGCCGCCCATCGCCTGCGCGACCCGGCCGGCGTGGAGACCGGCGTCGTGATGCTGGTGGCGGGCCTGGGCGTGATCATCAACGGCGTGACCGCGGCCTTCTTCCTGCGCGGCAGCCATTCGGACCTGAACATCCGCGGGGCCTTCCTCCACATGGCGGCCGACGCCGCCGTCTCCCTCGCGGTCGTGGTGGGCGCCTTCGCCATGTCGCGGACCGGCCTGCTCTGGATCGATCCGGCGCTCAGCATGCTCATCGCCGCGGTCATCGTCGTCGGCACCTGGGGCCTGCTGCGCGACTCGGCGGACCTGGCGCTCGACGCCGCGCCTCGGGGAATCGATGTGGACGAGGTGCGCCGCTGGCTCGCCGCCCAGCCGGGCGTCGAGGACGTCCACGACCTGCACATCTGGGCCATGAGCACCACGGAAACCGCCCTGACCGCCCACCTCCTGCGGCCGGACAATGGCGACAACGATGCGTTCCTGGAAACAGTCGGGGAGGGCCTGGAGCGGCGGTTCAACATCATCCACTCCACGGTCCAGGTGGAGACCGAGGCCGGACGTGCGTGCCGCCTGCGACCGGCCGAGGCGGTGTGAGCCTTCCGCTCGTCCTCTATGGCGCCGCCACGGGCCTGCTCGAGCCGTTCGCCCCCCTGGCGCTGAACGCCCGCGTGCGGCGGGGCAAGGAAGACCCCGCCCGGCTGGGCGAGCGGCTGGGCCGCGCCTCGCGCGCGCGGCCGCCCGGACCTCTGGTCTGGCTGCACGGGGTGAGCGTCGGGGAGAGCGTGTCGCTGCTGCCGCTGGTAGGCGCCCTGCGGACCCGGCGGCCCGACCTTGGCCTGTTGGTGACGTCGGGGACCCGAACGTCCGCTGAGATCCTCGCGCAGCGGCTGCCCGCAGGCGTCGTGCACCAGTACGCCCCCGTGGATGCGCCGGGGGCCGTCCGCCGGTTCCTGGATCACTGGCGACCCAGCCTGGCCGTCTTCGTGGAGAGCGAGCTGTGGCCCAACGTCCTGGGCGCGGCCCGGCGGCGCGGGGTGAGACTGGCCCTGCTGTCGGCGCGGATGACCCAGGCGAGCCACCAGGGCTGGTCACGCGCGCCGGTCTCGGCGCGGGAGGTGCTGGGCGCCTTCGACCTGGTCATGCCGCAGGATGAGGCCACCGCCCGACGGCTGGGCCAGCTCGGCGCGGTGATAGGCCCGCCGCTGAACCTGAAGCGGGTGGGCGCGCCGCTGCCGGCCGACGACGACACCCTAAGGCGCTTCCGGGAGGCGGTCGGCGGCCGCGCTGTGGTGCTGGCCGCCAGCACCCATCCGGGCGAGGAAGCGTTGATCGCAGGCGCCTTCCGGGCCGCCGTGGACGATCCCGCTCAGGCCCTGCTGGTCATCGCCCCGCGCCATCCCGAGCGCGGCCCGGCCCTGGCCGCCGGGTTCGGGGCGCCCCGCCGCAGCGCGGGGGAGCCGCCAGCGGGCCCCATCTACATCGCCGACACCCTGGGCGAGATGGGCCTGCTCTACCGTGCGGCGGACGTGGTGGTGATGGGCGGCGCCTTCGCCACCGGCGTCGGCGGGCACAATCCGCTGGAAGCGGCCCGCCTCGGCCGGGCTGTGATCACCGGGCCCGAGGCCTTCAACGCGGCCGAGCTCTACCGCGAGATGATCGATCAGGGCGGCGCGACGGAAGTCCCGGACGAACCCGCCTTGGCGGAGCAGATCCGCCGGCGGCTGGAGGACCGAGCCCTGGCGGGGCGGATGGACGCCGCCGCGCTCGCCTACGCCGCGAGCCAGGACGGCGCCCTGGACGCCGCCCTCGCGGCCCTGGAGCCGCTGCTGCCATGAAGCTTGCGACTCCCCGCTGGTGGTACAGCCGCGACCGCCGGGTGATGCCGATGACCCGCGGGCTGCTGACGCCGCTCTCCTGGGCATGGGCCGGGGTCACCGCGCGGAAGATCGCCAGGGCCAGGCCGGAAGATCCCGGCGTGCCGGTCATCTGCGTGGGCAACGTCACCATGGGCGGCGTCGGCAAGACGCCCGTCGTCCGGGAGATCGCCCGCCGAATGGGCGGCCATGTGCTCACCCGCGGCTATGGCGGACGCGAGGCTGGACCGCTGCGGGTCGACCCGCGAATCCACACCGCCGCGGACGTGGGCGACGAGCCCCTGATGCTGGCGACCGATCTGCCGGTCTGGGTGTCCCGCGACCGACCGGCGGGCGCCCGCGCCGCCGCCGAGGCCGGCGCGCAGGTGGTGGTCATGGACGACGGCCACCAGAACCCCTCGCTGCGCAAGGCGCTGTCGCTCGTCGTGGTGGATGGCGAGACGCGCAACGGCGAGTGGCCGTTCGGCGATGGCCGGGTCTTCCCCGCCGGGCCGATGCGCGAGCCGCTGAAGGCCGGCCTGGCCCGCGCCGACGCCAGCGTGGTGCTGCTGCCGGCGGACGTCGAGACCATCGACCCGGAGCTTCACGCCGAACTGGGCTCCCGCCCTGTGCTGATCGCCCGGCTGCAGCCTGCGGGGCCGCCGCCCGCCGGGCCGGTGGTGGGCTTCGCCGGCATCGGCAAGCCGTGGAAGTTCGAGCGGGCGCTCAAAGCCGCTGGCGCCGAGCTTGCCGACTTCGCCCCGTTCCCGGACCACTTCGCCTATGACGAGGCGGCGTTGACGTTGCTCGCAGGGCGGGCGGCGCAGTTCTCAGCGAGCCTGGTCACCACCGAGAAGGACTGGGTCCGCCTGCCGCCGGCCTGGCGGGACAGGGTTGCGCCATGGCGCGTCCGCGCGGTGTTCGAGGACCCGGAGGCCCTCGATCGCCTGCTGGTCGGGCTCTAGCTGGCGCCGGCCTTCTTGGCGAACTCCCAGCTGGTCTGGGCCAGCCCGAGGACCCGGGGGCCCATGTTGGCGGCGTCCGGATGGTTCGCGGTGCCGTCACGCACCCGGCCCAGGATGCCCTGGATGATCCCCGCCAGCCGGAAGGTGTTGTAGGCGAAGAACCAGTTCAGGTCCGGCAGGCTCGAACGGCCGGTCCGCCTGCAATAGAGCTCCACCGCCTCCTCGATGGTGGGGATGCCGTGGGCCTGAAGGTCGGGCAACTGCGAGACCGTGCCGTTGACCCAGTTCATCAGCAGGTAGGCGAAGTCGGCGAGCGGCTCGCCCAGGGTGGCCAGCTCCCAGTCCAGCACGGCAGCGACCCGCGGCTCGGTGGGATGGAAGATCATGTTGTCCAGGCGGTAGTCGCCATGGACCACCGACGTGCGCTCCTGGTTCGGCACGGTGGCGGGCAGCCACTCGATCAACCGCTCCATCTCTTCGATGTGGCGGTCTTCCGAGGCCTTGTACTGCTTGGTCCAGCGGTCGACCTGGCGGGCCATGTAGTTGCCCGGCTTGCCGAAGTCCTCCAGGCCGATGGCCACGTAGTCGGTGTTGTGCAGGTCGGCGAGGGTGTTGATCTTCGCGGTGAAGATCGCCCGGCGCTCCTCCGGAGAATAGGCCGGAAGGGTCTGGTCCCAGAG
>JAEYNH010000080.1 GCA_023412655.1 Pseudomonadota bacterium | reverse complement strand
AGCCGCCGCTGTTCGGGACGGGCGCGGTGGAGAAGGCGCTGGTGGAGATGTGGGTGCGCCGCGTCGAGTTCACGGTGATGGCGCCGGTGAGCGCCTTCTGGCGTCACGCACACCCCCTCACCGCCCGGCTGCTGACCCAGTTCCGGGACTTCGGCGAGTCGAACCGGGCGGCTTACGAAGGCGCGCAGCGCTGGCTGGAGAGGGAACTGACCGAGCGGCCGTTCCTGGCCGGCGAGCGCTACACCATGGCCGACATCTGCCTGCTGACGACAGTGGACTTCGCCGACTGGATCGGCCTGCCGTTGTCGCAGGACGCGCCGAACCTGCGCGCCTGGCGCGCCCGGGCTTCGGAGCGGCCCAGCGCCGCGGCCTAGCCGCCCACGTTCCCGGCGGTCAGCGCCCGGTAGGCGTAGGCGCCAGGCGCGGCGATGACGGCGTACCAGAAGGCGCTGAAGACGCTGGACATCAGCATGTAGATCACGCGCAGAGGCTCGAAGTAGGCCGCCAGCGTCGTCTCGTCCGGGATGGCGAAGATCTGCCAGATGTCGCCGAGGCTGCCGCCGGAAGCGATGACGCCGATGCCCGCGGCAGGCAGGAACAGCAGCACGGCCACGAAGAAGGCCACCACCACCAGCGACAGGGTCAGCACATAGGCGCCGGTGAGCCGCCAGAACTGGCCCCGGGTGACATTCCAGGAATCGAACAGGGCGAGCCTCTCGCGGTCGAAGGTGATGACCGGGGCCAGGGAAAGGCGGACGGCGATGAAGATGATGGCGCTGACCACCGCCACCCAGGCGATCGTGCCGACGAACATCACGACCCCCTGCCCGAGGCCGGAAACCAGCATCACCAGGATCATGCCCACCAGGGTGAACGCCCCCATCAGCAGGGCGAAGAGCACGACATAGATCAGCGCCAGCGCCATCAGGCGAAACTCGGCTGGACCGATGCGGAACAGGCGGATGGACCCCGTCTGGCCGCGCAGCAGGATCCGGTAGATGGCGGCGGCCATCATGCACTGGATCAGCAGGCCGAAGAGCAGCAGCGGCGAAAGGATCGTCAGGGCCTCGAAGAAGGGCCCCGCCTCGAGAGTCTCCTGTCCGCCAAGCGCGGCGAGGGCCTCGCGGGCCTCAGCCGGCATCTTCACCTCGATCAGCACCTGCAGGAGGCTGACCAGGAACATGAAGACGCTGGCGGCCAGCAGCTTGCGCGGCCGCTCCCTTGCGATACGGAATCCCTCAAGCGCCGCGTCTGTCGGCGAAAACCCAGCCATTCTCGTCCCTTGGCCCCCCGGCTTGCGCCGATTCGAGCCGCCCCTTTATCAACGCCCAAAGTGCCGTGTCGGGCGCAAGACACAAGGCCCCGCTCGCGGCCGGCGTCATTCGTTGCTAATCAGCCGCCATGTCGATGACCCCTATCCACGTCGTGGGCGGCGGCCTGGCCGGCTCGGAAGCCGCCTGGCAGATCGCTGAGGCGGGCGTGCCCGTCGTGTTGCATGAAATGCGCCCTGTCCGCCGCACGGACGCCCACCACACCGACGGCTTGGCCGAACTGGTCTGCTCGAACTCGTTCCGCGCCGACGACTGGACCGGCAACGCGGTGGGCCTGCTGCACCACGAGATGCGCCGGCTGGGCTCGATCATCATGGCCTGCGGCGACGCCCACCAGGTGCCGGCCGGCGGCGCCCTGGCGGTGGACCGCGAAGGGTTCTCCCAGGCGGTTACGGCCAAACTGGAGGCCCATCCCTTGGTGACCATCGCCCGCGAGGAGATCGCGGGCCTGCCGCCAGCGGAGTGGGACAGCGTGATCCTGGCCACCGGCCCCCTCACCTCGCCCGCCCTGGCCGAGGCGATCCTGAAGCTGACGGGCGAAGACCAGCTTTCGTTCTTCGACGCCATCGCCCCCATCGTGAACTTCGAGTCCATCGATATGGACGTGGCCTGGCGCCAGTCGCGCTATGACAAGGTCGGTCCTGGCGGCGATGCGGCCGCCTACATCAACTGCCCCATGGACCAGGCCCAGTACGAGGCCTTCATCGACGCCCTGCTGGCGGCGCCGAAGTCCGAATTCAAGGAATGGGAGAACGTCCCCTACTTCGACGGCTGCCTGCCCATCGAGGTGATGGCCGAGCGGGGCCGCGAGACCCTGCGCCACGGGCCGATGAAGCCGGTGGGCCTGACCAACGCCCACAAGCCCGAGGTGAAGCCCTATGCGGTGGTGCAACTGCGGCAGGACAACGCCCTGGGCACCCTGTGGAACATGGTCGGCTTCCAGACCAAGCTGAAGCACGGCGCCCAGACCGAGGTCTTCCGGATGATCCCGGGGCTCGAGAAGGCGGTCTTCGCGCGCCTGGGCGGCCTGCACCGCAACACCTTCATCAACAGCCCTCGCCTGCTCGACCGCACCCTGCGCCTGAAGGCCCATCCGCGGCTGCGCTTCGCCGGCCAGGTGACGGGCGTGGAGGGCTATGTGGAGAGCGCCGCCGTGGGCCTGATGGCCGGGCGGTTCGCCGCCGCCGAGCGCCTGGGCCGCGCCGCCGTCCCGCCGCCGGAGACCACGGCCATGGGCGGACTGATCGGGCACATCACCGGCGGCCACCTGGAAGGCGGGACGGGCTCGTTCCAACCGATGAACATCAACTATGGCCTGATCCCGCCGATGGCGCCGCCGAAGCGGGACGCCGAGGGCCGGCGCCTGGGCGCCAAGGAGAAGACCCGGCTGAAGAAGCGGATGGTGGGCGAACGCGCCCTGGCCGATCTGGACGGGTGGCTGAACGGGGCCCAGGCGGTCGCCGCGGAATAGCCGCCGCTCTCCGCTGACAGACCCGCTCAGATCCTGCCGCGCGCCACCGCCCAGATGAGCCGCAGGCGCTTCTGGGTCTGGCCCGGAGAGCGGCCCGCCGCATAGGTGGGCGCCAGCGTGGCGTGGGCGATGGCCGGGAAGGCCTCGGCGCTGACGTAGTCGCGCTCCACCGTGCGCGCCTCGGCGAGGGTGCGGCGCAGGTCCGCCCGCAGGTCGTCCACGGCCGCGGGATCGACCCGGCCGGCCTGGATCAGGCGCGACAGCCCCCAGGCAGCCGCCCAGCCGGGCGCCACGGAAGCTTCGGCCGGGTCGCCCAGGATCCGCATGGCCAGGCGGGCGCATTCGCCGGCCCCGCCATCGGCCACGGTCCTGGCGTCCTGCGCAGACAGAGGCGCCGATTCGAGTTCGGGATAGCGGGCGTCGATCATCGCCTCGAGCGGCTCACGCGGCAGGCCGTGGCGCGCCACGAGGTCGGCCAGGGCCTGGGCGGTGGGATGGCGGCGCACCGGCCGCCCCTCGAACACCTCGTCCAGCACCTCGCGCCACCAGGTCAGCCGGATCTCGCCCAGCAGGGAGTTGCTGGCCACCTTCGGCGCCCGCCCGAGCTCATGGTCATAGGCATAGAGGGCGATCACGTCCGCCCGCGCCTGGGGATCGCCGATGAAGCGGCTGGACAGCCAGCGGTCGGGATCGGTGCGGCGGATCAGGTCGTCGAGATCGTCGGTCATTTCAGAAGCAAAAAAGGCCCGCCGGTCAGGCGGGCCTTCTCGCAGAGATCGGCTCCGGCGTCAGCCGAAGATCGTCTGGTTCATGGTCATGGTGGCCAGCATCGGCACCGACAGCAGGGTGTTGATGCGCGAGAACAGCATGGCCTTGCGGCCGGCGGCGGCCTTGGCGTCGGCGTCGCCTTCGACGATGCCGAGGGCGATCTTCTGGGCCGGCCAGATGAACACCCAGACGTTGAAGAACATGATCGTCGCCAGCCACATGCCGAGGCCGATGAAGGTGTGCTGCGGCACCGCGAAGCCGTCGAGGGCGCCGAGGGTGAACGCCTGGAGCAGGTAACCGCGGTTCCACGCCAGCAGGACGCCCATCACCCAGGTGGCCACGGCGGCCCAGCGGAACCAGAACAGCGCTTCCGGAGCGATGTACTTCGACACGGCCGGCTTAAGCTCGGCCGGGATCTCCGGCATTTTCCGGATCTGCACGAAGTTGAAGTAGTAGAGCAGACCGATCCACAGGATGCCGGCCAGAGTGTGCAACCAGCGGAAGGTGGCCTGCCAGAAGATCTGGGCCCAGCCCGCGTCGTGCATGCCGTAGCCGACGACGATGACAAGCGCGAGCAGGAAGCTCACGATGAGCGTGTTGCGGAGATTGGCGAGCAGTCCAGCCATTATGTGCCCCTGAGAATCCTACCCTGGCGCACAGGTATAGGGCGTTTCGCCGCAGGCTGGAAGGTGACGCTTGGAAGGGTTCAGACGGCGATCAGGGCCGCGGCCAGGCGACGGCCTTCGGCGGTGAGCACATTGTAGAGGCGGGCCGCCGCCGGGGTGTCCATGAACTCCAGGCCGATGCCGGCCTGGCGCAGGGCTTCCCTCACCTCCCGCGGCGGCTGGGCGTTGCGCACGCCCACGCCGAGCAACAGGAACTCCACCTCGGTCCGGCCCGCCTGGAAGACGGGGGCCAGGCTGGCCACCGTCAGCTCGGCCAGGCTGGCCACCGGCCAGACCCGGGCCTCGTCGGCGAGGATCAGCACCGAGCCGTCATGCCGCTCGCCGGCCAGGCGGAAACCGCCGTCGCCGTAGGCGTCCACGGTGGGCGCGTTGCGGGCCACGGCGGCGGGGCCTTAGGGCCGGGCGTCGGCGGGCTTGAGCGGCTCGGCCTCTTCCTGGCCGCGCCGCACGCCGAACAGCAGCAGCACCGGGGCCGCCACATAGATCGACGAATAGGTGCCGATGACGATGCCGAAGATCAGCACCAGCGACATGTCGAGGAGCGTGGCCCCGCCGAACACCGCCAGCCCGGTGAGCGCCAGAACGGCGGTCACGCCGGTGATGATGGTCCGCGAGAGGGTCTCGTTGATCGAAAGGTCGATCAGCTCGCGCAGCGGCATCTTCTTGTACTTGCGCAGGTTCTCGCGCAGGCGGTCGAAGACCACGACGGTGTCGTTCATGGAATAGCCGATGACGGTGAGCACCGCGGCCACGGTGTTCAGGCTGAATTCCAGGTTGAAGAAGGCGATGACGCCGAAGGTCAGGATCACGTCGTGGAACAGGGCCACCACGGCGCCGACGCCGAACTGCAGTTCGAACCGGAACCAGATGTAGACCATCATCAGCAGGATCGCGAGGCCGAGGGCCATGAGGCCGCTCTGGAACAGCTCGCCCGACACCTTGGCGCCGATGACGTTGGGGGCTTCGAACGTGACCTCGCCGAGAGCCTCGGTCAGGGCGGCGCGGACCTGGCCGGCGACCTGCTCGGCATCTGAGCCGGCCGGGGGCTGGTAGCGCACCATGGCCTTGTCGCCGGCGCCCACGCCCTGCACCTGCGGGTCGCCCACAGGCAAGGCGCTGACCGCCGCGCGGGCGGCGGCGAGGTCCACCTGGTTCGGGGCGGTGGACAGCTCGATCATGGTGCCGCCGGTGAAGTCGATGCCGCAGTTCAGGCCGCCGCAGGGCGGCTCGAACGGGAACATGGCCCGGCCCAGCGAGGCGAGGACACCCACGGCGGACAGGATGGCGGCGAACTTGGCGAACCGGACGAAATGAAAATTCGTCTTGATCGGGATCAGCTTGATCAGGGGCCACATCGGTCAGGCCCTCCTTAGACGATCGGCAGGGTCTTGGGCCGCGCGGCGCGAAGCCACAGAGCCAGCAGGACCTGGGTGATGAGGACGGCGGTGAACACCGAGGTGACGACGCCGATGGAGAGCGTCCAGGCGAAGCCCTTCACCGGGCCGGCGCCGAACTGGAACATCAGCAACGCCGCGAGCAGCGTGGTGAGGTTGGCGTCGATGATGGTGCTCATGGCGCGGGAGAAGCCCGCGTCCATGGAAGCGATCACCGAGCGGCCCGCCCGGATCTCGTCCCGCATCCGTTCGTAGATCAGCACATTGGCGTCCACGGCCACGGCGAGGGTCAGGATCAGGCCCGCGATGCCCGGCAGGGTCAGGGTGGCCTGGGTGACGCTCATGGCGGCGATGATCAGCAGGCCGTTGACCAGCAGGGCCACGACCGAGATGCCGCCGAACAGGAAGCCGTAGGCCAGGATCATGAAGGCCACGATGGCGATGAACGCCACGATGGTGGAGATCTGGCCCGCCTTGATGGCGTCGGCGCCCAGTTCCGCGCTCACGGTCTGCTGCTGCTCGACGTTCAGGCGCGTCGGCAGGGCCCCGCCGCGCAGAAGCACGGCCAGGTCGTTGGCCGACTGGGCGGTGAAGTTGCCCTCGATGTAGCCCGACCCGCCGGTGATCGCCGAATTGATGACCGGCGCCGAGATGATCTTGTCGTCGAGGACGATGGCGAACCGGCGGCCGATGTTCTGGGTGGTCGCCTCACCGAAGCGGCGGGCGCCCTGGCTGTTGAACCGGAACTCGACGATCGGCTGGCCGGTCTGGGGGTGGAAACCCTGGTTGGCGGTCGTCAGCATCTCGCCGGTGACCACCGCGCGGCGCTTCACCACGAGGAACGGCGCCGAGCCGTCCTCGACGGGCAGCACCTGCGAGCCCGGGGGCACGCGGCCGGCTGCGGCCGCGGCCGGATCGGCAGCCTCGTCGACCATCTGGAAGGTCAGCTTGGCGGTCTGGCCGATGACGTTCTTCAGACGCTCGGGATCGCTCTCGCCCGGAGCCTGGACGACGATCCGGTCGGCCCCCTGACGCACGATGGTCGGCTCGCGGGTGCCGAGTTCGTCGATCCGTCGGCGGATGATCTCGATGGACTGTTCCACCGCCCGCGAAGCCTCGGCCTGCATGGCCTCGGCGACGAAGGTGATCCGCAGGCGCTGGTCCGGCTGGGTGGAGACGTTCACGTCCCGGCCGCCGGTGGTGCCGGCCATCGGGGCGCCGAGGCTGTTCCGCAGCAGGCGCTGGGCCTCCTGCACCTTGCCGGGGTCGTTGATGCGCACCGAAACCACGTCCCCGGAAGCCCCAAGGTCGGTGAAGCCGATCTGGGCCTCCCGCAAGGTCGTCCGGACGTCTTCGACGGTGTTGGTCACACGCTGCGCGCGGAGCGCCGGGATGTCGACCTCAAGCAGGAGGTACGAGCCCCCCTGCAGGTCGAGGCCCAGGTTCAGGGTTTTCTTCGGGAGGAAGCCCGGCAGGTTCGCCCGCGCCTGCTCCGGAAGGGCGTTCGGGAGCGCGAAGAGCACCCCGAACACGACCGACAGGATGACGAGGATGACCTTCCAGCGCGAGAGGGTGAGCATCAGAAGGCGGCTTTTCGGATCAGGCTTTGGCGTCGTTGGCGGCGGCCGGCTCGCCGCGGGTCCGGACGTCGGCGATCATCGCCTTGACGACCTTCGTGGTGACGCCGGGGGCGATCTCGAGGCCCACTTCCTTGTCCTCGACGCGGACGATCTTGCCGACCATGCCGGAGGACAGGACCACGGTATCGCCGCGCTTCAGGGCGCCGAGCATCGCCTGATGCTGCTTCATCCGCTTCTGCTGCGGCCGGATCATCAGGAAGTAGAACAGGACGACCAGGGCGATCAGCGGCAGAAACTGGATCAACATGGCCTCGGGGCCGGCGGCGGCGCCGCCGGCGGCTTGGGCGTAGGCAGGGGTGGCGAACATGGCCTCTCCGGATTGCGGGCGGCGCCGCTTGTCGGGCGCCCGTTCGTAAAGTCGGCGGAAGCTATGCGCAGAGCCCCGCTTTTGCAATGGAACCTGCGGAGGGCTAAGGCTCCCCGCGATGGACGACGAGCTGAAACCTCTCCTGAACCGCATCGCCGAGGCGCTGGAGCGCCTTGCGCCCCCTGCCCCCGCCAAGACGGCGTTCGGCGAGGCGAGACTTTTCCGCCACGACCCGGACACCGGCGGCTTCCATCCGGCGCCGGATTACCCGCTCGCCCTGGACAGCCTGGTGGGCGTGGAGCGGCAGAAGGAGAAGGTGGTCGAGAACCTGCGGCGTTTCGCGCGCGGTCTGCCCTTCAACCACGTCCTGCTGTGGGGCGTGCGCGGCACGGGCAAGAGCTCCATCGCCAAGGCCGCCTTCATGGCGGTGGCCGCCGAGCATGCCGATCTCAAGCTGGTGGAGGTGGATCGCGACCAGGTGACCGCCCTGCCCGCGCTGTTCGACGACCTGCGCCGCCGGACCGAGCGTTTCGTGGTCCTCTGCGACGACCTGTCCTTCGAGGAAGGCGCGGCGGCCGCCAAGGCCCTGAAGTCGGCCCTGGAAGGCGGGGTCTCGGGTCCGCCGGCCAATGTGCTGTTCGTGGCCACGTCCAACCGCCGGCACCTGATGCCCCGGGGCCATCAGGAGGACCGCGGCCTCGTGGCCGCCCACGAGGACGCCGAGGAAGAGGTCAGCGTCTCGGACCGCTTCGGCCTGTGGATCGGCTTCCCGCCCATGGACCAGGCGACCTATCTGGCCGCCGTGAAGGGCTATGCCGAGGCCTACGACCTGCGGGTCTCGGACCTGGACCGCCGCGCCCTGCAATGGGCGCAGCTGCGCGGCGGCCGCTCGGGACGGGTGGCCTGGCAGTTCATCCGCGAACTGGCCGGGGAACTCGGCAAGCCGCTGCCGCTCTGACGAGGGCCTGCCGCTACTGACGCGGCAGGACCAGGGCCGGATCGATCGGCCGGGCGCGTTCCTCAGGGGTGGGCGCGTAACGGATCTCGAAGTGCAGCTGCGGCTCGGAGACGCCGCCGGTGACGCCCACCTGACCGATCTGCTGTCCCTGGGTGACCCGCTGCTGCATCTTCACGTCGATGCGGCCGAGATGGCCGTAGGCCGTGACCCAGCCGTCGGCGTGTTTGATCAGCACGAGATTGCCGAAGCCCGGGACCTGGTCGCCGGCATAGACCACGTCGCCCGCGGCCGACGCGCGCACGGGCTCGCCGGACGGGGCGCGGATGTTGATCCCGTCGTTGCGCTGGCTAGGCCCCTTGGGACCGAAGCCCGAGAGGATCTCGCCCCGCACCGGCCAAACGAAGCGGCCGCGGCCCATGGTGGAGACCTGGCCGTCGCTGACCGGCGGCGAGGCCACCGGCGCGCCGGGCACGATCGGACGGCTGGCGGACGGCGCCGGAGCCGCGGCGGGCGGCGTGCTGCGCGGCGGGGGCGTGCTCGGCCGGTAGGGT
>JAEYNH010000060.1 GCA_023412655.1 Pseudomonadota bacterium | reverse complement strand
GGCTTCCGGCCTCTCCGCCACGATCGGAAGTACCCCATGCGTCGCGCCATCATCCTCGGACTCGCCGGCCTGGCCATTGTCGCCTGCAGCGCGCAGGCTGCGGTCAGCGCGTCGGGCATGGCGCCCGTGCGGGTCAGCTTCACCGAGACGGCGGGAATTCAGATCGGCAACGGCCTGACCCTGCCCGCCGTCTCCGTCGCGCCCGTGCGCGGCGGGGTCGCCATCGGCGCGGCCAGCAGCACCATCGCCCGCTCGCGGGTGAGTACGGGCAACGCGCAGTTAACGATTCGAGGTCAACCTGGAGACGTAGTCTCGACAACCGTGCCCGAAAGCTTCACGGTTGTGCGCAGCGGGGGCCAGGAAACCTTGACTGTCAAAACCAGCACCAGCGCCGAGTATCATCTCGGCAGCGGCGACGCCGTCTTGGGCGACACCGCAATGAGCGTGGATATCGGGGGGTCTCTGGCGCTCGCTTCGGCGCAGAACCTTGTCCCCGGCCCTTACGAGGGCCTGCTCGTTGTCGTGGTCCAATACAATTGAAACGCCTCGCCCTCTTCCCCGCCGTCGCCATCGGCCTCGTCGCGGCGCTCGCCGCTGAGGCCCAGGCCCGCCAGGCGCCGCCCGCTCCCTCCGTCACCACCACGACGGTCGGCGCGAACCTCAACATCACCCCAAAGCGCGTGACGTTCAGCCCGAGCCAGCGGACGGCCAGCGTCTACATCTTCAACCAGGGCACCGCGCCGGCGACCTTCGACATCGCGATGATCGACCGGGTCATGCTGCCCGATGGTCAGATTGTCGCAGTCGAGGACGCCCAGAAGCAGGCCGACTCCAAGGCCGTGGCCGACAAGGTCGCGTCCGCGCGGAACATGATCCTGATCTCGCCCCGCCGCGCCACCCTGGCGCCTGGCCAGGGCCAGACGATCCGCCTTCGGGTGGGCTCGGTGCCGCCCGACGCCAAGGGCGAATACCGCACACACCTCACCGTCACGACCATTCCGCCGCCCAGCGTCGGTACGACCGTCGACGACGCCGCGGCCGGCGACAACAACGAACTGCGGTTCCAGATCACCTCTGTGTTCGGGCTTTCGATCCCCGCCATCGTGCGCGTCAGCGCGCCCGAAGTGAGCGCAGCGATCCAGAACCCCCGTATCGAGTATGCTCAACTCTCGCCCGATGCGCAGTCGGCCCCTACTCGTACGGCCGTCATGGTTTTCGACCTGGCGCGCACGGGCGCGAATTCTCTGTTTGGCAATGTCGAGGTCCGCGCCGCTGACAAGCGGGGGGAGCCCATCGGCATCGCGCGAGGTGTGGGGGTCTATCCAGAGATAGATCGCCGCACCATGCGAATTCCGCTGACCCGCATCCCTGCGCCCGGTGAGAAGCTGGAAGTCTCGTTCACCGACGACGACACGTCTCCGGGCAAGCTGCTTGCGACCGTTCAAGTCCCCTAGATGGATTGCGCTTACCGTTCCTGCGGCTCTCTGTCTTCTGATCGCCCCCGGCGCTCAGGGGGCTGAGGCCGCGGGTTCGACGCTCCCGGCCGGTTCGCCGATCCAGCCGGACTCCGCGCTTATCGACCCGGCCAACCTCCTTCTCTTCTCGGTCCAGCTCGACCAGCTGACGCTTACCGACGGCCTCGCTGCCTACGGCCTGGACACCGATCCGCTCGTGCCGGTGGGCGAGCTCACCCGGCTCCTGGAGATGGACGTCGAGGTGCTCCCGGTGGAAGGGCGCATCATCGGGCGGGTGGGCCAGGCCCGCCGCTCACTGGTGGTCGACCTGAAGACGGGCGCCGCCCGCGACGGAGCGCGGAACGTTCCGCTGGCGCCTGACGACGTGGCGGTCACGCCGACCGAGATCTACATCAAGACCTCGGCCCTGCAGCGCCTGCTGCCGATGACCTTCGCCGTCAGTCCCGAGGCGCTGTCCATCGACATCAAGGCCCAGGAACAGCTGCCGATCCAGTCACGGCAGGAACGGATCGCCCGGCTCCGCGGCCTGACCTCCGACCCCGTGGCTGCGGCCACCGAAAGCCTCACCGTCGAGCGGCCCTACGGCTTCCTCAGCATGCCGGGCTTCGACGTGCAGGTGGCGGGCGGCAGCCAAAGCGAAAAGCCCGCCTACCCGTTCCGCTACGACGTGCGCGCGGCCGCCGACCTGCTCTACGGCAACTTCCAGGGCTATGTCGGTTCTGACGACACCGGCGAGCCGTCCTCTGCGCGGGTGCTGTTCGAGCGGCGCTCCCTGCGCGGCGGCCTGCTCGGCCCGCTCAAGGCCCGGGTGGTCAGCATCGGCGACGTGTTCACCCCGTCCATGCCCCTGGGCCCCCGCGGCGTCGGCGGCCGGGGCTTCGCGATCTCCACCGTTCCGCTGGACGAGACCAACATCTTCAACCGCATCGACCTGCGCGGTGAGCTGCCCATCGGCTACGACGCCGAGCTCTACATCAACGATGTGCTTCGCAGCGGCCAGAACACGCCGGCCGAGGGGCGCTACGAGTTCCTCAACGTGCCGCTGTCCCCCGGCGTCAACGTGGTGCGCATCGTCACCTACGGCCCGCGCGGCGAGCGCAGCGAGCAGACCCGGATCATCAATGTGGGCGGCGGCCTGCTGCCCCGGGGCAAGGCCAATTTCGAGTTCGGCCTTGTGGAGCAGAACCGCCAGGTGATCTCGTTCGACGGGGTCACCGACGCTCCCGAGACCCTGTTCAACCGCGGCGGCTATCGCGGGGTCGCCAACGTCAACTATGGCCTGACCTCGGCCCTCACCATCTCGGCCGGCGCGGCCCTGCTGCCCCTGGGCGAGGACAAGTATCGCGGGGTCTATGACCTTGGCGTCCGCACCTCGCTGTTCGGCTTTGCGACCCAGATCGACGCCGCCGCCGATGACCGGGGCGCCTACGCCGGCTTCGTCGGCCTCGCGGGCGAGATGGCTGGAGCCTCGGTGGTGCTGCGCCATGCCGAGTTCCGGCGCGGGTTCCTCGACGAGAACGGCCCCGGCTTCGAACTCACCCGGCCCACCGTCCGGCGCACCGAGCTGTCGGTGGACGCCAGTCTGGAGTTGGCGGAACGGCTGATCCCGATCTCCGCCCGTGCGGCCCGCTACCAGTATCTGGACGGCACGGTGAACTATACGGCCTCGCTGCGCGGCTCGAGCACCCTGGGCAATTTCCTGGCCTCGGCCGGCTTCGAGTACGAGCGCACCGAGACCACCGCCAATACCTTCCAGCGGCTCACCGGCTATATCGCCGCCTCGACCTACCGTGACTACGCCTGGCAGCTAAGGGGCTCGCTCGACTACGACATCCTGCCCGATCCCAAGGCGCGCACCTTCGCCCTCTCCGCCGATCGTGACATCACCCCCACCTGGGCCCTGCGCCTTGGGGTGGGACAGCAGCTGGACGACCTCAAGGGCACCAACCTGCTGCTCGCCAGCATCCATCGTCTGGCCATCGGCGACCTGGCCGTCGAGGGCGAGTACAACAACAAGGACAGCAGCTGGCGCGTCGGCGCCCAGCTCAGCTTCGGCCTCAGCTACAACCCGGCGGGCGGCTACCAGATGACCCGGACGGGCCCCGGCTCGGGCGGCAGCGTGCTCTTCCACGCCTTCATGGACGACAACGGCAACGGCGTGTTCGATCCCGGCGAGGCGCCGGTGAAGGACGTGGTGCTCGAAGGCGCCGTCCGGCGCGCCGTCACCGACGAGAACGGCCAGGTCTTCATTTCCGGCGTCGGCGCGGGTCCCACCGCCAGGCTCACCGTCAGCCTCGACGAGGTCGAGAACCCTTCGGTGAAGACGCCGCCCTCCACCCTCGACCTAAGGCCGCGTCCCGGCGCCACCATGAAGGTCAACTATCCCATGCAGCCCACGGGCGATGTGGTGGTGCGGCTGATGCTCCGCCGGGGCGAGGCTCCGCCCGTCGGCCTCGCCGCCGCCCGCCTGCAGCTGGTGGACGCCCGGAACCGCAAGTTCGAGGGCTCCACCGAGTTCGACGGCACGGCCATCTTCACTTCGGTGCCGGTGGGGACCTATCGCGTCGAGCTGGATCCCGAGCAGGCCCAGCGGCTGCGCATGCGGCTGGCCGCCCCGCTCACCGCCGTCGTCGAGAACGATGGCGGGTTCGGCGCCGAGGTGCAGGGAGAAGTCTTGTTCGAAGCCCGCACGCAAGACCTGGAGCCGGCCGCGAGCAAGTTGGAAGTCGAGCCCTCAGGGGATAGAACACCCAACTAGATGTTCCGAGGGCATATGTTCGTCTTTCCCGCGCAAAAATCGCAACCGTTGCTTGCGATTTCGACCTCTCTGCTCGTGCTGATGGGTTTTGAGTCGGCGCAGGCGCAGGCCTTCGGGATCGGCGTTACGGGCTCCAGCCCCAATTTGGGTAACATCGCCGCCGCAGTCAGCGGCGACACCGTCTTCCGCGTCACGCCCAGCGGCGAGATCAGCAAGCTCAGCGGCGATGGGGCCCGGGTCTCGGCCGGCTCGTCCACCGTGACCGTGACGGTGACCTGCGGCAATCAGAACGACTGCAATTCGCGCACCCTCACCGGCACGATCTCCAGCGTCGGCTCGCCCACCGGACGGGCCGGCTCTCTCACCAACTTCGACGTCGCCGGCCAGACCGTCGCCAGCGAGAGCGGCTCCAATACGCGGACCTTCACCTTCGGGCCGATCGGCAAGAACGGGGCGAAGACGTTCACCGTCGGCATGGACTTCCCCATCAAGGGCGACAACAGCGGCCAGTCCTCCGGCCCGGCCAGCGCCTCCTTCGCCATCACCCTCACCCCCAACGGCAAAGGCAATACGGTCAGCACCACCGGCGCCGCCACCGCCACGGTGCTGCGCTCGCTGTCCCTGCAGAAGACCTCCGACCTCGCCTTCGGCCGCATCGTGCGCCCCAGTTCGGGCAGCGGCACGGTGACGGTCAGCACCTCGGGCCAGCGCAGCCTCTCGAGCCCCGACATCATCGGCCTGCCGACCCCGTCCACCTCCGCCGCCAGCTACACGGTGAAGGGTGAAGGCGGCCGCACCCTGTCCATCAACGTGCCCACCTCGGTGGTGATGACCCGCCAGGGCGGCAGCGACAAGCTCACCGTCACCACCACCAACACCATCTCCGCACCCGCGCTCAGCGCCGCCATGGGCCAGCAGGGCAGCTACGGCTTCTCGGTCGGGGGCTCGTTCCCGATCAGCAGCACCACGGCGCCGGGGGCCTACAGCGGCGTCTTCACGGTGACCGCCGCCTACAACTGACGATCCGCGAGTCCATCGGGGCCGGGCGCGCTTCTTGCTCCGGACCCTGACACGCAGCGCTTCCACGGGCGGTGCGGGGCCCCCGGGCCCGAACCTGTACCAGACTGGGGCAAAGGGGGGCCCGCCGCATGTCGACCACCATAACCTTCAGCCAGGTCCCGGATGGGGACTTCTCCGCCTATGAGGAAGCCGGCTTCCGCTTCTCGTCGGCGACCAACGCCCCGGACGCGTTCGTCGGCGGGCTGTCCATCGCCGACCTTGGGACCGGCGACTATGTGTTCATCAAGTACACCACCGACACCGCCCGCCTCGAGAGCATCACCGGCGGCTCCTTCGGGGTCAGCTCGCTGAACCTCGACGGCTTCCGCTGGGCGGGCTTCACTGACGAGGGCCAGCTGCTCCCCGGCGCTTCGGCCGTGCGGATCAACTTCATCGGCCAGAAGGCCGACGGCGCGTCCGTCACCTGGTCCGCACTCACCGACGCGGCCCTGGGCTTCGAGACCGTGGTTCTGCCCTCGGCCTTCGCCGGCGGCCTGCTGACCTTCCAGTGGTACGCCGAGAACGGCTCGGGCCTGGCCCTGGTGGATGACGTGGTGCTGCAGCAGAACCGCGCCCCCACGGCGGCCGCCTTCACCGGCTCTGGCAAGGCCGACGCGGTGTTCACCGGTCATCTCCTGGGCGCCGATCCCGACGGCCAGACCCTCACCTTCCAGGTGGTGGGCGCCCTGCCCTCCGGCGTCACGGTGAATGCGGACGGGACCTTCTCCATCCGCCCCACCGACGCCGACCTCTCGCTCACCCTCGGCCAGAGCCGAACCGTCAGCTTCGAGTACCGGGTGTTCGACGGCGAGGCCTATTCCTCCACCCAGACCGTCAAGTACGTCATCGAGGGCGTCACCCAGCCGGGCATCGACCGCTGCGGCACAGTGCATCCCGACCACCTCGTCGGCGGCTCGGGCGCCGACAGCCTCTGCGGCGACAACCAGAACGACACCCTCGAGGGCGGCCGCGGCCACGACGTCCTGCATGGCGACAACGGCCAGGACCTGCTGTTCGGCGGCCAGGGCGACGACCTGCTGAAGGGCGGCAACGGCAAGGACACCCTGGTGGGCGGTGAAGGGAACGACACCCTCTGGGGCGAGAACGGCAACGACCTCTTCATCTTCGACGCCCGGTCGGGCGACGACGTGATTGGCGACTTCGATCCCAAGAACGACCAGATCCAGTTCAACCCGGCCATGTTCGGCGCCGACTCCACCTTCCAGGGCGTGATGCGCCACGCGGTCCAGGTGGGGAAGAACGTCGTCATCACCTATTCCGGCGACGACGGATCGCCTCACACGATCACCCTGCTCGACATCTCCCGCTCGGCGCTGAAATCCGACGACTTCCTGTTCGGCTGAGCTTCCGCTTCGGCGACTGGCGTTCTAGCATCGCCGCGAAGGCCCTGCCGCCAGCGCGGCGGGCCGCCTCGGGAGATCGTCATGAAACGCCTAGCCCTGGCCGCCGTCCTCGGCGCCCTGATCGCCACGCCCGCCGCCGCCGCCCTCAAGGTCGGCGACACCGCGCCGGACTTCACCCTCCAGGGCTATCAGGCGGGCAAGGCCCTGACCTTCTCCCTCGCCGAGGCGCGCAAGAAGGGGCCGGTGGTGCTCTATTTCTTCCCGGCCGCCGACACCAAGGGCTGCAACATCGAGGCGAAGATGTTCGCCGACGCCACGCCGCAGTTCAAAGCCGCCGGCGCCACCGTCATCGGCGTCACCGCCGGCCAGCTCGACAAGCTGCAGCAGATCTCCGCCGATACCGACAAGTGCTCGGGCAAGTTCCCGGTGGCCGCCGACCCCGGCGCCAAGGTGGCCCGGCAGTACGACGCCGTGCTCGCGGCCAAGCCCGAATGGTCCGACCGGACCTCCTACGTCATCGCCCCCAACGGCAAGGTGGTCCACGCCTACTCCAAGCTGGACCCGTCCGAACACGTCTCCCAGACGCTTACGGCGGTGAAGGGCCTCAAGGGCGGCCGCTAGGCCCCCGCGCAAGGGGAAAAGCCTTGCCCTGACAGGGTTTTTCCCCTATTTGCCCGCCTCTTCATCGGAAGGCGGTCTCACGCGGAACGCGAATGGGTCGGGAAACTCCCGGCCGCCGCGCTGAGAGCCATCGTATCCGTCGGACCTTCCGCCGCCGGACGCGCCGCCTCCCACACCGGAAGAAGGAAACCATGGCTCTCTACGAACACGTGGTCATCTCGCGGCAGGATATCTCGCCGCAGCAGGCCGAAGCCCTGAATGACCAGCTCAAGGCCCTCATCGAGCAAGGCGGCGGTTCCGTCGCCAAGATCGAGTACTGGGGTCTGCGCAACCTGACCTACCGGATCAAGAAGAACCGCAAGGGTCACTACTCCCTGCTCGCCATCGACGCCCCGGCTGACGCCGTGAAGGAGATGGAGCGCCAGCTGTCGATCAACGAAGACGTGCTGCGTTTCATGACCGTCCGCGTCGAAGAGCTCGACCTCGAGCTGTCGCCCATCCTCGCCCGCCGCGATCGCGACCGCGAACGCCGCGACGACGCTCCGCAATTCTAGGAAAGGGAGGGCTCGATGTCTGAAGAAACCTCCGCCGCTCCGGCCGCGGCGTCCGCCGCCGCTCCGCGCCGCCCGTTCTTCCGCCGCCGCAAGGTGTGCCCGTTCTCCGGCGCCAACGCCCCGAAGATCGACTACAAGGACGTCAAGCTGCTGCAGCGCTACGTCTCCGAGCGCGGCAAGATCGTGCCGTCGCGCATCACCGCGGTGTCCGCCAAGAAGCAGCGCGAGCTGGCCAAGGCCATCAAGCGCGCCCGTTTCCTGGCGCTGCTCCCCTACGTCGTGAAGTAAGGGAGCCAGGCACATGAAAGTCATTCTGCTCGAACGCCTGGAAGGCTGGGGCTCCCTCGGCGACGTCGTCGACGTCAAGGACGGCTACGCCCGTAACTTCCTGCTGCCCCGCCAGAAGGCGCTCCGCGCCAACGCGGCCAACCTCAAGGTCTTCGAAGCCCAGCGCTCCGAGATCGAGGCCCGCAACGCCAAGGCCCGCGACACCGCGGCCAAGGCCGGCGAGAAGCTCGACGGCACGCAGTACGTCCTGATCCGTCAGGCCGGCGAAAGCGGCCAGCTGTACGGCTCCGTGGCCGGCCGCGACGTGGCCGACGCGGTCAACGCCGAAGGCGGCAAGATCGAACGCTCGATGGTCGTGCTGGACAAGCCGATCAAGACGCTCGGCATGCACGAGGTGAAGATCCGCCTCCACTCGGAAGTGGTCGTCACCGTGACGCTCAACATCGCCCGCAGCCAGGACGAAGCCGATCGTCAGGCCCGCGGCGAGAACGTCATCTCCTCGCAGTTCGAGGAAGAGCGTCTGGCGGCCGAACAGGCTGCCGCCGACCTCCTCGAGGGCGGCGCTGGCCAGGCCGCTTCGGAATATTCCGAAGAAGCCTGAACCTGACGCAGGCGAAAAGCTTGAGAGACGGCGCGGGAGCGATCCCGCGCCGTTTTCTTATGGCCCCGCTTCCATCCACAGGTTCAGAAAAGTTCTGGGGACGACCGCCACGCGCGACACGTGGCGCCGGTGATCCCCCGGGGCCCCTCGGCTATCCCTAGGCCATGTCGATCGTACCGGCCCTAGACCTGCGCCCCGCCGCCCAGGACCCTTCCCAGGCGCCCGCCGTCGCCCGCCCGCCGGCCAATATCGAGGCCGAACAGGCCCTGCTCGGCGCCCTGCTGTTCGACAACGCCGCCTTCGAGCGCCTCGGCGACAACCTCCAGGCCCGCCACTTCTTCGAGCCGTTCCACCAGCGCCTGTTCCAGGCCATCGAGACCTATGTCCGCAAGGGTCAGCTCGCCGAGCCGATCCTCATCGCCGAACAGTTCGCCCGCGACCCCGCGTTCGAGGAACTGGGCGGCGTCCGCTATCTGGCCGACCTGGTCGACCGCGCCCCGCCGGCGGCCAACGCCCCCGACTACGCCCGCGCCATCTACGACCTGGCCCTGCGCCGGGACCTGATCCGCATCGGCGGCGAGATCGCCGCCCAGGCCCAGGCGGGCGACGCCGAGCTCGACGCCCAGGAGCAGATCGAGTCCGCCGAACAGCAGCTCTACCAGCTGGCCGAGGCCGGCGGCGTGTCCCAGGGCTTCGTGCCGTTCGGCGACGCCATCCAGGGCGCCCTGGCCATGGCCGCAGAGGCCCACAGCCGCGACGGCGGCCTGGCGGGCCTGTCCACCGGCCTCATCGACCTCGACGCCAAGATCGGCGGCATGCACCCGTCCGACCTGATGATCCTGGCCGCGCGTCCGTCGATGGGTAAGACCTCGCTGGCCTGTAACATCGCCTTCGACGTGGCCCGCAACTACGCCTGGGAGCCCCAGCCCGACGGCAGCAAGAAGACCGTCCGCGGCGGCGTCGTGGCCTTCTTCTCGCTGGAAATGAGCGCCGAACAGCTCGCCCTGCGCCTCCTGGCCGAGGCCTCCGGCGTGTCCGGCGACCGGCTCCGCAAGGGCGAGATCGACGCCATGGAGTTCGGCCGCATCCGCGACGCGGCCATGGAGATCCAGGAGGCGCCGCTCTACATCGACGCCACCGGCGGCATCACCCTGGCCAAGCTCGTGGCCCGGTCCCGGCGCCTGAAGCGGATGGTCGGCCTCGACCTGATCATCGTCGACTACCTCCAGCTGATCACCACGGGCGCCGGCGGGCCGGACAACCGGGTGCAGGAGGTCTCCATGATCACCCAGGGCCTCAAGGCCCTGGCCAAGGAACTGGCCGTCCCGGTGCTGGCCCTCAGCCAGCTCAGCCGCCAGGTCGAGAACCGCGAGGACAAGAAGCCCCAGCTGTCCGACCTGCGGGAATCCGGCTCGATCGAACAGGACGCCGACATGGTGATGTTCGTGTACCGGGAGGAGTACTACCTCAGCCGCCTGGAGCCCCGGGAAGGCACCGAGGAGCACTTCAAGTGGCAGGAGCAGATGGACCAGGTCCAGGGCCTGGCCGAGCTCATCATCGGCAAGCAGCGTCACGGCCCCATCGGCACCGTCAAGCTGTCGTTCAACTCCGACACGACCAAGTTCGGCAATCTGGCCCGTGACTCGAGCCGCTACGACCCTCACTAAGCGGCATGCATCCACCTGACCGCGCGCGTCTGACCATCGACCTCGACGCGCTCGCCCACAATCACGCCGTCCTGCGCGCCGAGGCCGCCGGGGCGGAAGTGGCTCCCGTCGTGAAATCGGACGGCTACGGCCTGGGCGCGGGCCCCGTCGCCCGCCGCCTGCACGCCGAGGGCGCCCGCAGCTTCTTCGTCGCCCGGCTGGACGAGGGCGAGGCCCTGCGCGCCGCCCTGGGCGCCCGCGACGCCCGCATCTATGTCCTCGACGGCCTGACGGCCGGGGCCGCTCCCCGCCTGGTCGCCGCCGGTCTCACCCCGGTCATCACCACCCTGCCCCAGCTCACCGCCGCCTCGGCCTGGGCGGTGGCCAACGGCCCCCTGTCCGTGGCCCTGCATGTGGACACCGGCATGAACCGCCAAGGGCTCGCGCCAGAGCAGGCCCGGCTCCTTGCCCAGGCCCCCGACCGCCTCCGCGGCCTCGACGTCGTCCTGCTCATGAGCCACCTGGGCTCGGCCTCTGAACCGGACGATCCGCGCAGCGCCGCCCAGCTCGCCGCCTTCCAGGCGCTCCGCCCGCTGTTCCCGCAGGCCCGGGCCAGCCTCGCGGCCTCGGCCGGCGTGTTCCTGGGTCCCGACTACCGGTTCGACATGGTCCGCCCGGGCGTCAGCCTCTACGGCGGCGGCCCGTTCGAGCGGCCCGATCCGCGCCTGAAGGCAGTGGCCCGCCTCACCGCCCCCATCCTCGACATCCGCAACCTGACGCCCGGCGACCGCCTGGCCTATGGCCGGATGTTCACCGCCGACGGGCCCGTCCGGGTGGCGGTCGTCGGGGCGGGCTACACCGACGGGGTGTTCCGCGCCGCCTATGGCCGGGGCTACGCCTGGGCCGGCGGCGCCCGCCGCCCGCTGCTGGCCGTGACCATGGACCTCGTGGTGATCGACATCGCCGACGCCCCGCTCACGGTCGGTGAGCCGGTGGAACTCCTTGGCCCCTCCGCCCTGCTGGACGACCAGGCCGCCGCCGCCGGCACTGTCGCCCACGAGGTGCTGTCCCGGATCGGAAGCCGCGCCGAGCGCGTCTGCACCGGCGAGGCCGGCTAGCGCCCGCACGGCGACTCTTTTTTGGCGATTCTTTTTGGCGTTTCGCCGCTTCCATGTTCTTCTTTTGTTCATGGCCGGAGCGATGTCCAGCGACGCCGAGATGCTACAGGTCCAGGACGCCGGACTGGCGCGCCTGGCCGAGCTGCAGCTGGCCTTGGCGGAAAAGCTCCACCGGATGGCCGAAGCTGCCGAGGACGCCTCGGAGATCGCGACCCTTGCCAAGGGCCTTGAGGGGATCAGCCGCTCGGTGCGCCTGACCTATGCCCTGCGGGTGAAGCTCCGGAAGGACGTCCGCAGCCTCGACCGCGAGGAGGCCGCCATCCAGGCGCGGGAGCGCGAGCTCGCCAGCCGCCGCCACTGGGACGCCGTCCGCAGCCGGGTCGAGACCCTCACCTGGCACGAGATCGACTGGGAGGAGGAAGACGAGGACGAGTTCG
>JAEYNH010000111.1 GCA_023412655.1 Pseudomonadota bacterium | reverse complement strand
GCCCCACGGTGGGCGAGCCGCCCCCGCCGGTGGCGCCCGCCGAAGTGGCCGCCGTCCCGGAGGGCTACGGCGTCCTCACCCCCAAGGGTCATGGCGTCATCGAGCCGTCGATCGACTTCACCCACGGCTCCAGCGATCGCCTGGTGTTCCGGGGCGTCGAGATCGTCACCGGCATCCAGAACGGCGTCAACGAGGCCTCGGACGCCGCCCGCAACGCAATCTCAGGCGCCGTGTCCCTCCGCTATGGCCTGACGGACCGGCTCGAGATCGAGGCCCGCGCCCCCTACGTCTATCGCGACGACCGGGTGACCACCCTCGCCCAGCGGGACGAGACCATCACCCGCAGCTATCACCTGGACGGCCACGACATCGGCGATGTCGAGGTCTCCGCCCGCTATCAGATCAATCGGGGCTTGAAAGGCTGGCCGGTGTTCATCGCCGGCCTGCGGTACAAGTCGGATACCGGAACCAGCCCCTTCGAAGTCGAGCGCGACCAGTTCGGCGTCGCCACCGACCTGGCCACCGGCTCCGGCTTCTGGGCGATCGAGGGGTCGCTGAACTTCCTCTATCCCACCGACCCCATCGTGCTGTTCGGCGGCCTCAGCTACCAGTCGCACCAGCCGAAGGCCATCGACCGCATCGTCGGCGAGGTCCTGGTCCGCAAGGTGGATCCCGGCGACGCCGCGGCCCTGAACGTGGGCTTCGGCTTCGCCCTCAACCCGCGCTTCTCGTTCTCGCTGGGCTACAAGCACGCCTACATCTGGCCGACCAGATCGGTTCTGGGGAACACGCTGCAGGAATCCGAGAGCCTGCAGGTGGGAGCCCTCACCTTCGGCTGGTCGCTGGCGCTGACCGACCGCATCAGCCTGAACAACGCCTATGAGATCGGCGCCACGAGCGATGCGCCGGACATGCGGGTGGTCGTGCGCCTGCCGATTCGGTTCTGAGGCCGCGGGGTCACGGTCCGCCAAGGGCCAGGACCGAACCCAGGGCGAGCTCGTCGGTCAGCCGCAAGCCTGTCAGCCGCTGGCCCATGTCCTCCTGCAGCGCGCCGAAGCCTGGAAGCACCAGGGTGATCTCCAGGTCCTGCTGATACGTCCGGCCGCTATCGGTATTCACCAGCAGGTTGACGAGCCGGCCCTGGTCGAGGTCGTGCACGACGATGGCGCCGGCCGCCGTCTGATAGGCCTCCCCTGCGGCCATGCGCCCAAGATCCGCGCCCGTCAGTTGGGTGACGCCGTCTCCCAGCGACTGCTCCATCGCCGTCCCTTCGGGGGTCCAGACCAGCTGGGTCTGCAGGCTCAGGGCCCCGTTCTCGTAGGTCCGCATCACCGCCCCGAACTGGAAGGCGAGATTGTCGGCCGCCAGGAACCCGCCGCGAGAAGCATCCAACTCGGCGTCCGACACCATCTCGAAGGCGCCATCCCGGGCATGGGAGGAAGCCGGCGAAACATGGAGGTTCAGGGTAACGGCGGCGGCCGCCGCGCCCAACAGGCTGCTCAGCTTCATGGCTGGCCTCCGTTGATCACGCTGACAGGGGTGATCTGGTAGAGCGGCATCACATGCAGGTTCAGCGCGTTGAGCGTGTCCTGCGAGGCTGCGGCCTTGATGGGGGCGGTGGCCCAGGGCGACCATTCGAACTGGCGGTTGAAGGCGCCATCTCCGCTCTCGCCATCCTCGCGCACAGCGAGCGCCACGCCGTTCCACATGGACGAGAACTGTGCCCGAGTGAAGGTCTTCAGCCCCAGGGCCGGATCGCCCACCAGGACCCTCCCGCCGGCGACGCCCTTCACTACAACGAAGTGCTTGTATGAGCCGAGGTTGATCAGGACGATCACTGGCGCGCCACGCTCGGCGAGGTCATCGACGGTCAGCCTGAAGCCATCCGCCCGCAGGCCCACGCTTTCCGCGTATCGCTTCATGTCCAGCATGGAGAACCCAGCCCGCCGGATCGTCGCCTGGTCCCCCCGTGCGTACATGGCGGTGAAGGCGTCGGCCTCGGTGGTGCGCCGGCCGTAGTGATAGGTCAGTAGGGTGGCGAGGGCGGCCGAGCCGCAGCTGAAGTCGTACTCCTGCCGCACCACGGTGCGGAACGGGATGTCCTTCCAACTGATCACGCGTAGGCGCGCACCGGCCGCCTCTCCGGAGAACTGAATCTGCGCGGCGGCCGGAAGGCCGCCTCCGAGCCAGCCCGCTGCGGCTATCGCGATTGCGAATTTGCACGAGCCGCGCATGTCCGGCCTCCCCGACCGCCTCTACTGGGTGACAACGATCGTCACGCTCACGTTGCCCTGCAGCACGTTGTTGTGCCCGGTGTTCATCAGGACATTGCCAAGCCCGCCGAAGCCGCCGAGGGCATTGTCCGACAGGTTGATCGCCCCTGATCCCACGGTCGCGGCGTTGATCGTGTTGCCAGTGCTCATGGCTGTCAGATCCTGATCGGTGACGGCGATGGTCGCCCCCTTGCCGTGCAGGCTTTCCAGGGCATCGTCCGACACCTCGAAGCTCCCGAGGTCCGGCAGCCTGACGGGCGGCGCCGCAAGCCCGCCGCCGGGCAAGAACAGCGTCGCCGGCTCAACCGTGGCGGTTGCTTCTTGGGCCAGCGCCTGGCCTCCAAGGGCGAAAGGCGCAGCAAGAAAGCCCGCGAGCGCGAGCACGGTCCTGAAGTTGTTGTGCGGCATGGCCGGCTCCGGAAGCAGAAGGGGACCGGCCGACGCCAAGATCGGCCGGTCCTGAGGCGACTACTGGAAGGTGACGTTGGCGTTGGCCGACACCAGGGTCCCGGCCTGGGCGGCCGAACCGAAGCCCGAGTTGTTGCTCGAGGTGTTGATGCCGCCGAAGCCCTGCATGGCGTTGCCAGACAGGCTGATCGCACCCGTGTTCAGGCTGCGGCTGTCCGAGCCGAAGCCCTCATCACCGCCTGTGAAGGAGATGTCCGAGATCTGGGCGTTGAGCATCTGCTCGGACAGGTTCAGCCGGGCCGTGATCGTCGTGGTCGTGGTCGAGCTGTCGCTGTTGTAGGAGTCCTCGACGTCGGTGTTGTACGAGTCCTCCACCACGGTATTGCCGGAGTCCTCCACCGAGTTGTCGACGTTGTAGGAATCCTCGACGTCAGTGTTGCCAGAGTCCTCCACCGAATTGTCGGTGTTGTAGGAGTCCACCGAGTTCCCGTTCAGGGCCGACAAACCCAGCGAGGTGTTCGTCGAGTTGTCGGTGTTGGTCGAGCTGTCGTTGTTCGAGTTCAGCGCATTGCCGTTCAGCGCCGAGATATCGAACGCCGTGGCCGTGGCGCCGTTGGCCGCCGCAGCCGCGTTGCCCTCGTCGGCGCCCGCCGACTGAGCCATGGCCGCACCCGACAGGGCGAGCCCGAAGGCCAGGGCCGAAACCGACGTAACAAGCTTGATCTTCATGACTACCTCCTGTGGCCGCATTGGAAAGTCGGCCCTCCGCTCCCCCACGGCTTCCGTGGAGGTCGCTGTCCCAGCTCCCGCGGTCATCCGCTGCCGTCAGCGGCGCGAACTTCAGCGAAGTCCCCTTGCAGCGTGAGGAAGTATGATATTAACAATCGACATGATTATGCCGTCGAATAATCGCTTTACACATCCAACTTTCAGATTCGACAAATGTATTCTAGACTTGTTGAAAAATGATCGACCAACCACACATTGGTGAATTTCTTATCCGTTTACCATTGCATACCGTCGCGTCCGGGCTTTCACACGCCGCGTCTCCCCGCCCCTAGTAGGAGGGACGGGCGTCCAACCTCCAGGCGCATCTGCGCGGGGCGGGGGACCGGCTGCATTGGAGGGGTGCAGATGTCGATGATCTATGCCGGCGGACATGCGTCCGCCCCACCGTCCCCGACCGCATTTGCGGGGCTGGGGGCGTTGCGCGGAGAGATCAGCCGCGTGCGTAACTTCTGGTGTCGAGTAGAGCGTTGTCCCGCGGGCGCCAGTCTGCGTCCGGGGTCTTCGGCGGCCCGCAAGACCATCGTCATCGTCTCGGGCTGGGCCTGCGAGACGCGCATCCTGCACGACGGGCGGCGGCAGATCTTCTCGGTCCTCGTGCCGGGAGACGCCGTGACGCTGCAGGCCGGCAGCGACATCGGCCGCCGGGCCGTGGTGGCCATGACCCGACTCGAGACCATCGACGCCGAGGCGCTGCTCACCGGCGAATCTGCCTCGGAGCACGCGGTCCGGGACGCCGTCGCGGCTTCGCTGCAGCGGCACGATGACCGGCTGCTGGACAACATGGTGAGGATCGGTCGACTGACCGCCAAGGAGCGCATCCTGCATCTCCTCCTCGATCTCTACGACAGGCTGGACGCCGTCGGCCTCGTCAAGGAGGACACCTACCGGATCCCGTTGACCCAGGAAGCTTTCGCAGACCTGCTAGGGCTCAGCATCGTCCACATCAACCGGACGCTGCAGCAGCTTCGCCGCGAGGGATTGATCGCCCTCAGCTACGGCTCGGTCACCTTGCCGAACCGGGCCCGGCTGGCGGCAAGCGCCTGCTATCGGCCCCTCGATCCACCGCCGGAACCGGGACCCCGGAGCTTCATGGCCTAGCGGGCCTAGAAACCCGTCCGGGGATCGCCGAATGTTAAAGCTCGGCCCTTCCAGGCGCCGTCTACCCTGCCCGCGGTCAGGGTCTGCGACCCGCCGATGGGGCAGAGGGCATGTCGGAGCTCGATCCCGCCACCCTCGGGTGGTTCAACGAGGCGCTTGATCATGCGCTGCAGGGGCTGGACCCGGAACATCAGATCGAGCCGGAGCGGGTGGCGCAACTGCGCACCCTGCCCCGCAAGCTCGAGCGACACCCGGCCGGGGCGCGGGTATCGTCAGGCGGGCCGATGCGGCGCCTCAAATGGATCGTCACCGGCTGGGCGGGCGAGGCGCATGTCCTTCCGGACACCCGCCGCCAGATCTGCTCCCTGCTGCTGCCCGGAGACGTCTTCGCCGCACCACCTACCGGTTACGGCCAGCCTCGCGGCGTTGTGGCGCTGACACGCCTTGACTGCCTCGACCTGCCAAGCCTCTTCGGCGCCATGGGAGAGGCCCACGAGATCCACGAGGTGCTTGAACGACGGCTTAAGGATCAGCGCGAGCGGCGGTACGATCACCTGCTGCGCTTGGGCCAGCTCAGCGCGCCGCAGCGGCTCGCCCATCTGTTGCTCGAACTCCATGAGCGCCTCCATGCCGCGGGCCTGGCCGGCGAGAGCAGTTTCCGCCTGCCACTCACCCGAGAACACTTGGCCGACGCCCTGGGCCTCAGCGTGGTGCATCTGGACCGGAGCCTGAGGATGTTGCGGGTCCGCCGGCTGCTGGACATACGCTTCGGCGGGGTGACGCTCCTGGATCGGCGAGAGTTGCTGGTGCTCGCCGGCCGCGAGGCGCAGGCGCATTAACGTTCAGCGGCGGGCGAGCGGCAACCGCTGCAGCAGGCGCTCCAACCGGCGGCGCCCCCAGGCCTCGTGCGCCACCACCAGCAGCAGCACCTTGCTGTCGATCTGCGGCCGCATCAGGGGCCGCTCGTGTGCGTCCAGGAAGTCACCGGGGCCGTAGCGGAGCTCACCGTTTCGCGCTTCGCCATGCAGGAAGACGACGCCCCATATGCCCTGCGGCCGCGACAGCACGAGCCGCGCGCCGGGGGCCGCCTCGATCAGCCAGGCGGCCTCGCCCAGACCGCTCACGCCTTGAAGCCGCGCCCCGCGCACCTTCGCCTGAATGCTGCGCCATGGCTCCCGCGGGATGGCCTGCAGGGCGGGCGGCAGCCGGTCGTCCACCCCGTCGTGCGCCTCCACCTCGGGCGCGACCGGGGCCTGCTGTTGAGGGAAGCCGTCTAATGCCTGCACGGCGATCATGCAGATTGTGCAGACCTGAAGATGGACAGCCACAGCCAAGGAGGCGCCTGGCGACAGGTTGGCCGTTGTGTAGTCGGCTCTCACCTGGGCCGAAGGATGATGTCTGAGCGGCATCGCGCGCCACCTTGCTCCAGCATTCAGACCTAGCGCGGTCCGAGAGGCTAGACCAATCCTCACCGGGTGTTTTTGCCGCCAGGCGGAGCATCAATTCTCGGAAATTGAGCGGATGGTCCCTTGCAGGCACGCCCCGCCCGCCGACGCCGGAACGGTCAGTCGGCGGCGCGCTGCAGGGTCTCGGCCAGCCGCTCGGCCAAGCGGCGGCGCTCGTCCTCGTCGTCCAGCCCGTTGTTGTCGATGGCCCGCGACATGGCCGCCCCCATGATGATGGCGCCGAGGGTGCGGGCGCGCAGCGCGGCGTCATCTCCGCCCAGCCATTCCTCCAGGGGACCGTAGAACGAGCCCTGAGTATTGCGGCGGATCATCGGGCTGGCCTTGGGCGAGGAGGCGGACCGCAGGATGATCTGCAACACCCCCAGCTTGTCGTCGCCGACCGGATCCAGCAGGAGCATGCGCGCGGCCCGCACGCCGAACTCGTCGCGGGGCCCCTCCAGCAGGTTGTGGACCGAGCCGCATTCTTCGAGAACGGTGGCGAACAGTTCGTCCTTCGAGCCGAAATAGCGAAGCACGAGGGCCGGATCGACGCCCGCTTCCGCGGCGATGCCGCGGACGGTGGCGGCGTCATAGCCCTCTTCGGCGAAGCGGGAACGGGCCGCAGCGAGGATCGCGGCGCGCGTGGCGGTCGCGTTGCGGGAGCGCGGCGCGCTTTCCAAGAGGCCCATGACGTCTCCTGTGTCGTCAACAGACGTTGACTTACCGCGTTTTCGCCCATAAGTCACCGCCCGTTGACTTGATGCCGCGCGCCTCCCCAGCGCGTCCGAGGGATAACAGACCTATGCACACCTTCCGAACGCTGGCGCCCATCGCGCTGGCGAGCTTGGCGCTCGTGGCCTGCGGCGCAAAGGAGGGTCCGCCTGCGCCCCCCGCCCCCGCAGTCTCAGTGGCCTCTCCGCTGAAGGAGACGGTGCGCGACTGGGACGATTTCACGGGCCGCTTCGAGGCTGCGGAGACCGTCGATGTCCGCGCCCGCACGGGCGGCTATCTGCAGGCCGTCCATTTCCGCGACGGCGATTTCGTCCGCAAGGGCCAGCTGCTGTTCACGCTCGACGCGCGCCCGGCCCAGGCCCAGCTCGCCGCGGCTCAGGCCCAGGCCTCGCTCGCCCGGACCGAACTGCAGCGCGCCGAGAGCCTGCTGGCGGCCAAGGCCATTTCGCAGGAAGAGTTCGAGAACCGCCGCTCCGCGGCCGCGGTGGCGGAAGCCGCCCTGCGCGCCCGCCAGCTCGATGTGGAGTTCACCCGTGTCACCGCGCCGATCTCCGGGCGCATCTCCGCCCGTCGCGTCGACCCCGGCAATCTGATCGCCGGCGGCACCTCCGCCGGCGATGTGCTGACCACGATCGTCTCGTCCGACCCGATCCATTTCGTCTTCGACGCTTCGGAAGCCCAGCTGCTGAAGCTCCAGCGCCAGATGGCCGGAAAGCCCGGCGGCCTGTCGTCCGCACCTGTCCAGGTGCGTCTGCAGGATGAGGCCGAGTACCGGTGGGACGGCCGCGTGGACTTCCTCGACAATGCGGTGGACGCCCAGTCCGGCGCCACCCGTATCCGCGCGGTGATCCGCAATCCGAACGGCTTCCTCAAGGCTGGGATGTACGGCTCGGCCCGCATGGCGGGCGCCGGCGCCTACGAGGCGCTGCTGATCCCGGAGACCGCCATCGTCGCCGACGGCGCCCGGAAGGTCGCCTATGTGGTTGGGGCGGACGGCGTGCCGCAGCCGCGGCCGCTGACCCTGGGCCCCGTGATCGACGGCATGCGGGTGATCCGCGCCGGCCTGCGGCCGGACGACAGCGTCGTCGTCAACGGCGTCCAGCGCGTGCGGCCGGGCCAGAAGGTCGAGGCCCGCAAGGTGACCCTCACTCACCAGGCCGCCCCGGCGGCGGCGAGGCCGGCGCCCGCCACGCCGCCGGCCTCCACCGGCTCCATCGTCCGCTAGGCCGCTTCCCCAATGAAGTTCTCGCGCTTCTTCATCGACCGGCCGATCTTCGCCGGCGTGATCGCGGTGTTCGTGGCCCTCCTCGGCCTGTTCGCCTATCCGCAGCTGCCCCTGTCGCAGTACCCCGAGATCGCCCCGCCCACGGTGGCGGTGATGGCGAACTATCCCGGCGCGTCCGCCGAGACCCTCGCCGAGACCGTTGCAGCGCCGCTGGAGCAGGAGATCAACGGCGTCGAGGGCATGCTCTACATGACCTCTTCGTCATCGAACGGGACGGTCCAGCTCACCGTCACCTTCCAGCCGGGCACCGACCTCGACGCCGCCCAGGTGCTGGTCCAGAACCGCGTCGCCCTGGCCGAACCCCGCCTGCCGGAACAGGTCCGCCAGATCGGCGTGACTGTGAACAAGCAGTCCACCGGCTTCCTGATGCTGATCGCCCTCACCTCGAACGACCCCGCGGTCGACGTGGACTATGTGGGCAACTACGCCAACTCCACCCTCCGCGACCGACTGCTGCGCGTGCCGGGCGTGGGCGGCGTGCAGCTGTTCGGGGGCGGCTTCTACTCGATGCGGATCTGGATCGATCCGCAGAAGGCCGCGGCCCGTGATCTCACCGCTCAGGAGATCGTCGGCGCCCTGCGGGCGCAGAACGTCCAGGCCTCGGGCGGCGCCCTCGGCCAGGCCCCGGCCGACCGCGGCGTAGCCACCCAGCTTCCGGTGGAAGTCCAGGGCCGCCTCGGCACCCCCGACGAATTCGCCGACGTGGTTATCCGCACCGACGCCGACGGGCGGGTCACCCGCGTCCGTGACGTCGCCCGCGTCGAGCTGGGGTCGCAGGACTACAGCGTGCGCGGCTATTTCGGCGGCGAACGCGGCATCGGCATCGCCGTGATCCAGCAGCCGGGCTCCAACGCCCTGTCCACCGCCGAAGGCGTGCTCAAGGCTGTGGAGGAGGCCAAGGCGGATTTCCCGCCCGGCGTTAGCTACTCCATCCCCTACAATCCCACGGAATACGTCCAGGCCTCGGTCGATGCCGTGCAGAGCACCCTGCTCGAGGCGGTGGTCCTCGTGGTCCTCGTGATCGTGGTCTTCCTGCAGACCTGGCGGGCGGCGATCATCCCGATCCTCGCGATCCCGGTGGCGCTGGTGGGCACCTTCGCGGTGCAGCTGGCCCTGGGCTATTCGATCAATTCCCTGTCCCTCTTCGCCCTCGTCCTGGCCGTCGGTATCGTCGTCGACGACGCCATCGTGGTCGTCGAGAACGTCGAGAGAAATATTCGCGCCGGCATGACGCCCAAGGAGGCGGCCTACCGCACCATGGACGAGGTCAGCGGCGCCCTGGTGGCCATCGGCCTCGTGCTGCTCGCCGTGTTCGTGCCCACCGCCTTCGTGCCGGGCATCCCGGGCGAGTTCTATCGTCAGTTCGCGGTGACCATCGCCGCGGCCGCGACCATCTCGCTGCTGGTGTCGCTGACGCTGTCCCCGGCCCTGGCCGCCCTGCTGCTGAGACCGCACCGCGAGGGCCACCACGGCCCCCGCTGGCTGCAGCCGCTGCAGCGCGCCGGCGGCTGGTTCAACCAGACCTTCGACGCCCTTTCCGACCGCTACGGCCGGATGACGGCACGCCTGGTCCGCGCCAGCTTCATCGTCCTGGTGATCTACGGCGGCCTTCTGGCGGTCACCGGCTGGCGGCTGATGGCCACGCCCACGGGCTTCATCCCGCAGCAGGACCAGGGCGTGCTGATCGGCGTCGTGCAGCTGCCGCCAGGCGCCTCCCTGGAGCGCACCGACACCCTGGTGCGCCAGGCCGCGGCCGAGGTCGCCCAGATGCCCGGCGTCGAGACCGTCGCGGCCATGGCGGGCCTCGATGGGGCGAGCTTCTCCAACGCCTCCAACGCCGCCACCATGTTCATCCGGCTGAAGGACTGGGACGAGCGCGGCTCCAAGCTGGGCGCCGACGCTGTGGCCGGCGCCATCATGGGCAAGTTGGGCGTGGTCGAAGAAGCCAACATCTTCGTCCTGTCGCCCCCGCCCGTGCAGGGCCTGGGCAATGGCGGCGGCTTCAAGCTGATGGTCCAGGACCGCTCCGGCCTCGGGTACCGGGAGCTCGAGCAGGCCGCCAACGGGCTCATGGGAGCGGCCGCGGGCACGCCCGAGGTGCAGGGGGTGTTCAACCAGTTCAACACCGGCGCCCCGCGGGTCTCGGCCGATGTCGACCGGCAACGGGCGTTGATGATGGGCGTGCAGCCACAGGCCATCTTCGACACCCTCGGCACCTATCTGGGCTCGAGCTATGTGAACGACTTCACCCTCGGCGGCCGCACCTTCCGGGTGACCGCCCAGGCGGAGCCGTCGGGCCGCGACGACAAGGCGGATATCTCCGAACTGCGCGTCCGCTCGGCCTCCGGCGCCCTGGTGCCGCTGGGTTCGGTGGCGCAACTGCGGGACGACACCGGTCCGACCCGCGTGGTGCGGTTCAACCTGTTCCCCGCCGCCGAGGTGATCGGCGCCGCCGCTCCGGGCGTCTCGTCCGGTCAGGCGCTGGGGTCCATGGAGCAGCTCGCCGACCAGACCCTGCCGCAGGGCATGGGCTATGAGTGGACGGAGCTGGCCTTCCAGGAGAAGGCCGCCGGCAACAGCGGCGCCCTGGTGTTCGTGATGGCCGTGGTGCTCGTCTTCCTGGTGCTCGCCGCCCAGTACGAAGCCTTCACCCTGCCGCTGGCGGTGATCCTGATCGTGCCGATGTGCATCCTGGCGGCCTTGCTGGGAGTCACCCTGCGCGGCCAAGACAACAACATCCTGACGCAGGTCGGACTGGTGGTGCTGGTGGCCCTGGCGGCGAAGAACGCGATCCTGATCGTGGAATTCGCCAAGCAGGCCGAGGAGATCGACGGACAGAACCGCTTCCAGGCGGCCGTGACCGCCGCCCGCACTCGCCTGCGGCCGATCCTGATGACCTCCTTCGCCTTCATCCTCGGCGTGGTGCCGCTGATGGTGGCGACCGGGCCGGGTCAGGAGATGCGCCAAGCCCTGGGCACCGCGGTGTTCTTCGGGATGCTGGGCGTGACCTTCTTCGGCCTGGTGTTCACGCCCGTGTTCTACGTGGTCTGCCGCAAGCTGGCCGAGCGCCTGCCCAAGCCGCCCAAGGCGGCCGCGCACCAGACCGAGATCGAAGGAAGCCGCCCGTGAGAGCCCGCAACCTGCTGACGGCCGCAGGGGCGGCCGCCCTCCTCACCGCCTGCGCCTCGGGCCCCGACTATCGGGCGCCGGGGACGATGCCCGGAACCACCGGCGGATTCACCAGCGCCGCCGTGGCCCCGGTGAACGTCGAACAGCCGCCGGCCGACTGGTGGCGGCTGTACCAGGACCCCGCCCTGGACGGCCTGGTGGCCGAGGCTCTCTCCAACAACCGCGAACTCGCCGTCGCGGCGGCCAACCTGGCCCAAGTCCGCGCCTCCCTCGCGGAAACCCGGTCCGGCCGCCTGCCCGTGACAACGATCTCGGGGGCGGCGGGGCGCGCCCGGCAGCCCAACCCGGCCAGCGGCGAGATGGTCGAGAGCGACACCGTCTCGGCGGGGTTGGACGTCTCCTACGAGCTCGACTTCTTCGGGCGCGTGGGCCGCTCGATCGAGGCCGCCCGCGCCGATCGGGACGCGGCCCAGGCCGCGCTCGACGTGGTCCGGGTTTCGGTCGCGGCGGAAACCACGCGCGCCTACGCGGACGCCTGCGCCGCGGGCGCCCAGTTGCAGGTGGCCGAGCGCAACCTCGCCCTCTCCGAAGAGACCGCAGGCGTCACCCGCCGCCAGCTCGAGGCTGGACGCGGCACCGGCCTCGACGTCTCCCGGGCCCAAGCCCAGGCCGAGACCGCGCGGGCGGCGATCCCGCCGCTCCAGGCCCAGCGTGACGCCGCCCTCTTCCGGCTCTCGGTTCTGACGGGCCGGCCTCCCGCCGAGATCTCACCCCAGGCCGCCGCCTGCCGCACCATCCCGCAGATCGCCACGGCCCTGCCTGTGGGCGACGGCGCGTCGCTGCTGGCCCGGCGGCCCGACGTTCGCCAGGCCGAGCGGCGCCTGGCGGCGGCGACCGCCCGGATCGGCGTGGCCACCGCCTCGCTGTACCCGCAGGTGACCCTGGGCGGGTCGGTCGCCAGCCTTGGCGGCGAAGGCCGCGACCTTGGCGACCAGATCTCTTTCAGCGTCGGCCCGCTGATCAGCTGGAGCTTCCCGAACATCGTCGCGGCCCGGGCGCGCATCGCCCAGGCCGACGCCGCGGCCCAGGGCGCGCTGGCGAGCTTCGAGCAGACCACCCTCACCGCCCTGCAGGAGACCGAGACCGCGCTCAGCGCCTATGGCCGGGAGCTCGACCGCCGCGCGGCGCTGCGCCGGGCTCGGGACGAGAGCGCCGAAGCGGTCCGCCTGGCGCGCCTCCGCCAGGAGGCCGGCCTCGACAGCTTCCTCACGGTGCTGGACGCCGAGCGTACGCTCTCCAGCCTGGAGGCGCAGCTGGCCCAGTCCGAGGCGGCGGTGACCTCGAACCAGATCACCCTGTTCAAGGCGCTCGGCGGCGGCTGGCAGTCGCCCGCGGCCTCCTGATCCCGTGCCCGCGCCCCGCAGGGGTCCACGCGTGCGGGGCGCCTCGGCGAATTCGGCCTGATTGCGAACGCAACTTGATTGCGCAGCTACAGAACAGCTAGGCAGGACCTCTGTCAGGTCGAGAGGATGCCTATGCCGCAAAGCCGCTCCCGCCCCGCATCAACTCTTCGGTTGGCGGACATCTGGACCGGGATCGGATTGGCGGCCGCGCTGCTGTTCTTCGCCATCAGCGGCGCCATCGCCTACTCCAACATCCAGAGCCTGCAGGAGAACAACGGCAGGATCGTGGGCACCCACGATGTGATCGTCGCCCTGGACGAGCTGCTCTCCACCGTCCAGGACGCCGAAACGGGCCAGCGCGGCTATCTCCTGACCGGCGAGGATGCCTATCTCGAGCCCTACACGACCGCCTTGGCCGCCGCGCCCTCGCGGATCAACGCCGTCGCCGACCTGACCCGCAACAGCCCCACCCAGCAGACCAACATCGCGCAGCTGCGGCTGCATATCGAGGCCAAGCTCGAGGAACTGGCGGAAGCCATCGCCCTGCGGCGCGCGCATGGCCCTGAGGCCGCGCTCGCCATGGTGGGCACCGACCGCGGCAAGGCGGAGATGGACGCCATCCGCACCCGCATCGAGGTGATGCGTCGCGAAGAGGCCCGCGTCCGGCAGACCTACCTGTCCGACATGGAGGTGGCCTACAGCACTGCGGTGGTCAGCGGGATCGTCTCGGCCCTGTTCGGCGCGGGTCTGGCCATCGTCGTCGCGGTCCTGGTCCGCCGCAACGCCCGGGCCAGGGCGCGGGAGGACTGGCTGCAGTCCGGTCAGGTCGGGCTGGCCGACGCCATGATGGGCGACAAGACCGTCGAGCAGCTGGCGGACAGCATCCTCGAGTTCCTGGGCAACTACACCGGCTTCCAGGCGGCCGCGCTGTTCAAGGGCGAAGGCGGCCTCTTCCACCGGGCGGCGACCCTCGGCATTCCGGTGGACGCCGACGTGCCGCTTCGATTCAGGACCAAGGAAGGCCTGCTGGGGCAGGTGGCCGCCGAAGGGCGTCGCATGGTCCTGTCAGACATCCCGGACGGCTATCTGATGCTGGGCTCCGCCCTGGGCCGGGACAAGCCGCGCCACCTCGTCATCCTCCCCGCCCTGGCCGACGGGGCGGTCAACGCCGTGCTGGAACTGGGCTTCCTGCAGCCGGTGGAAGATCGGGTTCTGGAACTGCTGGAGCATTCCGCCGGCGCCATGGGGGTCGCCCTGCGTTCCGCCCGCTATCGGGCCGACCTGCAGAACGCCCTGGAAGAGACGCAGCGGCAGTCGGAGGAGCTGCAGGTCCAGAGCGAGGAGCTGCGGGTTTCCAACGAGGAGCTCGAGGAACAGGGCCGCGCGCTGAAGGAATCCCAGGTCCGCCTGGAACAGCAGCAGGTGGAGCTGGAGCAGACCAACAGCCAGCTGGAGGAACAGGCCCAGACCCTGGAACACCAGCGCGCCCAGCTCGAGCGCACCGCCGCCGATCTGGAACAGAAGGCCCAAGAGCTGGAGCAGGCCAGCCAGTACAAGTCGGACTTCCTGGCCAATATGAGCCACGAGCTGCGCACGCCGCTGAACTCGCTGCTCATCCTGTCGAAGCTGCTGGCCGACAATCCCGACGGCAACCTCTCCGAGAACCAGGTCGACTACGCCCGGACCATCCAGTCCTCGGGCAACGATCTTCTGCTGCTGATCAACGACATCCTCGACCTGTCGAAGATCGAGGCCGGTCACCTGCAGATCCACCCCGAGCGGGTGACGATGCGCCGGCTGGTGGCCGACCTGCGGCAGATGTTCGACCCCGTCGCCGAGGCTCGGGGCCTGAGCTTCGAGGTCGAGGTGGCCAAGGACGCCCCGGCCAGCGCCGAGACCGATCGCCAGCGCCTGGAACAGGTCCTGAAGAACCTGCTCTCCAATGCCTTCAAGTTCACCGAGCGCGGCGGCGTGCGCCTGAGGATCGCCAAGGCGGGCGATGATCGCCTCGCCCTGTCGGTCGTGGACACCGGCATCGGCATCGCCCCCGACCAGCAGGAGAGCATCTTCGAGGCGTTCCGCCAGGCGGACGGCACGATCAGCCGCCGTTACGGAGGCACCGGCCTCGGCCTTTCGATCTGCCGCGAACTCGCGCGGCTGCTCGGCGGCCGCATCAGCCTGGAGAGCCAGCCTGGCCAGGGCAGCACCTTCGCCCTGACGATCCCCCTGGAGTTCGAGGGCTCGGCGGCGCCCGCCACGCCCCAGCCCGCCGCGCAGGCCGCCCCGGAACCGGCGCCGCCCGTGGCCGTGACCCGCTCCAGGGCCCGCCCCTCGCCGGCCAGCGTCGAGGACGACCGGGACGCGCTGTCCGACGCCCGCAGGCTGCTGCTGGTGATCGAGGACGACGCGGCCTTCGCCGGGATCGTCCGTGACCTGTCGCACGAGCTCGGCTTCCAGTGCGTGGTGGCCACCACCGCAGAGGAGGCCCTGGCGCTGGCCCGGCAGTTCCGCCCGAGCGCCATCGTGCTGGACGTCGGCCTGCCCGACCAGTCGGGTCTCACCGTCCTTGACCGCCTGAAGCGGGACGATCAGACCCGCCATATCCCGATCCATGTGGTCTCGGCCGCCGACCACACCCAGACGGCCCTGTCGCTCGGCGCCGTGGGCTATCTGATGAAGCCGGTCCGTCGCGACCAGCTGGCCGAGGTGCTGCAGGGACTGGAAGACCAGCTCACCCGCACCGTGCGGCGCGTGCTGATCGTCGAGGATGACGACGTCCAGCGGGACGCGGTGCGCAAGCTGCTGTCCTCCGGCGATGTCGAGACCGTGGGCGTCGGCACCGCCGCCGAGTGCCTGGAACAGCTCAAGTCCGGCACCTTCGACTGCATGGTCCTCGACCTGTCGCTGCCGGACGCCTCGGGCTTCTCCCTTCTCGAGACCCTCAGCGACGGCGAGCACGCCTTCCCGCCGGTGATCGTCTACACCGGCCACGACCTCTCGCCGGACGACGAGCAGCGTCTGCGCCGCTACTCCAACTCGATCATCATCAAGGGCGCCAAGTCCCCGGAACGGCTGCTCGACGAGGTCTCACTGTTCCTGCACCAGGTGGTCGCCGAGCTGCCGCCGGAGCAGCAGCGGATGATCCAGAAGGCGCGCAACCGCGACGCCGTGCTCGAAGGTCGGCGCATCCTGGTGGTCGAGGACGACGTCCGGAACGTCTATTCCCTGACCAGCATCCTCGAACCGAGGGGCGCCAAGGTGCAGATCGCCCGCAACGGCCAGGAGGCCGTCGACGCCCTGCGCGAGGCCGACGCCGATCCCGCGCGCAACATCGACCTGGTGCTGATGGACGTGATGATGCCGGTGATGGACGGCCTGACCGCCACCCGGGAGATCCGCCGCGACAGCCGCTGGGCCGACCTGCCCATCGTCATGCTCACGGCCAAGGCCATGCCGGACGACCAGGAGCGCTGCATCGCCGCCGGCGCCAACGACTACATGGCCAAGCCCATCGACGTGGACAAGCTGCTGTCGCTGGTGCGCGTGTGGATGCCCCGATGAGCGTGATCCGTGGCTGACACCGTCGAGGACATCGAGATCCAGCTGCTGCTGGAGGCGCTCTACCGCCGCTTCCACTACGACTTCCGGCACTATGCGCGGGCCTCGATCAAGCGCCGCCTGATCCAGGCGCGGCAGCAAATGGGCCTGGCCAGCATCTCGGCGCTGCAGGAGAGCCTGCTGCACGACCCGGCCACGCTGAGCCGGCTGCTCGGCTACCTCACGGTGCAGGTCAGCGAGATGTTCCGCGACCCGTCCTACTTCCGGGCGCTGCGCGAGAAGGTCCTGCCCCACCTGCGCACCTATCCCTCGCTCAAGGTGTGGGTGGCCGGATGCAGCCACGGCGAAGAGCTCTATTCGCTGGCGATCCTGTTCCGCGAGGAGGGGCTCCACGAGCGGACGTTGTTCTACGCCACCGACATCAATCCCGAGGCTCTGCGGGCGGCCGAAGCGGGGGTCTATCCGCTGGATCGCATCCGAAAGTTCACCGAGAACCATCAGAAGTCGGGGGCCCGGACGTCCCTCTCGGACTACTATGTGGCCGACTACGGGGGGGCCATCTTCGACAAGACCCTGCGCAGCCGGGTGGTCTTCTCCGACCACAGCCTGGTGACCGATGCGGTGTTCGCCGAGATGCAGCTCATCTCGTGCCGCAACGTGCTGATCTATTTCGACCGGGAACTGCAGGACCGCGCCATCGGGCTGTTCCGGGATTCCCTGGCGCGCAAGGGCTTCCTCGGCCTCGGGTCCAAGGAAAGCCTCCGCTTCTCGGCGCACGCCGATGCGTTCGCCGACTTCGTCAGGGAGGAGAAGATCTACCAGAGGCGGGAGCCATGAGCAGGACCGGGATCCGCGCCGTGGCGATCGGGGGCTCGGCCGGGGCGGTGCAGGCGCTGCTTCACATCCTCCCTGCCCTGCCGGCCAGCTACCCGCTGCCGGTGCTGGTGGTGGTCCATGTGCCGCCTGATCGGGACAACGCCCTGGTGCCGCTGCTGCAGGACCGTTGCCAGCTGGCCGTGAAGGAGGCCGAGGACAAGGAGACCCTGGCGCCCGGCGTGGTCTATTTCGCTCCGTCCGATTACCACCTCCTGGTGGAAGCCGACGGCGCCCTGGCCCTGTCGTCGGACGAGCTGGTGAACCACTCCCGCCCCTCCATCGACGTGTTGCTGGAAAGCGCCGCCGACGCCCTCGGCCCGAACCTCGTCGCCATCGTCATGACCGGCGCCAACGAGGACGGCGCGGCCGGCCTGCGCGCCGTGGCGGACGCCGGCGGGGTGGCGATCGTCGAGGACCCGGCGGAAGCCTCCTCACGCACGATGCCGGACGCGGCGCTGCAAGCCTGCCCCGCGGCCACGGCCATGACTCTCGACGCCATTAAATCCTACCTGCTGCGCATGGGGGCCCGATGACCCGCCTTGAGGAGCCGATCAACTTCCTGTTGGTCGACGATCTGGAGGAGAACCTGCTCGCGCTGGAGGCCCTGCTGCGGCGCGATGGCCTGACCTGCCTGAAGGCGCGCTCCGGCGAGGAGGCCCTCGAACTCCTGCTGGTGCATGACGTGGCCCTCGCCCTGCTCGACGTGCAGATGCCTGGGATGGACGGTTTTCAGCTGGCCGAGTTCATGCGCGGCGCCGAGCGCTCCCGGCACGTGCCGATCATCTTCCTCACCGCCGGCACCGCCGATCGCCAGCGGCGCTTCCGCGGCTATGAGGCGGGCGCGGTGGACTTCATCCAGAAGCCCCTGGAGGCCGACGTCCTGCGCAGCAAGGCCAATGTCTTCTTCGACCTGCACCAGCAGCGGCGCCAGATCATGGCCCAGCGGGACGAGCTGGAATCCTATGCCGAGCGCCTGCGGACGGTCGACCGCAACAAGAACGAGTTCCTGGCTGTCCTTGGCCACGAACTGCGCAACCCGATCATGGCCCTGGGCGCTGGCCTGCACTTCCTCAAGCGGCCGCGCGACCCCGACAAGGTCGAGGAAATCCACGCCCAGATGGAGCGCCAGGTGGGGCATCTCACGCGCCTGGTCGACGACCTGCTGGACATCTCGCGGATCGATCAGGGCAAGATCGCCCTGAACAAGGACAAGGTCTCTCTGCAAACCGTCCTGCAGTTCGCCGTCGAGGCAAGCCAGCCGCAGATCGACGCGGCGGGCCACGCCCTGGTCGTCGAGATCGCCGAGCCGCAGACCTGGCTGCACGGCGACGCCACCCGCCTGGCCCAGGTGCTCAGCAACCTGCTCAACAACGCCGCCAAGTACACGCCCCGCGGCGGACAGATCAGCCTGTCGGCGCGCGCCGTCGACGGCTTCGCCGAGATCGAGGTCGCCGACAACGGCATCGGTATCCCCGCTCACATGCAGGCCGAGATCTTCGAGCTGTTCGCCCAGGTGAAGGGACCGGTCGACCGGGCGCAGGAAGGCCTCGGAATCGGCCTCGCCCTCGTCAAGCAGCTGGTGGAGTTGCACGGCGGCGCGGTCACCCTCAAGCGCAGCGCCCCGAACCAGGGCAGCACCTTCGCCGTCCGCCTGCCGGTTCTCCAGGCGTGAAGGGCCGCGCCTAAATCGTCTCGAGGGGCGGCAGGCGATAGCCGCCCACCAGCAGCGGCTCCCGGGGCAGATAGACCCGCAGGATGGCTGAGAACGGCCTTTGCTGCGGCGTCGGCAGCCAGTTGTTCTGCATCGCGCCGCCCGGCGGGTCCCGCTGCATGAGGATCTCCAGTCCGCCGTCCGGGCCCCGCACCAGGCCGGGCGAGCGGTCGCCCAGCGCCCAGCGATTGAGCGGGTTGGGCGTGAAGAAGAACTGCCCGTCCGGCGTGGCCTCATACATGGTCAGCGACCAAAAGGCGTTGGCCGGTGGCAGGGCGTCGCCGGCCAGCCGCAGCCGATACCGGCCGGCGCTGTCGAAGACCGGACGGTCATCCGGGCCCACCGCGCGCATGTACATGGCTTCCACATTCGGCAGCGCAGCCAGGCCGCCCAGGGCCACCTGCGCGCGATAGGGATAGTCCTGGCCGAAATCACCAAGGTTCGACTTGGGATAGAGCCAGCCCCTGTCGAGGAGCCCCGCCCTTCGTGAGCGGACCAGTCGCACCGCCTCCATGATACCGGCCGTGATCTCGGCCGCCTCGGCCGGGCTGAAGCGCGAGGGGTCGAAGCCCGCGGCGGTCCCCAGGCCTAGCGGCGCCATCCGCTCCAGCCACAGGCGATCGGTGGCGGGCGGCGGGTTCTCGGCCATCAGCTGCTGCACCGAGGCGAAATACTGCGACCAGGGCGCCGCGCGGCCTGCCGTCGGCGCGGGCGCCGTCCCGCGTGGGCCGGCCACCTCGATCCGGTCCTGCACCGCATTGGCCGCGGCCAGATCGGCTTCGCCGTCCACCAGGGTCCGGGCCAGCAGCCATACCCAGGCTGTCGGGGACCGGATGGCGGCCGGATCGTTCGTCGCCGCGTCCGGCCCGATGATGGTGAACACGCCCCCCGCCTCGCCTGTCGTACGGGTCCCCAGCACGGCGAAGTTGTTCGAGTACATGTCCATCAGCGCCACCGACAGGTAGCGGCCGGGGCTGGGGGGCAGGGTCAGCCTCACGGGGCCCTGCCGCAGGTCGAGCCAGGCGCGGGCATAGAGGGTGTCGTTGTTGGGCGTGGTGACCCGCTGGGTCTCCACCGTGGTGAGCACCCGCTGGCGCAACATGGTGTTAGGCGCGCCGTTCCGGAGGGCTTCCGCTCGGGAGCCCGCCATCTCGATGAGGGGCAGGCCATAGAGCCAGGCGTCCCGGGCCGCCGTGCGCAGGGTCGGCGGCGATGCCGCAAAGGCAGGGCCGAGCACGGGGCTGAACGCGGCCAGGCCGGTCGCCGCGCCGAGCGAAAGCAGGAAGCCGCGACGTTGCATGTGAAGATCTCCCCGGGGTGCGCTCATCTCACGGAGCCTAAGCTTCCTGCCCGGCCCGCGGTGACTCATCCGGCGCAGCATGGGGCAAGCTTTTCGCCCAGGCCAGAGCTGCGCCTTGCGCGCGAGGCCCTTGCCGCCCAAGACCACGCGGCGGCTGGCGCGTTTCGTCACCATAGGCCCGCGCAGGCCAGCCGCCGGAGGACGCCCAGTTGAAGACGATCGCCCTATCCCTGGCCGCGGCGGCGGCGCTGGCGGCAAGCGCGGCGGGGGCCGCTGAACTGACGCTGGAGTTTCCCCAACTGCGACCGGGCGGACAGGTCTCCATTGCCGTGTTCTCCAGCCCTGACGCCTGGAGCCGCCGGGCGAACCCGGTCTGGGCGGAAAGCCGGCCCGTGGAAGGCGGGACGCTACGTGTGAGCCGCGAACTGCCCCCGGGCGATTACGCCGTCATGGCCTACCACGACCTCAACTCGAACGGTCGGCTGGACACCCTTCCGGTTGGCCTGCCCACCGAGCCCTACGGTTTCTCCAACAACAGCCGCGGCATGTTCGGGCCGCCGAGTTGGCGGGCGGCGTCGTTCCGGCTGACCGACGCCGGCGCGCGTCAGGTCATCCGCCTGCGTTGAGCGCCCAAAGCCTCCAGGGCGCGCGCCGCGGTGAGCCCACCGTCCGCCTCCTGCCGGATGCCTTGACCCAGCGCCTGGGCGGCCGTCCCATAGCCGGGATCCGACAGCACCCGCGCGATGGCCCGGCGGATCGCGCCCGCCGATGCGCTTGGTGAGACCCGCACTCCCGCCCCGGCTTCGACGACCCGGGCGGCGTTCTCCGGCTGGTCCCGGCCGGTGGGCACGCAGACCACCGGCACCCCGTGCATGAGCGGTCGAATGACAGTGCCGTGGCCGGCGTGGGTCACCACGAGACGGCATCGGGGCACGAGCACGTCGTGGGGGGCGGCCTCTACGACCTTGAGGTTCTCCGCCCCCGGCAGCCGGACACCGCGCAAGGCCGGCCCCAGGGTGACGATGACATTGACCGGCAAGGCGGACGCCGCCGCAGCACAGCGCCGCAGGAGGGCCTCGTGCCCCTGAGCCGTGGTGCTCATCGAGACCAGGACGTTCGGTCGCTCCGGGTCCAGCAGGGCCTCGGCGTCCTCGGCTTGCGCCCAGGCGGGCGCCTCGCCCAGGGGACCCACATAGGTGAAGCCGTCCGGGGCCGAGGCCCGATAGTCGAAGGCGGCGGCCACGCCGAGCAGGACCTGGTCGGCCGCCTTCAACTGGTCGAGCGTCTCGCCCAGCTCCCGCAGCCCCAGCGCCGCTCGCGTGGTGTTGAGAGCCTGGAGCCCCGCCTGATACCACGCCGCCGAGGTCCGTCGGACGTAGCCGTCACGATGGCGCCCCCAACCGGCGGCCGAGGGCCGGAAGCCCGGCCCGAACGGCGGCAGGTCATCCCGGGTGGGAAAGCACCAGACGTTGGCGGTGAGCAGGGCCAGACCCACGCCCGCGGCCTCCGCCGCAGCCATGGCGCCGAACAGCAGCTCGTTGGAGACGACGACGTCGGGCCGAAAATCGTCGATCGCCTCGAGGGTGTCCCGGGCATAGGCGAGGCTCGGCCCGCTGATCACCGCATCGCAAAGCCGGCGGACCACCGCCGGGGGCCAGCGAGTCCGCCATTCGTCCAGGGGATCGGCGGCGTCACCCGCGCTCTGCCGGTCCGGGGCCCGTCGCCAGTTGCGGAACGGCAGTCCCGCCGCCTCGGCCTGGGCGCGGTTCGCCGTGTCGGACAGGAAGAGCACCTCGTGGCCGCGGCCCTGGAGACGGCGTGCGACCAGGAGAGCGGGCGGAACGTGGCCGCCGCCCTCAAAGGTCGTGAAGAGGAAGCGCATTCGGCAGCAGGCGGACCCGTCGAAGGGCGTGGATATCGCGCGCGCCCACGCTGAAGCAGGCGATGCGGAGTTGCCGGATCAGCACCTCGAAATGCTGGACCACGGCGTCGGTGGATTCCAGCGCGGCCTGCAGCACCGCCCCGGCCTGTCCGACGATATCGGCGCCAAGGCGCAGGGCCTTGGCGGCGTCGACCCCGTTCCGGACGCCGCCGGACCCGATCACCGGCGTGTCGGGGCAGGCGGCGCGCACGTCGTGCAGCGCCTGGGGCGTCGTCAGCCCCCAGCCCGCGAAGGCCTGACCGACGGCATGGTCCCGCGGGTCCACCGCCCGCTCGGCCTCGATAAGGGCCCACTGGGTGCCGCCCGCGCCGGCGACGTCCAGGGCCGCGACGCCGGCTTCCACCAGCCGCCGGGCCACCGGAGCCGACAGTCCGAAGCCCACCTCCTTCGCGATCACCGGGCAGCCCAGGATTCGCGTCAACTGTCCGATGGCGTCGAGGACACCACGCCAGTCGGTGTCGCCCGCCGGCTGCACAGCCTCCTGCAGCGGGTTGAGGTGGATGATGAGGCCGTCGGCTCCGATCATCTCGACCGCCCGCAGGGCAAGGTCCAGACCGCCCGGCTGGGCGAGTTGCACCCCGCCCAGATTGGCCAGCAACAACGCATTGGGCGCACGCCGGCGAAGGGCGCCGTCGATCCCGGCCGAGCCGGCGCCTTCCAGGGCAACGCGCTGCGAACCCACGGCGATGGCGATTCCCAGCGCCTCGGCCGCTTCGGCCAGGTGAGCGTTGATGGCCTCCCCACGCCGGGGGCCGCCGGTCATCGAACTCACGAGCAGCGGCGCCCGCAGGCTCGAGCCGAGGAACTCGGTGGCCAGGCTCACCTCATCAAGGGCGATCTCGGGCAAGGCGCAGGGCTCGAGCCGGATGGCCTCGAACGGGTTGTCACGCGAGGCGGACGCCTGGCGCAGTGCCAGGTCCAGGTGCTCGTCCTTGCGTCTCAGAATGGCGGCCGGCTCGTTCACGTAAAGCTCCAGGGAACGCGTGGCCGCGACAGCCATTCTTTATCCCAGTTGGTATAAATATCTTTCGCGCGCGCGAGGTTCCATGTGAACCTCCCACGAGGAGCCGCCATGAACGCACCGGGTTCGCCGCTCGTCCGGCTTGAGGATCTGCGAGGCCTCGTCGACGAGGCGCTGGCTCGAGCGTTGCCGGACGCAGGGGACCCGCCGCACAGGGTTCATGCCGCCATGCGCTATGCCGTGCTCTCGCCCGGCAAGCGTCTGCGCCCGTTGCTGGCCCTCCTCACCGCGCACCACCTGGGATGCCCCATCACGGCGGCCTTGCCGGGCGCATGCGCGCTCGAGTTCGTCCACGCGGCATCCCTCGTGCTCGACGACCTGCCGTGCATGGACGATGCGGACACCCGCCGGGGCCTGCCCAGCGTCCACGTCCGCTACGGGGAGGATGTCGCCGTCCTGACCGGCGTGGCCCTGCTGAACGAGGCCTATGCGCTGGTCGGCTGCGCCAGCGGCCTTTCCGAGATGGCCCGCTGCGAGATGATCGGCCTGCTGGCCCGCACCGTGGGCCCGGCGGGGCTGGTGGGCGGCCAGGACAAGGACCTGATGGGCATGGCCGAACTCGCGCCCGCCGCGGCAAGCCAGCTGCATCACGAAAAGACCGGCGTGCTGTTCGTCGCCTCTGTGGAGATGGGCGCCCTCGCCGCCGGCGCCGACCCCGACAGCCGCGACACGCTCAGGACCTTCGCCCGGGAACTCGGCCTCGCCTTCCAGGCGCTGGACGATCTGGATGATCCGGACGACATGATGCGTGAGAAGCCCACATCGAACCTGGCGATGGTCATGGGAATGGAAGGCCTGAAGGACGAAGCCCGTCGCCGGCTCAGCAGCGCCAAGAGCGCCCTCGCCCAGGGCCCGCGGTCCCTGTCGCCCATGTGCGACTACGTCGACCTGCTGATCGGACGGGTGGCGGCCTGAACATGCCCGGCTGGATGGTTCATGCTCTTGCCTTCCTCGTCGGCCTCGGCGGGATGGAAGCGGTGGCCTGGACCACGCATCGCTATCTGATGCACGGGCCGCTGTGGCGCTGGCACCGGTCGCATCACGAGCCGCGCCAGGGCGCATTCGAGGCGAACGACCTGTTCGGGGTGATCTTCGCGGCCCCGCCGATCGCACTGTTTGCTGCGGCAGGCCTGACGGACCAGAGCTGGCTCGCCTGGCTGGCCGGAGGCATGACGGCCTACGGCGCCCTGTACGTACTGGTGCACGACGGCCTGGTGCACCGCCGCTTCCCCGTGCCGGTCCCGGCGATGGGCTATGTGCAGCGGCTGATCCAGGCGCACCACCTGCACCATCTGACGCGTACGCGGGAAGGCGCCGTGTCGTTCGGCTTCCTTCTGGCGCCCGATCCGCTGAAGCTGGCCCAGGCGCTGCGGTCCGCCCGCCAGCAATGACCCGCGCCCGGCAGACGCTTGTCGGCCTCGCGTTTGCGGCGACGGTGGTGACGGCCTGGGCGAGCCTGTTCGTCTGGGGCGTCTTCCTGCATCGCTGGTCGGCCTGGGACCTGGTCCGAGTTCCGGCGGTGGTGCTGCTCCAGGCCTGGCTGGGCGCGGCCCTCTTCCTGATCGCGCACGACGCCATGCACGGCTCCCTGGCGCCGGGGCGGCCCCGCCTGAACGCGATCGTGGGCCAGGTCTGCGTCGCCCTCTACGCCGGCTTCTCGTTCCGAAAGCTGGCCGCCGCCCATCACCGGCATCATGCCGCCCCAGGCCTGGCGGACGACCCTGACTTCCACGTCGCCGACCCCCGCGGGTTCAGGGGCTGGCTATGGTCGTTCTTCTTCCGCTACTTCGGCTGGCCGGAGTTCCTCCGCCTCACCCTGGGCGTGGCCGTCTGCCTGCTGCTGGGCGCGAGCGTGGCGAACCTGCTGGTCTTCTGGGCGGCGCCGGCGCTGCTATCGGCCCTGCAGCTCTTCACCTTCGGCACCTATCTGCCGCACCGCCACGAAGCTGCGCCCTTCGCCGACGGTCACCGCGCCCGATCCCTGCGCCAGCCGCTATGGCTCTCGTTCGTCACCTGCCTGCACTTCGGCGGCTTCCACCACGAGCACCATCTGAATCCGGGCCTGCCCTGGTGGCGGCTGCCGGAGGCGCGGCGTCAGAGCCTCGACCACAGCTGAGGGCGCGGCGGCGTCCGTGAACCCGGCTCGACCCGGCTCACCACCGCCGCCCCCACGCCGCGCAGCAGCCGCAGGGACATCACAGGCTTTGGCACGCGCATGCGGCTGGACAGGGCGTCCGGACCAGAGCGCCGGATGCGGCGGCCGATCTCCCGGTAGACGTCACGCGCCGCGCCGACGGCCACGGCGCCCCTGAACGGCAGGTCGCGCAACCCCACCCGCGCGGAGCGGTAGTAGGCCTCGGCCAGTTGGAGCTGTTCGAGGACGACCCGGAACACCGCCGGATGGTTCGCCGGATCGAGCATGGCCTCGGGCGTGGCCGGCGCGCCGTGGGCCGCCAGGCGGTCGGCGGGCAGATAGACCCGGCCGTTGCGCGCGTCCTCCACCACGTCCCGGCAGATGTTGGTCAGCTGGAAGGCCAGGCCCAGATCCTGGGCCCGCCGCAGCACTTCGGGGGAGCGGACGCCCATGATGCCGGCCATCATCACGCCGACCGTGCCGGCCACCCCCCAGCAGTAGCGAAGCGTCGCCTCCTGGTCCGGGAACGCGCCGCCCTCCACGTCGCGGGCGAAACCTTCCAGCAGCTCCAGCGGCCACTGCTCGGGGATCTGGTGCTTGGCCGCGACGCGGGCGAAGGCGACGAAGGCCGGATCCTCCACCGGCGCGCCCGAGAGGGCGTCGCGCGTCAGCCGCTGCAGCCGCTGCAGGCGTTCCCGGCGCTCCAGGCTGGTCAGGGCCGTCGAAGCAGCGCCGCCGCCATCCTGGCCGTCGATCTCGTCATCGCAGTGCCGGCACCAGGCATAGAGCTGCCAGACATCCTCTCGCAGCTCCCGCCCGAACAGGCGCGAGGCGGCCTCGAAACTGCTCGACCCCTTGGAGATCGCCGCTTCGCTATGGGCGACGATCGCGTCCATCACACGGCCTCGGCCAACGGCGCGCCCACGGGGAAGTCCTCGGCGATGAGCCGCGCCGTGGCCTTGGCCGAGCCCACCACCCCCGGCACGCCGGCGCCGGGATGGGTGCCCGCCCCGACGAAATAGAGGTTGGGGATCGCGCGGTCGCGGTTGTGGACCCGGAAATAGGCGCTCTGGGTCAGGATCGGCTCCAGCGAGAAGGCGCTGCCCAGGTGGGCGTTCAGCTGATCGCGGAAATCGTCGGGGGTGAAGATCCGCATGGTGACCAGGTCGTCGCGCAGTCCCGGCAGGGCTCGCGCCTCGAGGGCCTGGAGGATGCGGTCGGCGTAGCGCGGCCCTTCCACCGACCAGTCGATGGGCTGGCGCAGGTTCGGCACGGGAGACAGGGCGTAATAGGTGCTGCAGCCGGGCGGCGCGAGACTGTCGTCGGTCACGCTGGGCGCGTGCAGGTAGAGCGAGAAATCCTCCCGCAGCGGCTTCGCCCCGCAGATAGCCGACACCAGCTCGCGGTACTTGGGCCCGAAAAGGATGGTGTGGTGGCGCAGGTGATCGTGGCGGCGCTTGAGCCCGAAATAGAGCACGAACAGCGACATGCTGTGCCGGCGGGCCTTCAACCGCCGGGACATGGCGGCGCCCCGGGGATGGCCGGCCAGCAATCGCTCATAGGTGTGGACGACGTCGGCGTTGCTGACCACGAGGTCGGCTTCCAGCACCTCGCCCGTGGCCGTCCTCACGCCCACGGCCCGATCGTTGGCGGTGATGATCTCCGCCACCGGGGTCTCCAGGCGGATCACCCCGCCCAGGTCCTCGAACAGTTGCGCCAGGCCCGCGACCAGCCGCCCGGTGCCGCCGCGGGGGAACCAGACGCCCCATTTGCGTTCGAGCGCGTGGATCAGGGTGTAGATGGACGAACTGGCGAACGGGCTGCCGCCCACCAGCAGGGTGTGGAACGACAGCGCCTGCCGCAGATGCGGCTCCTTCACGAACCGCGAGACCATGGAATAGACGCTGCGCCAGGCCTGCAGCCGGGCGAGGTTCGGTCCTGCCCTGGCCATGTCCCATGGGCTGAGAAACGCCACGTGGCCGAGCTTCACATAGCCTTCCTCGAAGACCGCCTGGGAGTAGCGCAGGAAGTTGCGGTAGCCCTCGACATCCTGCGGCCGCAGCTCCGCGATCTGGCGATCCAGTTCGGCCTGGTCGTTGACGTAGTCGAAACTGACGCCGTCCTCCCACAGCAGCCGGTAGAAGGGCGCCACGGGCAGGAGTTCCACGTAGTCGCTCAAGGCGCGGCCTGAGAGGGCGAACAGCTCCTCCAGGCTCGACGGGTCGGTGATCACCGTGGGACCCGCGTCGAAGGTGAACCCGTCCTGCTCATAGACATAGGCGCGCCCGCCGGGGCGGTCCCGCTGTTCCAGCAGTGCGACCTGGTGGCCCGTCGACTGCAGCCGGATCGCGGCCGCGAGACCGCCAAATCCACTGCCGATGACGATTGCACGCGCCATGGACCTTGTTCTCTCCTCAGGCTGGAAGGGCGGCCAACGCCCTGCCGATCGGCACGGGCGGCCGGCCGGCCAGGATACGGACCTTGTCGGCCAGGCTCGTCCGGCCGGCGTAGAACCGCTCGATAAGCGGCTGGGGGAGCCGGTAGAACCGCTCCAGGATTCGGTAGCGTTCGGCCGGTTCGGCCGCCCGGAACAGCATGCGGTTCAGGGCGCGATAGAAGCCGCGCTCGCGCCAAAGCCGCCGGGACTCACCGGTGAGCGCCAGGGCGAGCTCGCTGCTCGAGGCCAGGGGCTGGGCCGCGACGAAGGCGGCGATGCGCGCCGCGTCCGGAAGCGAATAGCCGGTGGTCGGGTGAAAGAAGAGCCCGCGCATGCCCACCTGTGGAATGTGCCGTCCGGGCTCTGCGAAGTATCGGTCGACATCCCCGGCCAGCACCACGGGAAGCACACCCTGCTCGCGGCGAAGGATATCCTCCACCACCCATCCACGCTCCGCCGCGTAGCGCAGCGCCGCGGTCTCCATCAGCGCCAGCGGCAGGTCCGGCCCGTCGCTGTACCGGGTGTCCTCCACCAGCAGCCGGGTGGCGTCGAGCGGCAGGACATAGAGGAAGCGGTAGCCGTCCTCCTGGCGCACCGTGGCGTCCATGACCAGGGGAGCGGTGAGGCCGTGGGGACGCCGGAGCGCCAGTTCCAGGCCGAGGAATTTCTGAAAGCCGAGCACGAGGTTCTCGGAAGGGGCGGCCCCCCGGCCATCGATGACGACACGGCCGGATATCCGCTCGCCATCGTCACAGACCACGCCGTCGCCCTGTACCGTGCTGACGCGCCGGCCATGCTGAACGGCCGACCCCAGGGTCTGGCGCACCAATCCGCAAAGCCCGGCGCTGGTCAGGCTGGCGTAGCCGGTGCCCAGGCGCCGCTCATGGGCCGGAAACATCACGTCGTAGCCGCTCCAGGCCGCTTCGAATGCGGGGGAGAGTTCGGCCCAGGCGTCGCCGGCAAGGTCGCTTCGGAAGACGCTCCACGTCTTCACCGCACCGCCCTCAGGCTCGGCGTCGAGCATGCGAAGACGCAGCTCCGGCCGCTGGCGGCGCAGCCGCAGCGCGATCAGGCTGTTCGCCAGGCCGCCTCCCACCAGGAGCACGTCGCAGGCGTCTGCTGGAGCCGACCCCGTCATTCTTTATCTAAACCCGGAGAAAGAACTTTGGCTCCGGCGAATCGTTCTCAGCTGCGCTGTTTTTTTTCTTCAAGGATCCGGCTGAGGTGGCGAGACCGAAAGGCGCACGTGACGCAGACTACGAGGAGAAGCGGCAGGAGCTGCTTCGGCGGATGACCTTGCGGGTCCTCCGGCGGGAAACCGCACGGCCGAGCTTCCGCCAGCTCGCGCAGGCCGCAGAGGTGTCCGTGCCCACGCTCAGATACTATTTCGGCGACCGGGCGAGCGTGATCGGCGCCATCCTCGAGAACTACCTCCGTGACGGCCTGGACCGCCTCGAGCGCATCGCCTCCCCAGCCGGAACCTTCGAGGAGTCGGTTCGAGAGTACGGCTTGGCCCTGCTCATGGGCTTCCGCGCGCCGCGGCAGGTGAAGCTGGGCGACGTGTTCGCCATCGCCATCGCCGAGGGCTTGCTGGACGCCGAGATCGGCCCGGCCACCCTGCAGTTCGTGATCGACCCCACCCTGGAGTCGCTGCAGCGCCGCCTCAGCCGCCACATCGCCCGTGGGGAGATGCGTGACGTCGACACCCGCGCCGCGGCCCTGATGCTGGTCTCGCCGTTGCTGCTGGCGATCCTGCACCAGGACCATATGGGCGGTTCCGAATGCAATCCGGCTAACCTCACCGCGATCATCGACGAGATCTGCGGCGCCTTCGTCCGCGCCTATAGCACGCCGGAGGTCCTCGCTCAGTCCGCACGCCTGGCCGGATAGGTGCGGGTGTAGCTGGCCGAGCGGCCGGAGTTCGTGGCGATGGAGCGGCTGATCACCAGCCCCGAGTCTGTCCGCTGCGCCTGGCCTTGGGCCGTGTAGCCGCGGCCCGACGAGGTGCTGGCGCCGTGGCTGCGGGCCACGCCGTCCTCGATCCGCGAGACGTTGCTCCAGGCGGACTGGCTGCGGCCCCGGGCGCCGGTGTGCGAGCGGCTACGGCTCAGGACGCCGTCCCCGCGCACGGTGGATCCGGACCACTGGGCCACCGAGCCGTTGTTGTACGCCCGCTGGGCCTGGAAGTTGGCTGAGCCAGGGTGGCGCACGAAGCTGGCGGAGCCGTTGAAGCCGCGCCCGTGCGGCCCCTGCACCTGGCGCGCCCAGTGGCGCTCGCCTGCCGCCGCCACGGCGGGGGCGATGCTGATGGCGACGGCGAGCAGGAGGGCGGCGGCCGCGGGGGTGTAAGGACTGTTGCTCATAGCGAACCTCCTCTGTGGGACGAGGTCATGCTGGGAGCGGCGCGTAAGCCGCAGATGAGCCGTCGGCGTCGTTCAGTGACGAAACGCAACCTCGCCTGCAACTGGATCAGAGCGGCTGGAACGGATGCCGGGCGTAGGCTTCCGCCACCATCCGGAGGACAGCGTCATCCACGTTCAGCGGCTCCCCATCCGCGGAGCCGATCAACCGACCCGCGCCCAGGGAGTAGGTCGTGAAGGCGGACATGGCCGGGTTCAGTTCCGCGGCCGGCAAGCGCCGCGTGGTCTGCGGCACGCCCATGGCGGCCAGACCCTCGCGCACGAGCTGCAGCGTAACGCCCTCGAGCTTGGGCCCTTCTGGCCAGATCACGCGATCACCGTCGAAAGCGCCGAGGTTCCAGATGGAGCCCTCGAGGACATCTCCGCCTCCGTCCACGAAGAGGACATCGTCGAACCCGTCGAGGCGCGCCCGGCGGCGCTGATCGAGGAGCGGCAGGGTGGCCACGTGCTTCAGGTGCGGCAGATATCGGACGTGGACCCGCGTGCGGACCCGGAGCGGCGGCCCTGTATCCTCCTCGGGCGGACCGACGCTCACGAGGATTATGGGGTCCGCGCCCGCCTCGCCCGGGAAGACACTCACCCGCACGGCCGCGTCGGGCGCGCCGTCCAGGGCTGCGCGGACCTCTCGGACGACCCGGCCAGGGTTCAGGCCTGCGCCAAACAACTCCCGGGACGCGCCGTCGAGGCGCGCCAGGTGCAGGTCGAGACCACGGACGCCTCCGCCTCGCACCTGCATGGAGGTGAAATGCCCGTAGTTGAAGGTGGCCAGGCGCCCCAGCCGGTCGGGGTCCGCAAGCTGTCCGTCGATCACGTGCTTGAGCAACTGCGCCCTCCTTGGCTTTGACCGGCCCTTCACGAGACATCTAGTTCGGCGAGGCCGGATTTCAGCCGCTGAGGCCGGGCGGTTGCAATCGGTTACATCCCCTTACTCACGGCTCACTCGCCACGGGATGAGCTCGTCCATCCTGGCCGCATGCGGAAGCGCACCGGCCGGCAAGTTCGAGACTTCGACCGCGGCGAGAAGCTGCGGCTGACGCTGCTGATGGCATTCACCCTTCTCTGTTTCCTGGCGGCGCTGGCCGTGCCGTGCCTGCTGGCCGCCGCGCCGCCGGAGCGGGCGCCTCCGCCCCTCGTCGCCGAGTTGCAGCGCATGGTGGACGTGGACGGCGCGCCGGGCGTCGCCGTTCGGGTCTACCGGAACGGGCGCCTCCTCTATACGGCGAGCGCCGGCGAGGACTTCACCGAGGCCGCGGTCCCCGTCGCCTCGGCTTCGAAGTGGGTCGCCGCGGCCCTGATCCTGACGCTCGTGGATGATGGTCTGCTCTCGCTGGACGAGCCCATCGGGCGACGGCTCCCGGAAATGCACGGCGAAGCGGCTGGGGTCACCCTGCGCCAATTGCTCTCCTACACCAGCGGCCACGAGGGGCTGACGGCGGGCGTGGACATCCGGCAGCCCCCGGACATCACGCTGCGGGAGAGCGCGCGCCAGATCGCCGAGCGGCCTCT
>JAEYNH010000026.1 GCA_023412655.1 Pseudomonadota bacterium | reverse complement strand
GCCGGGGCGCCTTGCGCCGTCACCACGATCGAGGTCGCGGCCAGCTTGCCCGAGCGTCGATCCTGTTCGAGTTCGTAGTCGACTTGGTCGCCTTCGTTCAGGGCGTCGAGCCCCGCCTGGGCCACTGCCGAGATGTGAACGAAGACGTCCTGTCCGCCGTCGTCCGGTTGGATGAAACCAAAGCCTTTAGCGGTGTTGAACCACTTGACCGTGCCGCTCGCCATTCGCCGTAACCTAACCGATAGAAGTCTCGCGCCGCCCCTCGGGGGGACGCCCGGCCAATCCACGCGACGAGCCGTGCGGATGTTGTAGCTGTGGAAATTCCGCGTGACCAGCGCCCGTGACACGGGTCTTTTAACGGCTCATTGTACCGCGCTCTTTCGAGCACAGGTTGCAACGGAAGCCCCGTGCAGAGCATCTGTCTCTACTGTGGATCGTCGCCCGGAACCGATGCCCGCTTCATGGAAGAGGCGGTTGCGGCGGGAACCTTGATCGCCCGCGAGGGCCTGACCCTGGTCTACGGGGGCGGGCGCGTGGGCCTGATGGGGGCGGCGGCCGACGCGGCCCTGGCGGCCGGCGGCAAGGTGGTGGGGGTGATGCCCGCCGACCTGATCAGCCAGGAGATCGCCCACACCGGCCTCACGGACCTGGTGGTCGTCAACTCCATGCACGAGCGCAAGTGGAAGATGGCCGAGCTGTCGGGCGGCTTCCTCTGCCTGCCGGGCGGGCCGGGCACCTTCGAGGAGATCTTCGAGCAGTGGACCTGGGCCCAGCTGGGCTTCCACTCCAAGCCCTGCGGCTTCGTCAATGTGGCGGGCTATTACGATCTCCTGCGCCGGACCATCCAGCAGATGGCCGACTACGGCTTCCTCAAGCAGCCCTACGCCGACATGCTGATCTACGCCGACACCACCGGCGAGGCGATCGAGCGGTTCCGCGCCTATGTCCCGCCGCCGCCGAAATGGGGCGTGGCGCCCGTCGAACAGCGGTACTAGCCTCCTCTCCGGGAGGGGCCCCATGACAGCTGAAGCCGCCGGCAAGGCGACCGATCCACACGGCCGCATCGGCCTGCTGGGGGCCGCCGCCCTGGTCATGGGCGCCATGATCGGCTCGGGCGTCTACCTCCTGCCGGCGACCCTCGGGGCGGTGGGCTCCATCTCCATCCTCGGCTGGCTGGCGGCCACCGCCGCGGCTCTTGCGGTGGCGGGGGTGTTCGTCTGGCTGGGGCCGCTGGTCCCGGGGGCGACGGGCCTGGCCGGCTACGTCCAGGCGGGCCTCGGCCGCTTCTTCGGGGTGCAGACCACGCTCGCCTACTGGTGCTCCTGCTGGTTCGGCAGCGTCGCCATCGCCCTGGCCGTGGCCGGCTACGCCGCCTATCTGGCGCCGGCCCTGCAGGGGCCTGGAGCGCGTCTCGCGACCACCCTGACGGTCATCTGGCTGGGGATACTGGCTTCGTGGATCGGGCCGCGGCTGGTGGCCCGGGTGGAAGGCTGGACGCTGGCGCTCGGCCTCCTGCCGGTGCTGCTCGCCGCCCTCATCGGCTGGTTCTGGTTCGACCCGGCGGTGTTCCGCGCCTCCTGGAACCCGCAGGGCCTCGGCGTTCTCCAGGCCGTCCACGACAGCGGCCTGGCCGCCTTCTGGGCCTTCCTGGGGCTGGAGGGCGCCGCCGCCGTCGCCCTGGTGGTGCGCGACCCCGCCCGCAACGTGCCCCGCGCCACCATCCTGGGCGTCGTCGCCACCGCCGCCGTCTACATCGCCGCCTGCGTGGTGCTGATGGGCCTGCTGCCGGCCGCCGCGCTGTCGGCCTCCACCGCCCCCTTCGCAGAGGCCGCCCGGACGGCCCTGGGGCTGGGGGCCGGGGCGTTCATCGCCGTCTGCGCCCTGGCCCGCACCGCAGGCTGCACCACCGCCTGGATCCTGTTCTCGGCCGAGACCACCCGGGGCGCCGCCGACGAAGGCGCCTTCCTGGCCCGGTTCGCCAGCCGCGCCGGGGGCATGCCGGCCATCAACCTGCTGCTGGTGGGCGTGCTGATGACCATCGCCGCCGTCGCCACCGGAGCGCCCACCCTTGGCGAGCAGTTCGGCATCCTGATCAATGTCGCGGCCCTGCTGGCGCTCTATGCCTACATCCTGGCCGGCGCCTCGCTGATCCGCCTGGCCCGCGGCCTGCCGCCGGGGCCGCGGGCGGGCGCCATGCTCACCGCCGCAACGGCCATCGCCTGCGCCCTGGCCCTGATCTCCACCGCCCGGCCCGTCGAGCTGGCCTACAGCCTCGTCCCGCTGGCGGCGGGGGCGGCCCTGTATCTCGCCCTGCGGCGGCGTTAGAACCTGGACAGGCGAAGGAGGGCCCGATGATGTTGCCCGTCGAGTTCTACCGAGGGGAGGCGGCCCTGGCCGCCGACCGCGCCCGCATCCTGCGCCGCACCTGGCAGTTCGTCGGCCACGTCTCCATGCTCCAGGCCGTGGGCGACTACGTGGCCGACGTGGTGGGCGGCGCCCCCGTGGTGGTGGTCCGCAGCGCCGCGGGGCGTGGGGGGCTGGCCGCGTTCCACAATGTCTGCCGCCACCGCGCGGGCGGGCTGGTGCACGATGGGACCGGCAACTGCGGCGACCAGTTCGTCTGCCGCTATCACGGCTGGCGCTACATGCTGGACGGGCGTTTGCGCGCCGCCACCGACTTCGGCGCCGCCGACGGCTTCGACCCGCGCAACTTCAGCCTCTATCCGGTCCGGGTCGACACCTGGCGGGGGATGGTCTTCGTCAACCTGGACATGGCCGCCGCCCCGCTCGCCGACATGCTGGCCCCCCTCGACGCCCGCTGGGCCGCCGGGCTTCCCGAGTACGGCCTCACCGAGCGGCGCACCCACCACATCGCCTGCAACTGGAAGACCTACGTCGAGAACTACCTCGAGGGCTATCACCTGCCCATGGTCCATCCCGAGTTCGAGCAGGACATCGTGGTCGAGGACTACAGCGTCGAGATCGACGGCGACCTCTGTTTCCACGCCGCGCCGGCCCGGGACGGCAGCGTCAACGCCGGCCTCTGGGCCTGGATGTGGCCGAACCTGGCCATCAACACCTATCGCCACGGCTACATGGTCGAGCGGATGACGGCGACGGGGCCCGAGAGCACCCGCCTCGACTACTTCTACTTCTTCGATCCGTCGAAGCTGGCCGAACTCGCCGAGATGTTCGTCGTCTCCGATCGCGTCACCGCCCAGGACAAGGACATCTGCGAGATGGTCCAGCGCAACCTGGACGCCGGCGTCTATCGGGCCGGCGTGCTGTCGCCGAAGCACGAGGCGGGCATCGCCTGGTTCCAGTCCCGCGTCGCCGCCAGCCACGACGCGCCAACCCCGCTTGCTGTGGTCTGAAGGTTCCCGAATGAAGTTCTCCGCCGTCCTCGCCGGCCTCGCCCTCGCGTTCTCCGCCGTCACGGCCGCCCTGGCGGCGCCTCAGCCCACCACCCAGGACTGGATCGTCAGGGACTTCCGGTTCCAGAGCGGTGAGACCCTGCCGGAACTGCGCCTGCGCTATCACACCCTGGGGACCCCGCACCGCAACGCCAAGGGCGAGATCGACAACGCCGTGCTCATCCTCCACGGCACCGGCGGCTCGGGGAAACAGTTCCTGGCCCCGCAGTTCGCCATGCTGTTCGGCCCGGGCGCCCTGCTCGACCCGGCCAAGTACTTCATCATCCTGCCGGACAACATCGGCCACGGCGGCTCGTCCAAGCCCTCGGACGGCCTGCGGGCCAGGTTCCCGAAGTACGACTACGCCGACATGGTCGAGGCCCAGCACCGCCTCGTCACCGAGAAGCTGGGCGTGAAGCAGCTGCGCCTGATCATGGGCACGTCCATGGGCTGCATGCACGGCTTCATGTGGGCGACCCAGTGGCCTGAGGGCGCCAAGGCCCTGATGCCCATGGGCTGCCAGCCGGTGGAGATCGCCGGCCGCAACCGCGTCTGGCGCCAGATGGCCATGAACGCCATCACCTCCGATCCGGCCTATCAGGGCGGCGACTACCAGGCCCAGCCCGAGCAGGGGCTGCGCGCCGCGTCCATGCTGCTGATCCTCGCCGGCTCCTCGCCCATCCCATGGCAGCAGCAGATGCCGACCGGGGCCGCCGCCGACGCCTGGCTGGCCCGGGAGCTGCCGCGCCGCGTGGCGACCATGGACGCCAACGACTTCATCTGGCAGGTCGCCTCGTCCCGCACCTACGATCCCTCGAAGGACCTCGAGAAGATCACCGCGCCCATGACCTGGGTGAACTCGGCGGACGACTTCATCAACCCGCCCGAGTTGGGCCTCGCCGAGGCCGCCGCCAGGCGCCTGCCCACCACCCGCTTCATCCTGCTGCCCGCCACCGCCCAGACCCGCGGCCACGGCAGCCACACCTGGGCCATCCTCTGGCAGGACGAACTCGCCGACCTGCTGAAGCGCTCGGAATAGCCGCCGTCAGACGCGGGACAGGAGGGGACCATGGCCAGGCTCGTGTTCGGAATGATGCAGTCCCTGGACGGCTATGTGGCCGGGCCCGACGGCGAGCTCGACCTGCCGATGCCGGGGCCGGTGCTGCACCGCCACTTCAACGACCACGTCCGCGGCCTCGCCGGCTGCCTCTACGGCCGGCGGCTCTACGAGCTGATGCGCTACTGGGACGAGGACCGTCCCGAATGGGGCGAGGTCGAGCGCGACTACGCCGAGGCCTGGCGGGCCAGGCCCAAATGGGTGTTCTCGCGCACCCTGGAGTCTGTGGGGCCCAACGCCACCCTGGTCGCGGACGATGTCGAGGCCACGGTCCGGCGGCTCAAGGCCGAGATGGAGGGCGAGTTCGACGTGGCCGGTCCCGAGCTCGCCGCCAGCCTGGCGCAGTACGGCCTGCTCGACGAGTACCGGCTCTACCTCCGGCCCTTCGTGCGCGGCGGCGGCAAGCCCTATTTCGCCGGGCCCCGGCCACCCCTGCGCCTGGTTTCCCACGAGCTGATCGGCGAGGACGCGGTGCGGCTCACCTACGTCCCCGCCTGAGCCCGCCGCCGGGTCAGACGATCCAGCCGTCGCCCAGGGTGGAGAGCTGCACGTCCAGCAGCACCACCCGGGCGCCGCCGGCCACCTCGACGATCACATCGGCGCCTTCCTGCCGCACGGCATAGCTCGCCCCGTCCTCGATCCGCAGGCGGTCGCCCTCGGCGGCGTTGAAGTCGGTGATCACGTCCAGGCCGGCGTCGCCGAAGGTGGAGAAGGTGTCGGCTCCGGCGCCGCCCACCAGGGTGTCGTCGCCCCGGTCGCCCGAGATGAGGTCGTCGCCCTCGCCGCCGAAGATCACGTCGTCGCCCTGGCCCCCGCGCACCACGTCGTCGCCGGCGTCGCCCAATAGGGTGTCGGCCCCGGCGCCGCCATGCACCATGTCGGCTCCCCGGCCGCCGTGCATGATGTCCCCGCCCAGGTCGCCGAACAGCACGTCCTCGCCGGCGTTGCCGTGCAGCCAGTCGTCGCCCTGGCCGCCGCGGACGGTGTCGAGACCGCCTCCCGCCGCGATGCTGTCGTCGCCGGTCCCGCCGTGCAGGTAGTCGCTGTGCAGGCCGCCCAGCACGGTGTCGGTCCCGCCGCCCGCCATGACGATGGCGCCCGCCCCGCCGGGGATGACCTGCGTCAGGTCGATCAGGTTCGGGGCCTCGTTGCCGCCGATCTCGAACAGCCCGTCCCCGCCGGACGGAGGGCTCACCACGATCGCGTCCGGGTCGGGCCCCGGCCCCGGCCCCGGTGGCGGCGGCGGCGGTGGGGGGGGGGCCGTGGTGTCGACGGCGTAGTTGCCGGAGTCGGCCGAGCCGACGCCGGCGTTGCCCGCCATGTCGGTGATCCCGGTGTAGTCGAGGGTCAGGACGTTTGTGGCGGCGGTGGTTGAGCTGTTGGGCGTAAGCGTTGCGGTCCAGGTAATGCCGCCGTCGCTGCTCGCCAGCCCGGACAAATCCCCGTTGGGGACGGTGACGTCGTCCGCCGTGAAGCCGGTGACCGCCTCGCTGAACGTGAAGGTGACGGTCGCGGTCTCGCCGGCGATCAGCGTGGTGTCCGAAATGGTGATCGCGCTGGCCAGGCTCGGGCGGACCGTGTCGACGGCGTAGTTGCCGGAGTCGGCGGTGCCAACGCCGGCGTTGCCCGCCAGGTTGGTGATCCCGGTGTGGTCGAGGGTCAGGACGTTTGTGGCGGCGGTGGTTGAGCTGTTGGGCGTAAGCGTTGCGGTCCAGGTAATGCCGCCGTCGCTGCTCGCCAGCCCGGACAAATCCCCGTTGGGGACGGTGACATCGTCCGCCGTGAAGCCGGTGATCGCCTCGCTGAACGTGAACGTGACAGTCGCCGTGTCGCCGATCTTCAAGGCCGTGTCCGAGATGGCGATCCCGTTCAGGCTCGGTCCGACCGTATCGACGGCGTAGTTTCCGGAAGTCGCCGAGCCGACGCCGGCGTTGCCCGCCAGGTCGGTGATCCCGGTGTGGTCGAGGGTCAGGACGTTTGTGGCGGCGGTGGTGGCGCCGGCGGGCGTCAGGGTGGCGGTCCAGGTGACGCCGCCATCGCTGCTCCCCGGTTCGGACAGGCTACCGTGGGGGACGGTGACGTCGTCCGCCGTGAAGCCGGTGACCGCCTCGCTGAACGTGAAGGTGACGGTCGCGGTCTCGCCGGCGATCAGCGTGGTGTCCGAAATGGTGATCGCGCTTTCCAGGCTCGGGCGGATCGTGTCGACGGCGTAGTTGCCGGACTGGGCCGTGCCGACGCCGGCGTTGCCCGCCAGGTCGGTGATCCCGGCGTAGTTGAGGGTCAGGACGTTGGTGGCGTCGCTGGTGGCGCCGGCGGGCGTCAGGGTGGCGGTCCAGGTGACGCCGTCATCGCTGCTCGCCAGCCCGGACAGGCTACCGCTGGGGACGGTGACGTCGCCGACCGTGAAGCCGGTGACCGCCTCGCTGAACGTGAAGGTGACGGTCGCCGTGTCGCCGATCTTCAAGGCCGTGTCCGAGATGGCGATCGCCTGGGCCAGGGAAGGTCGGAGCGTGTCGAACGTCAGGGCTGGCGAGTTCCCGCCCGCGCCGCTGTTGCCCGCCAGGTCGGTGTAGACCCCCGGCTTGACGGTGATGCTGGCGGCGCCGGTTGAGTTGCCGGTCGGGGTGAAGGTTGCGGTGTAGGAGGCCCCGGAACCGCTGAGGGTGCCCAGGGTCCCGCCGCTGGTGACGACATCGGCGGCCGTGAACGCCTGAACGTCTTCGCTGAAGGTGAAGGTGATGGTCGCGGTCTCGCCGGCCTTCAGCTGGCTGACGTTGCTGGTGATCGCCAGGGTCGGAGCGGTCGTGTCGATCACGATGGCGCTGTTGGCGCCCAGCGAACCCGCCGCGCCAGGGACCGGCAGTGTCAGGTCGGCGGGCGCTGAACTGGTGTCTCGGATATCGCCCGTGAGGGCGTTGAGCCCGGCGTAGTCCAGGTCCGCGGAGGTCTGTCCAGCCTGCACGGTATAGGCGAACGTCAGTGTCGTGGCGCTGCTCAGGGTTTGGTAGGTCGCCACGCCGCCGGTGGAGAGGCTCAGCGTCGGCCAATCGGGCCCCTCGACGACGACGGGATCGTCGAAGGTGACGGCTATGTTGATGGTCTGGCCCACGCCATAGGGGCCGTCTGCGGTGGTCGCGCTTACGCTGACGACGCTGCTCATGAACGCTCGCTTTCTGCGGGGTATGACTGGCCTTCCCGCCCGCGCGCCGCGCCAGCCTGGAGACCCTTACTAGGCATCGGTTTAGGGCGCTTCGGCTCCCGCCGGTACCGGTTGTTCGAAGTTTCCCACGTGCGGCGGGCGGCGGTGATGCTGGCGGCCCTCACGCCGGTGATCACGCGCACGGCCCTCCGGCGCCTCGGTGTTCGGGCTGCGCGGGGTGCGCCCTTATCTGAATGTGCCGGGGGCCCGCGGCTCCTCCGGCGCGACGATCGGCCGCGTCATCCAGCGGGCCTGCGGGCCATAGGTGGCGACCTTGACCGCCAGGACCGCCGGCGCCTCGGCCTCCGCGAAGCCCAGTCGGCGCCAATAGTCCGCCGCGCCGGCCACCGCGATCAGCTCCGCGGTCCGCAGCCCGTCGCGAGCCGCCAGTTCGAA
>JAEYNH010000239.1 GCA_023412655.1 Pseudomonadota bacterium | reverse complement strand
GGGCGATCCGGCCTGCGCGGCCCAGCCGACACCCGCCGACCGGACGATCTGCGCCGACCCCGAGCTGAAGCGGCTGCAGCGGGACCTTCGGCGGGCCTATGCCGAGGCCCTGAAGGCGCATGCGGAGAAGGGCCTCCTGCGGCAGCGGCAGCTGGCCTGGCGGGACGCAAGGAACGGCATCGAGGATCCGGCGATGCTGGCGGAGCTCTACGAGGCCCGCATACGCCGGCTTGAGGCGGCTGCCGCCGACGCCCGGGCGCGGCGCTAGGATGTCGCGCTTGCGAACGCCGAACTTCGGTCGTCATTGCGGCGTTCCCTAAGGGAAGACGGGAGACGCGTGACCGCATGACCGGCTCTCACGAGACGTTCTGGTGGCTGACGGCCCTGGTGGCCGCCGTCGTAGTGGTGTTCGCCATCCTGCTGTGGCTCAGGCTGACGCGGCGGGCGGACCAGGAGCGGCGCGCCGAGGGGCGGCGAGAGGAGGAGTGATCCTCCGCCTCACGAACGCCCGCTACATCCGCTCGGGCGTCTCGATCCCCAGCACCATCAGGGCCAGCTCCAGCTGCTTCAGCGTGGCTGCGGCCAGGGTCAGGCGCGAGGCCTTGAGAGGCGGCTCGGCCACCAGGATCGGGCAAGCGGCGTAGAACTTGGAGAAGGCCTGGCTAAGCCGGTAGGCATGCTCGGCCACGGCGTTGGGAGCCTTCTTGTCGTAGGCCTCCTGCAGGGCGGTCTCGAAGGCGTCGAGGGTCAGCACCAGGTCGCGCTCGGCCGGCTCGGACACCACCACCCTGCCGCCAGCCGCCGCGCCCTCGTCGGCCGCCTTGCGCAGCAGGCTCTTCACCCGAACGGCCTGGTACAGCAGGTAGGGGCCGGTCTTGCCCTCGAAGCTGGTGAAGCGGTCGAGGTCGAAGACGTAGGAGGTGCCGCGGAAGTTGGACAGGTCGGCGAACTTCAGGGCGGCCACGGCCACCTTGCCGGCGATGTCCTCGAACTCGGCCTCGGGCAGGTTCTCGCCCAGGCCCGCCTCGTGCAGGCGCTCGCGAGCCTTGCCGCGGGCCATCTCGATGAGGTCGTTCAGCTTGAGGACGCCGCCCTCGCGGGTCTTGAAGGGCTTGCCGTCTGCGCCGTTCATGGTGCCGAAGCCGATGTGCTCCAGCTGGCCCTCGGCGGCGTAGCCGGCCAGGTAGGCGGCCCGGAAGACGATCTCGAAGTGGTCGGCCTGGCGCTGGTCGACGCAATAGATCACCAGATCCGGGTCAAACTCGCGCTTGCGGTCGAGGATGGTGGCCAGGTCGGTGGTCCCGTACATGGCCGAGCCTTCGGACGAGACCACCAGCAGGGGGGGCAGCTCGCGCTTGTCGCCCTCGCGGGCGACGCGAACGATGCGTGCGCCCTGGTCGTCGACCAGCAGACCCTTGGCCTCGAGGTCGGCGACCATCTCGGGGATCAGCGGATCGGCGTCGGACTCGCCCTTCCACCAGTCGAAGTCGACGCCCAGGGCGTGGAAGTCGCGCTCCAGGGCGACTTGGGTGACGGCGCGGAACTGCCGCCACAGGACATAGGCGCCGGGCTTGTGCGCCTGGAGGTCGGCGGTGAGCTTGCGGGCCCGGTCGCGGTAGGCGGGGTCTTCCTTCCCCCGGGCGGCGGCCTGGGGATAGAGGCGGTCGAGGTCGGCCAGGGTGATCCGCTGGAACGCCGCCGGGATCGTGGCGTCCTTGTCGTCCAGGCTCTCCACCAGCTCGGCGATGTCGGGGTTCTCGTCGCAGACGGCGCCGATCAAGAGGCCCATCTGGTAGCCCCAGTCGCCGAAGTGGGCGTCGCTGATCACTTCGTCGCCGCGGAAGCGGTAGAGGCGCTTGATGCTCTCGCCGATGATCGAGGCGCGCAGATGGCCCACGTGCATCGGCTTGGCCACGTTAGGGCCGCCGTAGTCGACGATCACCCGGCGCGGATGGGCCAGGCGCTCGGCGCCGGCGCGCTCGTCGGCGGCGATGGCGTCGGCCCGGGCGGCCAGGGCCGCGTCGGCCACCTTCAGGTTCAGGAAGCCGGGGCCCGCGATCTCGACCGAGGCCAGGCGCGGCTCGCCCTGCAGGCGCTCGGCCACGGCGGCGGCGATCTCGCGCGGATTGCGGCCGACGCGCTTGGCCGCGGCCAGGGCGCCGTTCGACTGGAAGTCAGCGAGGTCGGGCCGGTCGGAGGCGGTGACGCGGGCCAGTTCAGCGGGAACGCCTTCGGCGGCGAAGGCGGCCTCGACCGCTTCGCCCAAGGCGGACTTCAGATCGCTCATTGCGGCTGGGTGTTGCCGGCGGTGTCGGACGGGGCGGCGGCTTGGGCGCCGACGTTGAGCCGGAAGCGCTTGCCCTCGCGGTTGAAGGCGGCCATCTGCGGCGTCACCTCGAAGCCGATCAGGATCTCGAAGTTCGAACCCGACGTGGTCATCTCGGCCCGGGGGATGACGATGCGGTTCAGGGTCTGGCGCACATAGGTGCGATCCTCGCCCTCCTTGAAGGTCACCGGCAGGTCGAAGGTCTGCTTTTCGAGGACTGAGCGGTTACGGTCGGTGACGGCCACCCAGTAGCGGTAGGTCTTGCTGCGGCCCTCGGCTTGGGGCCCGCGGCCCAGTTCGAACAGCACCTCGACGGCGACCTCGATGGGGTCAGCGTCCTTGTATTGGCAGCCGGCGGAGATGCCCTGGATCTCGCCCGAGAAGCCCACATTGGCCGAGGCTTCGCGGTTGTCCTTGAACTCGACGTAGCGGGCGGCGTCGTACAGGGTCTTCACGAACGGGCAGGGGCCGGCGTTGCGCAGGGCTGGCAGCGGCGCCTGGCGGTTGCCCCATTCGGCGTCGCGCTTGCGGCGCTTGGCCGCGTCGTCCTGCTGTTGCTGCTGCTGGTCTTGGCCCCGGCGGCCTTGGGCCTCGGCCGCGTGCGGGAGGGCGAGGGCGGCCGCGAGAAGGGCGACGGCGAACAGATTGCGGCGCATGGGGAGGCGTCTCGGAAGTCTTTGAGGGGCGCGGAAGGGCCCGCGCAGTCCAGGCCTAGTTACAGCCTCACGATTGCGGCGGCAACGCGGCTCAGGCGCGCGCCCGCTCGAAGGTCGAGGGAACGCAAAGCTCCACCATGCGCTGTGCAACCGCCCCCGGCCAAGCCGGTCCCCAAGGAGAGCCCCCGCATGTCGATACTCGTCTTCGCGCTCATCGTCCTGATCGTCGCCGCCCTCATCGCCTGGGCGGTTCAGAAGCTGCCGCTCCCCTCGCCGTTCGGCATGATCATCCAGGCGCTGATCCTGATCATCGCGGCCGTTGTGATCGCCCAGCGGGCCGGTCTCTTCTAGCGGCGTAAGGTCGGGTGGCGCCGACGCGTCCCAGGCCCTAAGTTCGCGGCCATGTCGACGCGCCCCCCGCTCACCGTCCTTCTGGCCAGTCCACGCGGCTTCTGCGCGGGCGTGGACCGGGCGATCCAGATCGTCGAACGGGCCATCGAGACCTATGGCGCTCCGGTCTATGTGCGGCACGAGATCGTCCACAACCGCCACGTGGTGGACCGGCTCAAGGCGCTGGGCGCGGTGTTCGTCGAAGAGCTGGACCAGTGTCCCGAGGACCGTCCGGTGGTGTTCTCGGCGCACGGGGTGCCCAAGGCGGTGCCCGCGGCGGCCAAGGCGCGGCGGATGCTGTACCTGGACGCCACCTGCCCCCTGGTCTCCAAGGTGCATGTGGAGGCCCAGCGGCATTACGACGCCGGCCGGGAGATCGTGCTGATCGGTCACGCCGGTCACCCCGAGGTGGTGGGCACCATGGGCCAGTTGCCTGAAGGCGCGGTCCAGCTGATCGAGACCGTTGAGCACGCCCGGGCGTTCACGCCGAAGGACCCGGCCAACGTGGCCTTCGTCACCCAGACCACCCTGTCCGTGGACGATACCGCCGAGATCGTCGAGGCGCTGCGGGCCCGCTTCCCGGCCATCGCCGCCCCGCACAAGGAAGACATCTGCTACGCCACCACCAACCGCCAGGAGGCGGTGAAGGCCATCGCCGGACGGGCGGATGTGCTGCTGGTGCTGGGCAGCGCCAATTCGTCGAATTCCGTGCGTCTGGCCGAGGTGGGCAGGCGCTCGGGCGCCGCGGCCTATCTGATCGACGACGCCGGCGGCCTGGACTTCGCCTGGCTGGAAGGCGCCCGGACCGTGGGGGTCACCGCCGGCGCGTCGGCCCCCGAGGTGCTGGTCCAGGGGCTGCTGGACCGTCTCGCCGAACGGTTCGAAGTGATGCTGGAAGAGGCCGAGGTGGCCCGGGAGACGGTGACGTTCAAGCTGCCGCGGCAGCTGGCGGCCGGCTGAGGCGCAAGGGCGGCGGGCAGGAGGCTTGACCGCGTCGGCAACCTCCCCCATGCGGGCGCCATGGCGGTCTACACGGACATCACCGACGCCGAGCTTGCCGAGCTCCTGGCCCAGTACGACCTCGGGCAGGCGCTGTCGTTCAAGGGCGTCGCCGAAGGCGTGGAGAATTCCAACTTCCTGCTGGAGACCGTCACCGGCCGCTACTTTCTGACCATCTATGAGAAGCGAGTGCGACCCGAAGAGCTGCCGTTCTTCCTGGGACTCATGCGCTGGCTGGCCGAGCACGGCTATCCCAGCGCCACGCCGATCGCCGCCCGGGACGGGGAGCTGCTGAAGCGGGTGCGCGGCAAGCCCTGCGCCATCGTCTCGTTCCTCACCGGCCTGTCGGTGCGGCGGCCCACCGTGGCCCACTGCCGGGAGGCGGGCCGGGGCCTGGCCGAACTGCACCTCGCGGCTCAGGACTTCCCAATGCATCGGGTCAACGACCTGGGCCAGCACGCGTGGGCGCCGATGTTCGAGAACCTGAAGGCTGAGGCCGAGGGGCTGAAGCCCGGCCTGGCGGCGGTGATCGAGGCCGACCTGGCGCGCATCGCCGAGCGCTGGCCCCGGGGCCTGCCCGAGGGCGTGATCCACGCTGACTACTTCCCGGACAATGTCTTCTTCCGCGGGCCGGAGTTCGCCGGCGCCATCGACTTCTACTTCGCCTGCGACGACGCCCTGGCGTACGACGTGGCCATCGCCCTGAACGCCTGGTGCTTCGAGCCCGACGGCAGCTTCAACATCACCGCTGCCCGGGCTTTCGTGGCCGGGTACGAGCAGAAGCGCCCGCTGAGCCCGGCCGAGCGCGACGCCCTGCCGATCCTGGCGCATGGGGCGGCCATGCGGTTCTTCCTGACCCGGCTCCACGACTGGGGCGCGACCCCGGCGGGGGCGCTGGTGAAGCCGAAGGATCCCCTGGAGTACGAGCGCAAGCTGGCGGTGCACCGCAGCTCACGCGATCTGGTGCTGTTCGGCCAGACGGCATGACCCCGCAGGTGGTGATCTACACGGACGGCGCCTGCTCGGGAAATCCCGGGCCGGGCGGCTGGGGCGCGATCCTGCTCTCGGGTGATCACCGCAAGGAGATATGGGGCGGTGAGTTGGGGACGACCAACAACCGCATGGAGCTGATGGCGGCGATCCAGGCCCTGGAGGCGCTGAAGAAGCCCTGCCGGGTCGAGCTGCACACCGACAGCCAGTACGTCCAGAAGGGCATCCACGAGTGGATCCACGGCTGGAAGAAGCGCGGCTGGCTGACCGCCGACAAGAAGCCGGTGAAGAACGACGACCTGTGGAAGCGGCTGGACGCCGCCCGCGCCCGCCACCAGGTGGACTGGCGCTGGGTGAAGGGCCATGCCGGGCATGAGCTGAACGAGCGGGCTGACGAACTGGCCCGGCTGGGCCTGGCCGAGCGCCGCGCCCAGGGGGTCTGAGCATAGGGCGCTTGCTGCGCCTCCGGGGCGGGCGGCGACGCCTATGGTCGCGCCGGGTTGCAGCTGCGGCAAAGGCCGCTAGCTTCACCACAACAGTTTCACAGGATACCAAATATGCGGCTTTCCCGGCGCCAATTCGGCCAAGGTTTCATCGCGGGCTTGGCGGCGGCCACGGCTCTGACGCCGGTGGCCGCGGCGGCGCAGAGCGACCTGGACCGCCAGCTGACCGCCTATCTCGACGGCGAGTTCGAGGCCGAGCTGGCCATGGACCCCATGCGGCTCACCGGCCAGGGCCGCAAGGAACAGTATGACCGGCTCACCGACCGCAGCGATGCGGCCGAGCTGAAGCGGCTGGAGTGGCGCCGGCGCAGCGTCGCCGAGATGAAGCGCCGGTTCGATCCGGCCAAGCTGTCGGACGATGCGCGGGTTTCGTTCGACATGTGGGTGCTGGAACTGGGCCGGGCCGAGGAGGCCTACCGCTGGCGCGGGCACCGCTACATCTTCGACCGCGGCGGCTACCACACGCGCCTGCCGAACTTCATGATCAACCAGCACCGGGTCGACACCCCGGCCGACATGGAAGCCTACATCAGCCGCGTGGCCCAGATCGGCCCATCGCTGGATGTCCAGCTGGAGCGGGCCAAGGCAGCCGCGGCGATGGGCGTGCGCATGCCCCGGTTCTCGTACGAGCAGTCGGCCGAGGAGGTGACGCGGCTCACCGCCGGTGCGCCGTTCACTCCGGGCGCGGGAGAGGATTCGGCGCTGTTCGCTGACGGCAAGGCGAAGATCGCGGCGCTCAAGCTGCCCCCGGCCGAGGCCGAACGCCTGAGCAAGGCCCTGGCCGAGGCCATGACCGCCTCCATGAAGCCGGCCTACGACCGCCTGGCGGCATGGCTGGCCTCGGATGTGGCCAACACCACGTCGGACGCCAAGGGCGCGGGCGCCCTGCCGGACGGCGCGGCCTTCTACAACGCCATGCTGCGCCAGCAGACCACCACGGACATGACCGCCGACCAGATCCACGACCTGGGCCTTTCGGAGGTGAAGCGCATCCGCGGCGAGATGGAGCAGCTGAAGGCCAAGATCGGCTTCGCGGGCACGCTGGAAGAGTTCTTCGTCTTCATGCGCACGGACGACCGCTTCTATGTGCCCAACGACGACGCCGGCCGCGCGCGCTACCTGAAGATGTCGGAGGACTATCTCGCCGGCATGTACGCGGTGCTGCCGAAGTACTTCGCCCGCATCCCGAAGGCGCCGCTGGTGGTCAAGCGCGTCGAGAGCTTCCGGGAGGAGCCGGGCGGGGCGGCCCACTACAGCTCGGGCGCGCCGGACGGCTCTCGGCCGGGCATCTTCTACGTCCACCTGGCCGACACCCGGGCCACGCCGATCTATGAGATCGAGGGCACCAGCTACCACGAGGGCTGGCCGGGCCATCACATGCAGATCATGCTGGCGCAGGAGATGACCGGCGCGCCGAAGTTCCGGGGGCAGTACGGCTACGGCGCCTACATCGAAGGCTGGGGCCTCTATGTGGAGCAACTGGCCAAGGAAGCGGGGCTGTATCAAGACGCTTACAGCGACTTCGGCCGGTTGGGGCGGGAGATCTGGCGGGCGATCCGGCTGGTGGTGGATACCGGCATCCACGCCAAGGGTTGGAGCGAGGAGCAGGCGCTGGAGTTCTACAGCTCCAACTCGCCGCAGCCGTTGGGCAAGATCCGCTCGGAGATCCGCCGCTACTTCGTCAATCCCGGCCAGGCCACCTCGTACAAGGTGGGCATGGTGAAGATCCTGCAGCTCCGGGAACAGGCCCAGCAGGCGCTGGGGCCGAAGTTCGACCTGAAGGGCTTCCACGAGGCGGTGCTGGGCGCGGGTTCCCTGCCGCTCAACGTGCTCGAGGCGCGCGTGGACCGCTGGGTGGCGAGCGCCAAGGCCTAACGACCAGCCCGAACGAGACGTCCCGGACCGGCCACCCGCCCGGCCGGGACGACGTCGCGGCGCTTAGGCCGCGGTTTCCGTCAGATAGGCGGCGGAGAGCTGGCGGTAGGGCCGGGAGTTCAGCGCCAGGACCGCCACCACCACGCCAAGGACCCCGGCGATGGTGAAGACCACCGCCATGCCGCGGTCCGCGCCCCGCCCGAACCAGTCGCCGATGGCGGCGGCGCCCGCCCCGTCGGTCATGAACGGGATCACCACGAACTGGGTGAACGGGCCGATCAGGAAGGCGGTCAGGGGCGCGGCGGCCTGCTCCACGGACTGGGCGAAGCCGAACACCCGGCCCTGGCGCTCGTAGGGCACCACCTTCTGCAGGGTGGTCTGCTCGGCGGCCTCGGCGTAGGGGCCGAGGAACAGCCACACCAGGCAGCCAGCGGCGAGCAGGATGACGGAGGACTGCAGGGTGAACACCGCCGCCGCCGCCCAGGTCGCCACGTTCACCATCAGCAGGGTGCGCAGTGGGTTCTTCCCGAGGCCCGTCCGCGAGATGACGATCCCCGAGACGATGAAGGCGCAGGAGACGCAGGCCCACAGCAGGCCCCAGGCGCGGACCTCCATCAGCGACAGGCCGTAGGCGTCCATCAGGGCCATGAAGACGCCGCCCAGCAGGTTGTTGAAGGCGGCGAAGAAGATCAGGGCGAATAGGCCGGGCACTGCGGCCACCACGCGGATCGTGCCGGCGAGGTCCACCTGCCTCGGCCCTTGCTGGGCGTGGGCCTCGGGGGGCGGCTCTTCCACCCGGACCACGGCGAGATGGCCGAACGCCAGGACGGTGAAGGCGAGGGCGAAGGCGAGGGTGGCCACCATGCCGCCGCCGGCCACCAGGAAGCCGCTGATCACCGAGGTGGTCAGGAAGCCGACCCCGGTGACCATGCCCACCAGGCCGTTGGCGCGGTCGCGGCGATCGGCGGGGACCAGGGCGGTCACCAGGGTGGGCAGGGCGATGCTGCGGATGTTGCCGGCGATGACGCCGAGCATGGCTAGGCCGACGAAGATCCACAGCGGGGCGCCATAGGGATCGCGCAGCGCACCCGCCGGGGCCAGCTGATGGGCGGCGAACGCCAGGGCGTAGAGGACCAGGGAGGCCGCGCTGGAACCCAGCATCACCCGCTTCTTGCGGTGGTGGTCCACGAGGCTGCCGAACCAGATGGCGAACCCGGCGGTGAGCACCAGATAGATGCCCGCGATCATGCCGGTGGCGAAGACCGACCTGGTTTCCAGGTAGATCCAGAACGTGACGGCGAACCAGACCGTGAAGTTGGTGATGTTGGCCACCAGATTGTTGGCCAGCAGGTGATGAAACGCGGTCATGGAAGGGGGCTCGGCGGCGATCCTCCGGCGAGGACGCCGGTGGGGGCGGCACACTGGCGCGGCTGGCAGCCGCGCTCAAGACCCTCGCCGGCCGGCCGCGCCCGGCGGCATCCGATCAGGCTTGGGCATGGCCTGATCGGCCGATCAGTCCTCCCGGCCGCTGTCGCTAGCGGTTCCTGACCGGGGTGACGGCGCCGGTGCGCAGGTCGACGCGCACCTCGCGATCCCGGCCCCCGGCCAGTTCGGCCTCGTAGTAGTAGCGGCCCGCGTGGCGCTCGAGGCCAATCTCGGTCACCCGCCCGCCCGTGCTCTTCTCGACCATGGCGATGGTCTGGGCGAGGCTGCGCGGCGCGCTCTGGGCGACCTTCAGATGCTCTCGGGTGAAGGGTAGGCGCGGGCCGGAGGGCTGGCGGCGACTGATCACCCGGCCGGTGGCGGCGTCCACATAGACCTCGACGGCCCGGCCGCCCTTCGCCACGTCCACCTCATAGACGGCGCCGCCCCGTTCCCGGTCCAGCTCGGCGTCGAAGGCGCGCCCTCCCACGGTGCGTTCGGCGGTGGCCACGGCCTGGGCCAGGGGCACGAGCTGGGGGCGCGGCGCCGACGGTCCTTGCC
>JAEYNH010000230.1 GCA_023412655.1 Pseudomonadota bacterium | reverse complement strand
GTGCTGGACCACCCCGACGGGGCCGCCGAACTGGCGGCCGCGGCCGAGGCGGCAGGCGGCCCGGGCGAGCCCGTGCAGGTGCTGATCGACGTGGACGTGGGCCTGGGCCGGACCGGGGTGCGCGACGCGCCACAGGCGCTGGAGGTGGCCAGGGCGGTGGCGGCCCAGCCGCGCCTGCGGCTGATCGGGGCGCAGGGCTATGGCGGCCACTGGCAGCACATGGCAGGCGCCTCGGCGCGGGCGGCGGCGGTGGCCGAGGGGATGGCCCGGCTGAGGGCGGCGGCCGAGGCCCTGCGCGCCGACGGCCACGCCATCGAGGTGCTCACCGGCGGGGGCACCGGCACCTTCGCCGCCGACGCCGCCGGGGGCGTGCTGACCGAGGTGCAGCCCGGCTCCTACGCCTTCATGGACCGCGAATACCGGGACGCCCTGGGGGACGATCCCGAGGGGGACTACGCCCAGAGCCTGACCATCGCGGCCACGGTGATCAGCGCCAACCGGCCGGACTGGGTGACGGTGGATGCGGGGCTGAAGGCGTTCGCCACGGACGGCCCCCTGCCCCAGCCGCTGAACGCGGGGTTCGAGGGTTGCGGCTATCGCTTCTTCGGCGACGAGCACGGGCGGCTGACGCGGCCCGGGGGCCTGACCGTGGAGCGCGGCGCACGGGTGGAGTTCGCGCCGGGGCACATCGACCCCACCCTGGACCGCTATGACCTGCTGCACCTGGTGCGCCGCGACGTGCTGGAGGCCATCGTCCCCATCGAGGCGCGGGGGGCGAGCCAGTAGCGCTTGACCGGCCGCCCGCGGGGCCGCCCCATGGGAGCATGAGCGCCCAAGCCAAAGACCCCGACCGCGAGCTGCGCGTGCGCCTGGCGGCCCACGAGGTGCTGCTGCGCCGGCTGATCGCCGAACTGGAGGCCGAGCTGCCGGGAACCATCGACCAACTGGCCGGGCCGTATGAGACGGCCGAGCGGCCGGACGATGCGTTCCAGGCGTTCGTCGCCGAGGTGGACGACCACGTCAGCCTGATCCTGTCGAAGGTACGGGCCGACCTGCGCGAGGGCTGAGCGGCTAGGCTTCCAGCCCGCGCCGGAGCAGTTCGAGGGCCGCGGCGGCGAAGGCCTGCATGTTGGCCGCGCGGTCGGCCTCGCCGGTTTCGATGGTGATGACCGCCTCCACCGGACCGGAGATTGCGACGCAGGTGTGGCCGGGGGCATCGCCGTAGGGATTGCCCGAGGGGCCGGCGGCGCCGGTCTCCGAAACGCCCCAGGTGGCGCCGAAGCGCTCGCGGGCGGTGCGCGCCAGCAGCAGGGCGTAGGGCTCGCTGGCCGAGCGCATGCCCTCCAGCGCCTCGCGGGGGATGTCCATGAACAGCACCCGGGCCTTGGGCGTGTAGACCACCGCCCCGCCGAGGAAGTACTTCGAGGCCCCCGGGACCGCGAGCAGGGCCGCCGAGACCAGGCCGCCGGACGAGCTTTCGGCCACCGCCACCGTCTGGCCCGACTGGGTGAGGCGTTCGGCCAGGTCCGCGGCCAATGCGTGCAAGTCGGTCATTGCTCCCCTCCGGCTTCGGCGGCCATGATGGCGTCATTAGAGCCAGAACATATTCCCGGGGAGATTTCGATGGACGCCCATTCGCAGTGGACGGGGCTGGACGCGGGCCGCCTGGAGCGGATCACCGAGCACCTGGAGCGCCGCTATGTGGAGCCCGGCAAGATCGCCGGCTGCCAGGTGGCGGTCGCCCGCCACGGCCACCTCGCCTACTCCAGGTCGTTCGGCCTGATGGACGTGGAGCGGGGCAAGCCCACCCGGGACGACACCATCTACCGCATCTATTCCATGACCAAGCCCATCGCCTCGGTGGCGCTGATGACCCTGTACGAGCAGGGGCTGTTCCAGCTGAACGACCCGGTGGAGCGCTATGCGCCGTCGTGGCGGAACCACCGCGTGTGGGTCTCGGGCGAAGGCGAGGACATGGTCACCGAGCCCCTGGCCCGGCCGATCACCTTCCGCGACGTGCTCTGCCATACGGCGGGCTTCACCTATGGCGGCGGCCTGCCCGGGGTGGGGGTGCAGCATCCCATCGACCAGGTCTACCGGGCCCTGAAGATCCGCTCGGTGGGCGGCCAGGATTCCATGGAGAGCTTCCTGGACAAGATGGGCCAGGTTCCGCTGCGCTATCAGCCCGGGACGGCGTGGATGTACTCCCTGGCCACCGACGTGGTGGGGGCGCTGGTGGAGGTGATCTCGGGCAAGCCGCTGGCGCAGTACCTGGCCGAGACCATCTTCGAGCCCCTAGGCATGAAGGACACCGCCTTCCAGGTGGCGCCCGAGAAGCAGGAGCGGTTCGCGGCCAACTACCGGCGCGGGCCGGACAAGCGGCTGGAGCTGATCGACGATCCGGCGACCTCGGCCTATCTGAAGCCGCCGGGGTTCGTGTCGGGCGGCGGCGGCCTGACCGGCGCCACCGCCGACTACCTGCGGTTCTGCGAGATGCTGCGGCGGGGCGGCGAGCTGGACGGCCACCGGGTGCTGGGGCCGCGCACCCTGGAGCTGATGCACATGAACCACCTGCCGGGCGGGCGGACGCTGACGGAGCTGGCCATCGGGGCGTTCTCCGAGACCGCCTATGACGGCGTGGGCTTCGGGCTGGGCTTCGCCTCGACCCTCGGCCAGGTGGAGAGCGGCGGCTATGGCCAGGGCGACTACTACTGGGGCGGCGCCGCCTCGACGATCTTCTGGGTGGACCCCAAGGAGGACCTGAGCGTGGTCTTCATGACCCAGCTGATGCCGTCGGCGACGTTCAACTTCCGGGGCCAGCTGAAGAACATCATCTATTCGGCGATCATCGACTAGGCCGATGACTAGGCGGGCGGGCGGGGTTAGAACCCCGCCATGCCCATGGCCCTCGAAGACCTGGAAGCCGCCCTGCGCGAAGGCTTCCCCGACGCCGACATCCAGATCCAGGACCTGGCCGGCGACGGCGACCACTATCGCGCCCGGATCGTCTCCAAGGCCTTCGCCGGCCTGCCGCGCGTGCGCCAGCATCAGCTCGTCTACGCCGCCCTGAAGGGCCGGATGGGCGGGGAGCTGCACGCCCTGGCGCTCGAGACCTCCGCCCCGGCGTGACCGGCGGGCTGCGGGCGCGGCTGGCGCCCCTGGCGTCGGCCCCGGTGCTCCTGACGCTGACCATGCTGTTCTGGGCCGGCAACTCGATCGCCGGCCGGGCGATGGCCGACGCCATCTCGCCGCTGGCGCTGTCGTTCCTGCGCTGGTCGGTGGCCCTCGCCCTCGTCACCCCCTTCGCCTGGCGCGGACTGAAGGCCGACGCCCCCGAGCTGCTGCGCCGCTGGAAGATGGTGGTGGCCCTGGCGCTCAGCGGCGTCGCCACCTTCGGCGTGCTGCTCTACTTCGGCCTGCACACCACCACCGCCCTCAACAGCATCCTGCTGCAGGCGGCGGTGCCGCCGCTGGTGATGCTGATGGCGTGGGCCAGGTTCGGCGAGCGCGCCAGCCGGGCCGAGATCGTCGGCGTCGTGCTCTCGCTGCTGGGGGTGGTGGCGGTGATCACCCGGGGCCGCCCCTGGGATCTGATGCACCTGGGGCTCAATCCCGGCGACGCCCTGATCCTGGCGGGCGTGGTGCTCTATGCGGTCTACTCGCTGCTGCTGCGCCGGCGTCCGGCGGTGGCGCCGCTGAGCCTGCTGTGGGCCACCTTCGCGGTCTCGGCCCTGATCCTGGCCCCGGCCTTTGTGGTCGACCTGGCCATCGGCCGCCCGCCGCCGTTCTCGGCCAAGGCGGCGGCGGGCGTGGCCTATGTGGCCATCTTCCCCTCGTTCCTGGCCTATCTGTTCTACAACCGCGGCATCGACCAGATCGGCTCGGCGAGGGCCAGCCAGTTCCTGCACCTGCAGCCGGTGTTCGGCGCCCTGCTGGCGGTGCTGCTGCTGGGCGAGTCCTTCCGGCTGTTCCATGCGGCCGGCTTCGCCCTGATCGCCGCCGGCATCGGCCTCAGCGCCTGGGGGGCGCGGAGCGGCCAGGCGCGCCCGGGCTGAGGGC
>JAEYNH010000203.1 GCA_023412655.1 Pseudomonadota bacterium | reverse complement strand
GTCCAGCACGATGCGGAAGTCGGCCAACCGCCCGGCCAGGGCCACGGCCCGGGCCGCCGGGCCGGGGCCGGCGATGGGGGAGGTCACCAGGATCGCCCCGATCCCCGCCGCCGCCATGGCCTCGGCCTCGGCCAGCTTGGCGCAGCAGATCCCCACCGCGCCGGCCGCCAGCTGTTGGCGCGCCACCCACGCGCACTTGTGGGACTTGGCGTGTGGCCTGAGCGCCAGGCCCGCCTCGCGCGCCCGCCCGGCCATCCGCGCCACATTGGCCTCGAAGGCGTCCAGGTCCAGCACCGCCGCCGGCGTCGGGATGGCGTGACGCGACCCCGGCTGCCCGATCAGGGCCTGGGCGTGAGCGTGCGCTTTGGCGAGGTGAGGGGGCAGGGCGGTGGTGTCCATGCCTCAGCTTATCCTGCCAGCCACCGGCGGGAAGGCGCTCCCTCGGCTCATTCGGGCATCAGGTCGCCGGGCTTCACCCCCGGCTGATTGCTCCAGGCGACCCGGCCCCGGCGCAGGGCCTCCCGCTCCTCGGCGGTCTGGTCGGGATGGTCGGTGAACCGCTTGACGATCACCGTCATCGGCTGCGCCCGCGACTGGATCTCCTCGGTCAGCATCCGCTCGCAGTACTTGTCCGGCGCGCCCCGCGCCGCCTGCCAGCGGATGATGTCGAAGTGCAGCCGTCGGGCCGACACATTGCCCGCCGTCGCCGACAGGGCGACCTCCCGCGCCTCGTCGAACAGGTAGTCGGCGTGGAACTGCCGGGCCTGGGCATAGGCGTCGGCGAAGTCAGGATGCCGCCGCAGCCAGCCGTACACCGTGGCCGGCGCCGGCATCTCCTCGTCCTCGCAGATGGAGAGCAGGCTCTCGCCGTTGGCGAGCCGGGTGCAGATCGCCTCGCCCACCTCCGGCGCATAGGTGCAGCGGTCGGGGCCGTAGCGCGGGGGCCGGATCAGACGCTCGGCCGCCAGGGCCAGGTCCATCCGGCGCCGGGCGAGCCGCGCCCGCCGCTGGGCGGCGCTCAGCGCGGCCCCGAAGTCGGGTCGCGTGTAGCGCCATTCCCGGATCGCGGTGCCGCTGGGCATCCGCCCGTCCCGGCTGATGGACGCCAGGCTCTCGCCCGCCGTCACCCGCCCGATGATCTCTCCGGCCACCGCATCTGAAAAGCGCACGCCTTCGCCCCGTGCCGGGGCGCCGCCGCCCCCGCCCGAACTATCCATGTCAAAATGTTCCAAAGCCCGGGCGCGCCTCGCCCAGCCCTAAGCCTGCCCCAGGTCGCTCGGCATGTCAAGAACAAACGAAGAACAAATATCGACTGCGGCGGCTTCCGTGCGGCTACGGGCGTAACCGGGCTCCTCCATTCTGAAGCCGGGCGGTAGCCGGCGGCCGCCATCCTCGGGGCCTGCATTCCGGAGATCCACATGACCAACATGATCGGACGCCAGGCCGTCGTCATCGGCGCAGGCATAGGCGGCCTGTGCGCCGCGCGGGCCCTCTCCGCGGCCTTCGAACAGGTCATCGTGCTCGAACGCGACGGGCCGCCGGACGCCGCTGCGCCCCGCGCCGGCGCGCCCCAGGGCCACCACCCCCACATGCTGATGGCCGGGGGCCTGCGGGCCATGACCGACCTGGCCCCGGACCTGCCGGCGGCTCTCGAACGCGCCGGCGCCCGCCGGGTCCGCGTCGGGCGCGACGTCGTGATCGAGACGCCCGACTGGGGCGCCATCCCGCCCCGCGACCTCGATTTCCTCAGCTACGCCGCCAGCCGCCCGGTGCTGGAGGCGGTGATCTACGGCGAGATGCCCCGGGGCCGGCGGATCGAGATCCGCCACCACGCCCGGGTCACCGACATCCTGGTGGCCGAGGACCGCGCCCGGGTCATCGGGGTGACCTGCGAGGACGCGGCGGGCTCGGTTGTGACCATTCCGGCCAGCCTGGTGGTCGACGCCTCGGCCGGCGGCGTCCTCCTGGAGCGCTGCCTGGAAACCTGCGGCCTTCCTCCGCCCCCGACGCTCTCGATCGGCGTGGATGTCGGCTACGCCACCGGCGTCTTCCGCCTGCCGCCCGACCTGGACTTCGAGACCCTCGTCACCTACCCCCGGCCGCCCCAGACCCTGCGGAACGGCATGATGATGCGCCTCGGCGCCTCGGAGTGGCAGGTGCTGATGGCGGGGCGCGGCCCGCACCGGCCGCCGAGCGATCTCCCGGGGTTCCTGGCCTTCGCCCAGACCCTGAACACCCCCAGCATCTCTGACCTGCTCCGCCGGGCCACCCCGCCCGACAGCCTGGCGCGCTATCGGTTCCCGGCCAGCACCTGGCGCCGCTTCGGTCCGGAGGCGCTCCCCCAGGGGCTTCTGCCGCTCGGCGACTCCGTCTGCCGGTTCAACCCGGTCTATGCCCAGGGCATGACCGTGGCTGCCATGGAAGCGGCCCTGCTCGCCCACACCCTGCGACGCCATGCCGGCGCGCCCGACGCCGTGGCCAGGGTCGGGCGGGACTATCTCGCAGGGGTGAACCAGCTCGTCGGCGAGGCCTGGACGCTGTCCACCTCCGCCGACTTCACCTTCCCGACGACCACCGGCCGCCCACCGGCCAACCTGACCGCGGTGCTGGCTGCGCAGCACGCGGCCCTTGAGGGCGCGGTCCGCTCCGAAAGGGCTCACCGCGCCTTCCTCGAACGGCTGACCCTCATGACCTTCGACTGGCGCACGGCCGGCGAGGCCGCCGCCGCGCCGCCGGCCTCCGAGCCCGAGGCCGTGCGCTGAGCCGCCCGCCGGCGGGCGATGGTCAGGCCCGGGTGAAGTCCATCGTCCAGTTGGTCTCCCAGCTGTCGCCGCCGTCCACCCACATCGCCTGTTCCCAGCGCGGCGAGTCGGTGTCCGTCTGGAGCCACAGGAATCGCAGCCGCACGGGGCGCCCGTCCTGCTGGTCGTCGGCATAGAAGGTTAAGACCCCGCTCTCGAACACGCCGATCACCGGGACGTCGATGCTCAGCGGCGCCCGACCGTCGAGCCACCAGATGGCCCACTGCCGACGATCGGGATCGAAGGATCGCAGCGCCACCGCCCGGTAGGCCCCCGACGGCAGCCGGATCTCGTTGTCCTCGATGTTGCCGGTCCCGCCGAGGATGGTCCGCATGGTGGAGGAGCCATCGAATTCCTCCCAGTCGGTGCTGCCCGCCAGCCGCGCCTTCAGCCGGCGGTGTCTCACCCGCCAGGAGCCGATCTGGAAATCGAAGTCGGTGGAAGCGCTGGTCAAGGCCGTCTCCATACCTGCGGGCCCGCCTGCCCGCAGGGCGGCTGAAGACCTTGACCGTAGCACTCGTCCCAATCGCCCGGAAGAACGGCGTTCCATCGATGGGCTAGGAGAGGGCGGCCCGGTAGCGGCCCGGGGTGACCCCCACCTGGCGCAGGAAGGCCCGGTTGAGGTGGCTCTGGTCCGAGAAGCCGCAGGTCTGCGCCACCTCGGCCGGCGGTCGCCCCGCCGCGAGCAGCCGGCGCGCTAGCCGGATCCGCAGCTGGGTCTGATAGGCGTGGGGGGTGATCCCCAGCTCGCGCGCGAAGCTGCGCAGCAGCTGGAAGGGACTCAGGCCCTCGAGGCCCGCCAGCTCGTCCAGGCTCACCGCCGCGGCGGGGTCCGCGTCCAGCCGGGCCCGTGCCAGGGCGACGCCGCCGTTCGTGGCAGGCGCCTTCAGGCCCTGCGCGGCATAGCCCGTGGCCACCAGGGCCAGGGCGTGGGCCAGGGCTTCGTCCACGGCCAGTCGATCCGCGCCGGCGTCCTGCCTGGCCCTGGCCAGCAGGGTCAGCACTGCGTCCCGCAACCGCCGATCGCGGATAACCGGTCGGGCGATCTCGGCGCCCGCGCCCAAGTGCTGCGCCGCCAGGGCCGGGCTCAGATAGACCATCCGCCAGGCGCGCGCGGCGCCCCCGGCCGGCGCTCCGTCGTGCATCTCGCCCGGATTGCTGGTGATCACATCGCCCGCCGCCGCCTCGACGCGACCACGGCCGCTCCAGGAGCGCTGGGCGCCGCGCACCAGCACGCCGAGGCCGAACTGGTCGTGGGCGTGCCGGGGGAAGCTGCGCCCCGAGACGAGGTCCACCACCTCCAGGCCCGGGAGCGCCGGCGGGTGGATCACCGCTGAATGTCGCTCCCGCTCGGCCATTGCCCGCTATCGGATGATCCGCTCCACGGCGACCATGTTCACGATCCTGCCGTCCCGCACCTCATACACGGTAATCTCGTCCGCCGCGCGCCCGTCCGCCAGGCCCGTCACACGGTCGTGGGACACCACCTTGTCCCCCAGGGCGATCAGCTGGACGATCTCCACCTTCAGGTCCGGATTGGCCGCGAAGGACTTGGCATAGGCCTCGCGATAACGCGGCACGCCCTCGCCCCGGAACTCGCCGGGAAAGCGGTACTTTCGGATCCCCGGGGCGTAGAGCGCCAGGAAACCCTCCAGGTCGTGTCGGTTGGCCGCCTCGGCATAGGCCCGCACCACCGCCTCCGGGGTCGCGGCGTCGGGGGCTGTCTGGGCGAGGGCCGGCGCACCAAAGACGATGGCGATGGCCAGGGCGGTCGGGATGGAACGGAGCATGGGCGTTTCTCCTCAATGGGCCGGGCGGACGAGCACGACGGAGGCCTCGGCCTGGCGGGGCGGGATCGACCAGTGGGCCGCCAGGAGCCGCCGGGCGTCCTCGGCGCCGGCCGGGGAGAAGCCGTGGCGCCGGTAGAAGCCCACCGCCCAGTCGGCCGCCGTCCAGGTCCCGACCAGGATGGGCTTGTCGCCCGACGCGCAGAGCCGCCCGAGCAGCCGCCCGCCAAGGCCCAGGCCCTGGAAACGCGGGCGCACATAGGCGTGCCGGATCAGCCGCACCTCGCCGCGGTCCTGCAGCCCCATGACCCCGCACAGCGCCCCGTCCCGCCAGGCGCCCAGGAACGTCACGCCCTTGGCCGTCTCCTCCGCCAGTTCGTCAGGCGCCATGTACGGCCAGCGCCAGCAGTCGGCCGGGATCACGCCTTCGTACTTCCGGGCCGCCGCGTTGATCACCTCGACCAGGGCCGGATGGTCGTCCGGTCCGCAGGGGCGCATCTGCATGGTGGGTCTCCTCGTCTGAGCCCCACGATCGCCCCGCCCCGGCCTGCCGTATTGGACGAAATTGCGCCGTGCGCCGTGAGGACGAAGAAGACAGGAGCCGGCTCCACGCCGGCCCAGCCGGGGCGGCCATCCACGCTGGCCCCTCCGAATCTCAGCCGGGGGCGCGGGCCAGGGTGAAGCCGGGCGGGGCGCGGGTCTCGTCGTGGCCGGGGTGGTAGGCGTCCACATGGACGTCGGCCGCGCCCGGCGCGCGGCGGCCGCAGTCCACCCGGTAGACGTCGGCGATCCGGCCGAACGGCTGCTTGGGGGACGAGCCGGTGCGGCTGAGCGCCACCGGCCGGGCGCCGCCCGCGCACCGCAGCCGGGCGACATAGCCGTAGGAGGCGCGGATGCTGCCCAGGCGGACGGGGTTGTCGGCGCTGCCCAGCGGGTGAGCGGCCGCGGCGTCAACCAGGGCCTGCAGCGCTTCGCCCTGGGGGAAGGCCGGCAGGGTCGCGGCCATCTGCCGGGCCAGGTCCACGACCGCGTTGCCGGTGGCCGCGCCGGGCGGGTCCGCCGCCGAGGCGGCCGAAGCGGTGAGCAGCGTCGAGGCCAAAGTCGAGGCCAAGGTCGAGGCCAAAGTCGAGGCCGGCCAGAACCAGGCCATGGGCGCGCCGCGCGGAGTCATGTCGCTCTCCATCCCCGCCCCCAGGTCGGCTTCAGCCTAACGCGGAACGGCGGAATGTGAAGCGCGGCGGGGGAGCGGCGCCTACGCCCCCATGTATGCCGGCATCCAGCCCTCGTGGGCCTCGCGCAGCTCGGCCAGGGACAGGTCGAACAGGCCGGGGCAGGTGAGGGCGTCGCCCCCCGCCACCGCGATGACCGTGGCCGGCACGCCCGCAGCGCCGGCGGCCGACAGCACGTCGGACGGGTCCTCCACCGCCACCAGGTAGCGGGCCTGGTCCTCGCCGAACAGCTCGGCGTGGGCGTGGGGGCCGGGCGCAACGTTGAGGCGCAGGCCGACGTTGGAGGCCAGGGCGATCTCGGCGGCGGCGGCGATCAGGCCGCCGTCGGACAGGTCGTGGACCGTCGCCGTCTTGCCGGTGGCGATCAGCTCACGCACCAGGTCGCCGTTGCGGCGCTCCACGGCCAGGTCCACCGGCGGCGGGGCGCCGTCCTCGCGGCCCAGGCATTCGCGCAGGTACATGGAGGCGCCGAGCTCGCCGCGGGTCTCGCCGATCAGCACCAGGGTCTCGCCGGGCTTGAGGCTGGAGAAGTCGGCATGGCGGGCGTAGTCGGCGATCAGGCCGACCCCGCCGACCGTCGGCGTCGGGGGAATGGCCGCCCCGTTGGTCTCGTTGTAGAGGCTGACGTTGCCCGAGACGACGGGGAAGTCCAGGTCGCGGCAGGCCTCGGCCATGCCGTCGATGGCCCGGACGATCTGGCCCATGATGTCGGGCCGCTCGGGGTTGCCGAAGTTGAGGTTGTCGGTGATCGCGATGGGCGTGGCGCCCACGGCGGTCAGGTTGCGCCAGGCCTCGGCCACCGCCTGCTTGCCGCCCTCGTAGGGGTCGTTCTGCACATAGCGCGGGGTCACGTCCGAGGTGACGGCCAGGGCCTTGCGCGTGCCGTGCACCCGCACCAGGCCGGCGTCGGCGCCGGTGGCGCTGTCCTCCAGGGTGTCGGCCATGACGTGGCGGTCGTACTGCTCCCAGATCCAGCGCTTGGAGGCCATGTCGGGGGCGCTCATCAGCGTCAGGACCGCGCCCTTCCAGTCGGTGGGGGCGGGCACGGCGAGGGGATCCAGGCGCGGCTGCGGGGCGGGGGCCACCCAGGGCCGGTCGTAGAGCGGGGCGTCGTCGCTGAGCGGGGCCAGCGGCACGTCGCACACCACCTCGCCCTTGTGCTTCAGCACGATGCGGCCGGTGTCGGTGGTGCGGCCGATGACGGCGGCGTCCAGGCCCCACTTCTCGAAGATGGCGTGCCCGTCGCGCTCGCGGCCGGGCTTGAGGATGGCCAGCATCCGCTCCTGGCTCTCCGAGAGCATCATCTCGTAGGCGGTCATGCCCTCTTCGCGTTGGGGCACCTGGTCGAGGTCGAGCTCGATGCCGACCCCGCCCTTGCCGGCCATCTCCACCGAGGAGGAGGTCAGGCCCGCCGCGCCCATGTCCTGGATGGCGGCGACGGCGCCGGTGGCCATCAGCTCGAGGGTGGCCTCGATCAGCAGCTTCTCGGCGAAGGGGTCGCCGACCTGGACGGTGGGGCGCTTCTCCTCGGCGTCCTCGCTGAACTCGGCGCTGGCCATGGTGGCGCCGTGGATGCCGTCGCGGCCGGTCTTGGAGCCGAAGTAGACCACCGGCAGCCCCGCGGCGGGGGCTGCCGAGTAGAAGATCTTGTCGGCGTCGGCCAGGCCCACGCACATGGCGTTGACCAGGATGTTGCCGTCATAGCCCCGGTGGAAGTTGGTCTCACCGCCGACAGTCGGCACTCCGACACAATTGCCGTAGCCGCCGATCCCGGCCACCACCCCCGCCAGCAGTCGCCGGGTCTTGGGATGCTCGGGGTCCCCGAACCTGAGGGCGTTCAGCAGCGCCACCGGGCGCGCGCCCATGGTGAACACGTCCCGCATGATCCCGCCCACGCCGGTCGCCGCCCCCTGGTACGGCTCGATGTAGGACGGATGGTTATGGCTCTCCATCTTGAAGACGCACGCCTGCCCGTCGCCGATGTCGATGACCCCGGCGTTCTCGCCCGGTCCCTGGATCACCTTGGGGCCCTTGGTGGGGAACTTCGACAGGTGTTTGCGCGAGCTCTTGTAGGAGCAATGCTCGGACCACATCACCGAGAAGACCCCCAACTCGACGTCGTTGGGCTCGCGGTTGAGCCGCTTGACGATGAGGTCGTATTCCTCGGGCTTCAGACCGTACTCGGCGGCCTTCTCGGCCATGGTTTTCGCAAGGGAGGCGCTCATGGGGCGCCTAATAGCGGGACTCTCGTGGAAGGGCGATAGCGCGGTGGCCGATCCGCGGCCCGAACGGCTCCGGCCACGAAAAAGGGCGCTGCCAGGAACTGCAGCGCCCTTCCCCCTACAACGGCCGGCGGTTCGCCGCCGGCCGTCGCCCCCCGGCCTTAGTAGCGGAGCTTGAAGTTCGCGAAGAACACCCGGCCCAGAACGTCATAGGTGTTCGGGTAGCCGCTGTTCGAGGGCGAGGCGTTGCCGCCCAGGACCGGATAGGACTCCTGGGTCAGGTTCCGCACCCCCACGGTGAAGTCGACGTTCTCCGTCGCCGCGAAATCGACGGACATGTCGATGTAGTTCTTCGCACCGATCTTCTCGACGATGTAGCTGACCGCCGGGTTGTCGTCGGTGACGTCGTCGAGGTGGTTCCAGATCACATTGACGCCCCACTGGCCGTAATCCCAGCTCACCAACGTATTCAGCTTGTGGCGCGGGATGACGCCGGTGCCGCCGCCGTTGCAGCGCGGGCCGAACTTGTCGGCGCACTTCACGGGCGTGGAGATGGCGTCGGGGACCAACGTGTTCTCCCACGTGTTCGTGTAGAGGGTGCGCATGTTCACCGTGCCCCAGTCGCCGAGGCCCAGGTCGGCCACGTCGAACCGGTAGCTGACGGAGACGTCGACGCCCTCGGCCTTCATGGTGGCGACGTTACGATCCTGTAGCGAGACGTTCAGGATCGAGCCGTTGGCCAGGCGATTGATGGCCTGGCAGTACGGCGAGGAGGGCGAGCCGCCGACGATCGGGCCGTAGCAGACCGCCAGCACGTTGGCGGTGGAGCTGCCGAAGCTGGTGATCAGGTCTTTGATCTTGATGTTGAAGTAGTCGACCGTGACCGCCAGGTTCGGGACGAAGCTGGGCGTCCAGACGAAACCAGCCGTGTAGGTGTCGGCGTTTTCCGGCTCGAGGTCCGGGTTGCCGCCGGTGATCGTCTGGGTTTGCGAGTTGGCCTGGATGACGCCGACCAGATCGGCAGGGACGCCGGAGGCGACGCAGGCCGCGCGGACCTGGGCGTTCGGGCTGCCCTGGAACGAGCACGGGTCGGTGGCAGTCGGGAAGCTGTTGCCCTGCGGGCGGAACAGTTCACCCACCGACGGGGCGCGGACGGCGCGGTTGTAGGAGGCGCGCAGCCGCAGATCCTCGATGACCTTCCAGTCCCCGGCGACCTTGTAGGTCTTGGTCGCCTTGGACTGCGAGGAGTAGTCTGAGAGGCGGCCGGCCAGTTCGAGGTTCAGCTCTTCGATGAAGGGCATGTCCTTGATCAGCGGGATCAGGGCTTCGCTGTAGATCTCGTACACGTCGAAGTAGCCGCTCACCGGCGGAGAGGCGTTGAAGCCGGTCAGGTTGCCGACGGCGAGGTCCTGGCTGGGCCGGAAGTCGAACTCGTCCGAGCGGTACTCGGCGCCGAGGGCGAAACCGATCGGGCCGGCCGGCAGGCTGAAGAAGTTGGCCGTGTCCCCGCTGACCACGCCAGACGCCACGATCTGCTGGTAGTCCTGCGACGAGTTGATCCGCGTCGAGATGAAGTTCGCCGCGGCGGCGCTGATGTTACCCTTGCCGAACAGGTTGATCGGCACGCAGCCGCCCGACGGATCAAGGCACCCGGTACCGGAGGCGTTGAGCAGCAGCGCTTGCTGGATGCGCGCCAGGCTGGTGTCGCCGATCAGCGAGTTTGAACCGTGAGTGGCCGAGTACTGGAAGTAGGCGTCCCACGAACCGTTGATCGCGTCGATCTTGCCCCTGACGCCGGTCTGCAGCTGGTAGCCATAGAACTGGAAGTCCGAGATGCGCGGGCCAACTTCCGTCAGGCGCCGGTTGAACACGCCGGTGACCGTATCGAAGATGCCGTCGCCATCGGTATCCACGTCGGTGAAGGTGCCGGCGGACGGATTACCGGCCGGGATCGAGTACGGCGTCGTGGAGCCGAGGGTGTTCAGAGCCTGCTTCGCCGCCGCCGTCAGGAACGGGTTGTTGTCCAGGCTGAAGCGGAAGATCCGGTTGCCGATGGGCGTCGGAGCCAGCTGGGTGGTGATCTCGCTGGCGACGAAGTTACCCTTCGCATAGGCCTCGATGGTGTCTGTGATGTCGTACCGGCCGAGGGCCGTCACCGAGTAGCGCTCCTGTGGCGTCTGCAGGTAGTTCACCGGCGCGAAATTGTAGGTGTCCGGGGCGCCGGCGTAGAGGCGCACGTTGCCGTCGGTTAGGAAGAGCGCCGAATTGGCCGAGTTGTTGTTCACGCCCGGGAGGGTCGGGAAGCGCTGGGCCACGAAGTTGTTCACGCGGCCGAATTCCTCGGCCCCCGAGCCCGAGAAGATCAGCACGCGGTTCGGAGAGCTGGCCGGCGGCTCGCCGAGCGACAGCAGAAGCTTCTTCTGCGGGCTGTCGCCCTGGAACATGGCCTCGCGCTTGTTGTAGCCGAGGCTCAGCACGACGTTGCCGCGATCGAAGCTGGCGCCCATGGTGGCGTCCAGGGTGTAGATCGCCGCGTCGCCTTCGTCGGTGGCCGCATAGCCGCCCGAGAACTCGAAGCCCTCGAAGTCCTTCTTGAGGATGAAGTTGACGACGCCCGAAAGGGCGTCGGAGCCATAGACCGCCGAGCCGCCACCAGTGACGACCTCGATCCGGCTGATCAGGGCGGGCGGGATCAGGTTGATGTCGACCGTACCAAACGAGGTCGTCGGAACTTGGCGGCGGCCGTCAACCAGCACGAGCGTCCGGTTGGCGCCCAGGCCGCGAAGGTTGACCGTGGAAACGCCACCATTGCCGTTGTTGACCGTTCCGGTGACGCCAGGAGCCGCCTGCGGCAGCGTCGCCAGCAAGTTCTCGGTGTTGACCACGCCCGAGGCCTCGAGGACGGCCTCGCCAACGGTCGCGACCGGGCTAACCGACACCAGGTCCTGACGCGCGATACGCGAACCGGTGACCACCAGTTCCTCGACGTCCTGTGCCAGCGCCGGAGAGGAGACAAGCACAGCCCCGAAAACCGTTGACGCCAAAAGGCGCGTACGGATGGACGATCTCATCATTTTTGGAACGCTCCAGATATAGCTCGCAGGCCAGCGCCCGCGGATCTCGCGGCGCGCCGGTCATGCCCCCCTCGCCAACCCCTTTGGCGAGCTCTGTTATCCGGGTGTGGCTAAGCCGTCCTGCGGTCAAGATACATGCAACCGCATGTGACATAGGAGCGGTGTTTTTCTGTGACTCAATGTACCGATGTTACATTTTCGTCACTAGAGCGGCCATTGAGTGCAGGCAGATGGCGCCTGCTAGGCTCCGAAGCCGCAACCAGTCCGGAGCGATTCCAAGTGAGCCTTCCGCCTATCCGACTTCGGGACGATTTGGCCTTCTCGGAGCTTGCCGAAAGCTACCGGACAACGGGGATCGTCCAGGCGGCTGGCTTTCTTCAAGCCGCTTCTGCCGAGGCGATCGGCAATCTGCTGCCGAGGCTCCCATACGTCATCGTGGCGCCCGATGCGGCTGGCCAGACGCTTGTAATTAGCGACGAGGTCGTCCGCCGCTTTGGTGAGGCGCGGGTTCGGGAATTCCTGGGAGACACGATCAAACGCGCAGCCAACGGCTTTGCCTTCGTCCATCGGAGCTATGCGCTGCAGGATGAGTACGCGCGGGCAGGAGATCAGCCGATCGCGCAGGTGACGGAATTCCTTCAAAGCCGGCCGTTCCTGGAGGCGGCATCGCGCATCGTCGGCGAAACGGTGGACAGCGTGCGTGTGCAGGCTAGCCATTACCGGCCCGGCGACTTCCTGACCCTGCACGATGACAGCCATAGCCAGGACGACCGCATTGCCGCCTTCACGCTGGGTTTTACGCGCGGATGGCGCCCGGACTGGGGCGGACAGTTGCTATTCCATGATAGCGACGGCGATGTCGTCCGGGGCCTTGTTCCCAGGTTCAATGTGCTGACGGTCTTCCGTGTCCCGCAGGCCCACTCAGTGGCCCCCGTGGCCCCCTACGCCAGCCAGCCGCGCCTGTCGCTGACGGGCTGGTTTATCCGCAGCGGCGAGCGGTGAGGGGACGGATGGCTTCGAAAAACGGCCGGCTGTTGATCACAGGTTGGGCGCTGGCTGTTCCGCCTCCCGGAGGCGCCCCATGAGATCCTGGATGGCGGACAGTTCGGCCTTCGCGGCCGCATCGCCCCTCGCGACCAGACTCAGCAGTTTGCGCATCGCCGCGTAGGCAATCGTCGGGCGCGCGGTCGGACGGCCTCCACGGCCGCCAGCCAAGGCCGCGGCTCGGGCCCGAGTGACCTCACGCAGCTTCACGCGCCCCACAGCGCTGGCGATAGCCGCTAGCAGATCCTGCTCCGGCAACATGGCCACGTCGGCAGGGAGATAAGAAGCCGCTCCGAACTCCAGGATGGCCCTTGCCTCGGAAGCCGCCTTCTTCAGGCCGCCGCGGCTTGGACCCGGACAACATTCAAAGGTTTGCGCAGCGATCGAGAGGGCGGCCTCCCGATTCAGAGGCTGGGTCGCTTGAAGATAGAGCGATATGCCGGCGATACGCTTCGCCGTCGCCAAGCCACTCAGTGCATGAAACGCCCTCTGCGCGTCCACGCAAGCCGCCAGCGCGGATCTTTCTTCCGGGTCGGACCTGTCCACCTTTGCCCCCTCCCGACGTAACAATCCGGCCTTGCGATGCAATAACGAACGTAACATTGATACGCGCTACACTGGAAGAGCTCACGGGGCGGTAAAGCGGTGCTCGGCGGGGAGAGGGTGGAAATGCTACGCGGGAGGGCGCTGACCGACGGGCGGGGCTTGCTTCTCAGTGCATTGGTCGGGTCGGCTCTCATCTTCGGGGCAACCGGCGTCGTGGCGCAGCCGGCGGATGAAGCGCTAGGCGGGCTATCCGACTGCGCGGCGCTCGCAGAGCCCGCGGCAAAGAGCGCCTGCTATGACGCAGCCTATGCGGCGCTGGACCAGCAGGTACGGTCGGGCGAGATCAGTATCGTCCGCCGCAAAGAGGCGCAGGCGGCGCAGCGAGGCGCCTTCGGCTTCAACCTTCCCTCGCTAAGTCTGTTCGAACGGGCGGCGGGGGATGAGGGACCGCTGGAGAGTATCGTCAGCGAAGTCGGGAAAGCTCATCGTGACCCCCTGGATCGGTGGGTCGTTGAGTTGAGAGACGGGGGAGTGTGGCGGCAGCTCGACAATGAGGCGATCTCGCCGCCACCACGGGCCGGAACCAGGGTCGAAATCCGACGGGCCGCGCTCGGTAGCTTCATCATGAAGGTGGGATCGGCGCGGGGTGTTCGCGCCAAGCGCAGCGAATAGGCGGTCCTGCGCTTTGGCTAGGCGCTAGCCAGGGCGCTCTGGAACAGGATGGCGCCATCGGCGGACCCTAGCTCAGCCTCGAACGCGCGGTCGGGGTGCGGCATCATGCCGAGAACATTACCGCGCTCATTCACGATGCCGGCAATGTTGCGGAGCGAGCCATTCGGATTGTCGAGATAACGGAACACTACCTGCCCCTCGCCCTCGAGGCGGTCCAGCGTCTGCTCGTCAGCGAAGAAGTTGCCTTCGCCATTACCCACCGTCATCGAAACCTGTCGACGGCCGGCGTATCCCGCCGTGAAGCGGGTCTGGGAGTTGGTGACCTCCAGGTCGACGGGCTTGCAGACGTACTTGAGCTTCTCGTTGCGGAGCAGGGCGCCAGGCAGAAGGCCAGCCTCGCAGAGGATTTGGAAACCATTGCAGATGCCGACCGTGGCCACGCCACGCTCGGCAGCCAGCTTCACCTCAGCCATGATCGGCGACAGCGACGCCATGGCGCCGCAGCGAAGATAATCGCCATATGAGAAGCCGCCCGGCAGAACGATCAGATCCAGTCCCTGGGGCAGTTCGGTGTCGCCATGCCAAACCATGTCCACCTGAGCGCCCGTAGCGCGCTCAACCGCGACCTTGCAGTCGCGATCGCAGTTGGATCCGGGAAAAACGATGACGGCGGCTTTGGTCATGGCGCTCAGGTGGTCGAGGGGGAGGGAATCGTCAAGTCGCAGCGTGGCCGGATCACTTCCGCCGCCACGTCTTGAGGCTGTCTAGATAGGCGTGCAGCTGTTCGTAGCTGGCCTGGTCGCCATAGCGGCAGCCGGTCGTCACAACATCGGAGCCCGTCGCTCGCTGCATCATGATCGCGGGGTGGCCAGGGGCGGTGGCCTCAGTGATCAAGTAGGAGGTGCGGCCATCCGCGCTGGAATAGAAGCGGTATGGTTCGGCGGGGTTCTTGGGCGCCGCCACGAGGTTGGCCTGGGCCGTGAGAGCCACCGCTTGGGCTTCGAAAGGTTGGGTGCAATCGAGAGCCATGTAGGTGACGGAAGGCTCCGCGCCTTCCCCGCAGGCGGCCAAGATCATGGCGGACAGCAGCGGAATAAGCCGCTTCATCTGATCGCCTTCACGTCCAGGTACCCGTTGTCGATGAGGAAGCGCTGCGTCTTTTGGCGGAACGAGATCATGGCCAACTTGCGGTTGCCGTCGCAGTAGGTCCGGCCGTCCCAACAGTCCGCGTCGGCCGCAGTGTCGCTTGAGGCTCTCCGCGCGCCAGGCGTTGGATCGGCAGTGTCGACCAAAGGCCAGGCTTCATTGATGCGGCCCAGGCGTGCCATAGTCGCGGCGTAGGCGAGGCATGCCCCCGGCCGCGGCTCATTGGATGTTGAGGCTGCGCAGGCCGCGCGCGCCTCCGGCTCCTCCCGCGCGTATGCCGGACGGTAACGGGGATCGGCGGAGACATCGACAAGCCGCCCAGCGACCACCTCTTGCACCTGAGGCGGGACCGCGCTGAACGCGTAGGCTGTGAAGGCGTAGAGAAAGCGCTGGTCGCCGCCCACCAGCTCGAGCCGACCATCACCGTCGACATCCTCAGGATCAGGCATGCCCGCTCCGTCGAACTGGCCAAGGTCATGGATGGCCCATCTGCGCGCGCCGTCCCCAGTCTGTCTTTCCACGAGCTTGTAGTCGAAGCAGCAGTGGGCGCCGTAGGTGAAGGTGCGAACGAGGAGTTGCGGTCCCGGAGTGCGGCGGTCAAGCGATGCGACGGTGAACTCGGCCGAAACCTCACCGAGCCCGCCCTCGGCTCCGGGCAATGTGAGCGGTTGGCCGTCCCCATCTGAGATGGTGAGGACTGGACGCAGCAGGCCGTCGGGCGCAGCCACCTTGGCGATGGTCACGTTGAAAGGCCCGGCCTGATAGGACCTCGGGCTGCCGTCCGCCTCGGAGTTCCACTCGACCCAGACCGGCTTAGGCGCAGGGGAAGCGGCCGCCGGCGCGGTTGCTCCCGCGACGCCGGCGTCAGGCTGGTCCGCGGGTTGAGACCTCTCGCAGCCGGAAAGACAGAGCGCGGCCGTGATCAGAGCGGCCGCCGCAGCTCTCACGCCAACTCGACCCGGTAGCTTTCGATAACGGTGTTGGCGAGTAGCTTCTCGCACATCGCCTTGACCTCGGCCTCGGCAGCGGCTCGGTCGTCGCCGCTCAGGTCGAACTCGATCGTGCGACCGACGCGGACGTGTTCGACACCATCCCATCCCAGACCATGGAGGGCCTGCTCTACGGCCTTACCTTGGACGTCGAGGACCCCAGGCTTCAGAAACACATGGACTTTGGCGCGCACTAGTGGAGGCCCCCTTGGATGACGGTGGGCATCTCCTTCATGATGCCCAGACGGCGAGCCACCTCGGTGTAGCTCTCGATGACATTGCCCAGGTCTCGACGGAAGCGGTCCTTGTCCAACTTTTCGTTGGTCTGACTGTCCCACAGGCGGCAACTGTCAGGACTGATCTCGTCGGCAAGGATGATCCGGGAGAATTCGTTTTCCCAGATCCGCCCGAACTCGATCTTGAAGTCGACGAGGGTGATGCCGACGCCTTGGAAGAGACCGGTAAGGAAATCGTTCACCCTTAGAGTGAGCGCCATCATGTCGTCGATCTCCTGGGTGGTCGCCCAGTTGAAGGCCGTGATGTGCTCCTCGGCGACCATCGGGTCATGGAGCTTGTCGTCCTTCAGGTAGAACTCGACGATCGAGCGCGGAAGCGCCTGTCCCTCCGGGATCCCGAAGCGCTTGGACAGGGAGCCGGCCGCTACGTTCCGGCAGACCACCTCCAACGGAATGATCTCAACCTCGCGGATCAACTGCTCGCGCAGGTTCAGCCGCTTGATGAAGTGGTTCTGAACTCCAATCGAGTTCAGCTTGGTCATGATGTACTCGGAGATCCGATTGTTGATGACCCCTTTGCCTTCGAGCACGGCTTTCTTCGTGGCGTCAAAGGCCGTGGTGTCGTCCTTGAAATACTGGATCAACGTTCCTGGCTCGGGACCTTCGTAGAGGATCTTCGCCTTGCCTTCGTAGATCTTCTTACGGCGGCTCATCGACGGGCCTTCTCCATGGCGAGGGCTAGCTGGTCGGTGGAAACGAAAACGCGCGCGGCTGATTCTCGCGCGCGGCTCCGACTCAGGGGTCTCGCCCAACTCAGGCGGCGCAAAATTAGCGGATGAGGCGGGTCCACGCAAACGTGGCGGACGCCCACCTGTTTCGATTGCGGGGGCGCGCGCCGCGGGCTATGGGAACGCCCGCTTCGAACTACGGAACTTTAGACCGAAATGACTACCTTCGACGACCGCGAGCGGGGCTTCGAGAAGAAGTTCGCCCTGGACGAAGAGCAGGAGTTCAAGGCGCATGCGCGGCGGAACAAGGCGCTGGGCCAATGGGCGGCCGGCCTCATGGGGCTCCAGAACGTCGACGAATACGTTAAGGCGGTGGTGAAGTCGGACCTGGAGTTGCCGGGCGACGAGGACGTGTTCCGGAAGGTCTACGAGGATCTGAAGGGCGCCGGCGTCGCCGCCAGCGAGGGTGAGGTTCGCATGAAGATGGCAGAGCTGCTGGCCCAGGCTCGCGAGAGCGTGAAGAGCGGAAACTAGCTCCCGGAAGCGCCGAAAGACGTCAGAGACGAAGGGCGCGCCATCGGCGCGCCCTTATGCGTTTCCGAACAGCACTAGGCCTTCATCTGGCCGTCCAGGTATTTTCGGATGGCTGAGCCATATGGCGGGCGCATTGCCTGCAGGGGGCCGATGTCCTTCTTGATCTGGGTGTAGATGGCCTTCCGGTGGCTGAACTCTCGAAAGCCATCGACTCCGTGATAGCTCCCCATGCCCGACGGCCCTATGCCGCCGAACGGCAACTCCTCCTGAGCGACGTGGAAGATGACGTCGTTCACAGTGACGCCTCCGGAGGTTGTCGCCGCCAGGATCTTCTCGCGTTCCGCCTCGTCGGCGCCGAAGTAGTAGAGGCCAAGCGGACGCTCGGCCCGGTTCACGTAGGCGAGCGCGTCATCGATGCTGCGATAGGTCTTCACCGGCAGCAGGGGGCCGAAGATCTCCTCCTGCATCACCTTCATATCGTCGCTGGGATCGAGAATCAGAGTGGGAGCGATCTTTCGATGTTCCTGCTGCGTGAGGTCCTCGCCTTCCGGCTTGAGTTCGATGATATGGGCCCCCTTGGACCGGGCGTCCTCGACATACCCAACGATCCGGTCGTAGTGCCGCTGGGCGATGATGGAGGTGTAGTCCGGGTTATCCTTGATCGTCGGGAACATCTTAGCGCTCGCTCGCCGCGCGCTCTCCACGAATCCGTCAACCTTATCCTCAGGGGCAAGGACGTAGTCGGGGGCTAGGCAAATCTGCCCGGCGTTCAGCGTCTTGCCATTCATGATGCGGGCGGCGGCGACATCAAGCTCCGCCGTTCTCCCGAGGATCACCGGGCTCTTGCCCCCCCGCTCGAGGGTTAGCGGGACGAGGTTGTCGGCGGCCGCGCGCATGACATGCCGGGCGATGCCGCCGCCGCCGGTGAAGATCAGGTGGTCGAAGGGCAGATGGGCGAAGGCCTCTCCGATCTCCGGCCCTCCGGTCACAACCGCGATCTCCTCCTCCGGGAAGGCGGAGCTGAACATGGTCCGCATCAGCTCCGAGGTGGCGGGGGTGTACTCGGACGGTTTGATCATCGCGCGGTTGCCGGCCGCCAGAATACCGGCGAGGGGGCTGAAGGTGAGATTCACCGGGAAGTTCCAGGGGCTGATCACCCCGACGACCCCCTTGGGCTGGAAGCGCACCTCTGCCTTGGCCCCGAAAAGACCGAGCAGGGCGGGGGTGGTGCGCCGCTTTTCAGGGCGCATCCATTTGGCGAGGTGAGCCCTGGCGTGCTTCAGCGGTCCGATCGAGCCCGCGATGTCCGTGAACGCGGTCGCTTCCCGTGAGCGCGAGCCGAAGTCGGCGTTTAGCGCGTCTTCGATGGTCCTTCGATTGTCGATCAGCAGCCGGATGCAGCGGTTGATGCGGTCGATGCGCACCTCGGCGGGTGGCGCGCCGTCCCGCAGATGAGCTGCCTTCTGGCGCGCCAGGATGTCCTGCATGTCCATGTTCGCCTCGTCTTCCCTGGACAGGAGAGGCGAGGGGATGACGCCGCGTCGGTCAAGTCTCTTGGCCGAACACCCGGGCGAAGACGGTGTCCACGTGCTTGAAGTGGTAGCCAAGGTCGAAGAGCTGGTCGAGCTCGGCGTCCGAGAGGGTGATCTCGGGGTCGTTCTTTAGGAAGTCCAGGAAGGCGCCCTCGCCGCGCCAGACCTTCATGGCGTTGCGCTGGACCGCAGCGTAGCTGGCTTCCCGCGACAGGCCCTTCTGGGTCAGGCCCAGAAGCACGCGCTGCGAGTGGACGAGGCCGCCCAGGCGGTCGAGGTTCTTCGCCATGTTCTCGGGATAGACCACCAGCCGCTCAACCACACCGGCCAGTCGGCGCAGGGCGAAGTCCAGGTGGACGGTGGTGTCCGGGCAGATGCCCCGCTCGACCGAGGAGTGGCTGATGTCGCGCTCGTGCCAGAGCGCCACATTTTCCAGAGCGGGCACCACGGCCGAGCGCACCAGACGGGCCAGGCCTGTGAGGTTCTCGGTGAGGATAGGATTGCGCTTGTGCGGCATGGCGCTCGAGCCCTTCTGGCCCGGATCGAACGGCTCTTCGGCCTCCAGAACCTCGGTCCGCTGCAGGTGGCGGATCTCGACGGCCAGGCGCTCGACCGAGCTGGCGATCACGGCGAGGGCGGCGAAGTAGGCCGCGTGCCGGTCGCGGGGGATCACCTGGGTAGAGACTGGCTCCACCGCCAGGCCCATCTTCTCGGCGACGTAGGCCTCCACCTCAGGCGCCACATTGGCGAACGTGCCGACAGCGCCCGAGATGGCGCAGGTGGCGATCTCGAACTTGGCCATCGCCAGCCGTTCCTTGGCGCGCTGGAACTCGGCGTAGTGGCCGGCCAGCTTCAGGCCGAACGTGGTGGGCTCGGCGTGGATGCCGTGACTGCGGCCGACGGTCGGGGTCAGCTTGTGCTCGAAGGCGCGGCGCTTCAGGGCCGCCAGTACGAGGTCGACGTCCTCGATCAGCAGGTCGGTGGCCCGCGACAGCTGCACCGCCAGGGTGGTGTCGTTGACGTCCGAGCTGGTCATGCCCTGGTGCAGGAACCGCGCCTCGGGGCCCACGACCTCGGTGACGTGGGTGAGGAAGGCGATCACGTCGTGCTTCACCTCGCGCTCGATCTCGTCGATGCGGTCGGCGTCCCAGACGGCGTCGCGGCCCTTCTCCCAGATGACCCGCGCAGCCTCCTCGGGGATCACGCCCAGCTGCGCCATCTTGTCGGCGGCGTGGGCCTCGATCTCGAACATGATCTTGAAGCGCGTCTGCGGCTCCCAGATCTGGGCGGCTTCCTTGCGGGTGTAGCGGGGGATCATGACCCCGGGGAATGAGGGCGCCCCGGCCGGATGTCAAATCTGACGTTCGCGTCAGTTTTTCGAAGGCCCCGCCAGGGCCCTGGCCATGTCCCGCGGCAGGGTGAAGGCCGCCAGCAGGTAGTGCAGCCCGGCCCAGGCGTAGATCAGCGTCGTGCCCAGCAGGCCCAGGCGCGTGCCCGCCGCCGTGGCCGCCCGGCAGGCCGCATCAGCCGCCATGCCCGACCCCGCCGGCCCGATTCCCCCGGGGCAGGTCTGGGCGAACGCCCCCGTCCCCCCCGCCGTCAGCCAGGCGTTGTTCGCGAACAGGTCGATCAGCCAGCCGGTGAACGGCGGCCCGAACCCCAGGGCGATCAGGTTGACGATGAACAGCAAGAGCGCCGCCGCGGTCGCCCGCATCCGGGTGTCCATGGCGTTCTGCACCACCCCGAAGGTCGGCCCCAGGTAGGTGTAGTGCAGCACGCCCCCCACCATCCAGAACGCCACCCCCGCCTGCCAGGTGTCGCGGGTGAAGGTCCACAGGTACAGCGGCGTGGCCACCATCAGCCCGATGGCCGGCACCAGGGCGTACCAGCGGGCGCTGCGCCTCGAGGCCCAGTCGGTGAGGAAGCCGCCCAGCAGGGTCCCGGCCCCGTTGGCCACCCCCGCCACCAGGCCGAACAGCAGGCCGGCGGTGGCCAGGTCCATGCCGTACTGGCGGATCAGGTAGGGCGGCACGTACTGGCCCGCCCCATAGCCGGCGAAGCTGGCCAGGGTCATGCCGGCGACGATGTGGAACAGCCCCCACGAGCCCAGCAGCCGCCGGGCCACCGCCCAGGTCGAGGGCGGCGAGGGCACGGGGTCGGCCGAGGACAGCGGCGGGTTCGGCGCCCCGGCCATGGAGGCCTCGCGCCCCAGGGCCCCGGCGCTCTCGGCGTCGATGGCGAGCTGTGTCCGGCCCGCCTCGCGGCCCGCCTCCCGGCCCATCTCCAGGCCCGCCTCGCGGCCCATCTCGCGGTCCGCCCATCCCCGGGGCGGCTCCTTGACCACCAGCTTGATCAGCAGCGCCACGGCCACCCCCGGCAGGCCCACCAGCAGGAAGGCCGCCTGCCAGCTGACGTTCTGGGCGATCCAGCCGCCGGCCACCGCCCCGAACATGGTGCCCAGCGGAATGCCGAAGGCGTAGATCGACAGGGCCGAGGCCCGCTTGCCGGGCTCGAAATAGTCGCTGATCAGGCTGTGGGCCGGCGGCGACAGGCCGGCCTCGCCCACGCCCACCCCGACCCGGAACAGCAGCAGCTGCAGATAGCTGGTGGCCAGGCCGCACAGGGCGGTGAAGCCCGACCAGACGACGATGGCGATGGTGATGATGTTCACCCGGCTGCGGCGCTCGGCCAGCCGGGCGATGGGGATGCCCAGGGTGGTGTAGAGCAGGGCGAACGACAGGCCCCCCAGCCAGCCCAGCTGGGCGTCGGTGAGCCCCAGGTCCTCCTTGATGGCCTGGCCGATGGTCGAGATGATCGTCCGGTCGATGAAGTTGAAGGTGTAGGCCAGCACCAGCAGCCACAGCACCGCCGAGCGGTAGCCGGCCGAGAAGTGCGGATGGGCGGGCGCCCCGGCCGCCGGGGTCGTGCTGGCCATGCGTGCGGTCCTTCCCCGGCCTTGCCCCCGTCCTGTCGCCGTGTCGGCCGCAGGGGTCTGTGCGGCCGAGGTTAGGCAGGTTCCGCCGGGGCGGGGAAGGGGGATTTGGCGGCCGCGCGGCCACCGGCTCGGGCCACCTCTAGGGCCGACCGGTCAGGCGGGGGGCAGGGCCTGTTCCAGGCGGGCGAGGGTGGCCGGCACGTCCTTCAGCTTGTCGAGGCCGAAGAGGCCGATGCGGAAGCTGCGGAAGTCGGGGCCTTCGTCCACCATCAGGGGCACGCCGGCGGCGATCTGAACCCCTTGCGCCAGGAAGCGGGCGCCGGTCTGCAGGGCCGGGTCGTCGGTGAAGCTGACCACCACGCCGGGCGCCTCGAAGCCGGGGGCGGCCACCGAGCGGAAGCCGCGGTCGGCCAGCAGGCCGCGGACGGCCCGGCCCAGGGCCCACTGGGCGTCCTGCAGCCGGGGCAGGCCGTAGGCCCGGGCCTCCATCATCGCCCCGTGCAGCGCCCGCAGGGCGTCGGTGGGCAGGGTGGCGTGATAGGCGTGGCGGCCGTCCAGATAGGTCTCCATGATCTCCAGCCAGCGGCGCAGGTCGAGGGCGAAGCTGGTGGAGGCGGTGGCCCGGCAGCGGTCCAGGGCCGCCGCGTTCAGCATGACGAGGCCCGCCGACGGCGGCGCCGACCACCCCTTCTGGGGCGCGGAGATCAGCACGTCGACGCCGAGGGCTTCCATGTCCACCCACAGGCAGCCCGAGGCGATGGCGTCGAGGACGAAGAGGCCGCCGGCTTCGTGGGTCGCCTCGGCCAGGGCGGCCACATAGGCGTCGGGCAGGATCATGCCCGAGGCGGTCTCCACATGGGGGGCGAACACCACCTCGGGGCGCTCGGCCCGGATGCGGGCCACGGCCTCCTCCACCGGGACCGGGGCGAAGGGGGCGGTGGGGGTATTGTCGCCGGCGATGCGGCGGGCGGGCAGCACGGTCTCGAAGGCCGGGATGGCGCCGGCCTGGAAGATCTGGCTCCAGCGGTAGGAGAAGTAGCCGTTGCGGATCACCAGCGCCTTGCGGCCGGTGGCGAACTGCCGGGCCACGGACTCCATGGCGTAGGTGCCGCCGCCCGGGACGATGACGGCGCGGTGAGCGCGGTAGGTCTCGGTGAGCACCTGGTGGATGTCGCGCATCACCGCCTGGAAGGCCTGGCTCATGTGGTTGAGCGAGCGGTCGGTGAAGACCACCGAGAATTCCAGCAGCCCGTCAGGGTCGATGTCCGGCCGCAGTCCCGGCATGGCGTTCCTCCTGTGGAGGGCGGTGACATACGGGATCGGGGCGGGGG
>JAEYNH010000048.1 GCA_023412655.1 Pseudomonadota bacterium | reverse complement strand
CTCCCGCCCTGCACGCCGCCGACACCATCGCCGCGGGCGCGGGGCTGGTGGACCAGGCCATGGCCCGGCTGCTGGCCGAGGAAGGCCCCGCCGCCGTCCGCGCCCTGGCCGACCTCGGCGCCCCCTTCGACCGAGACGCCGCCGGCGCCTTCGCCCAGAGCCTGGAGGCCGCCCACGGCAAGCCCCGGGTGGCCCGCGTGAAGGGCGACCAGGCCGGCCGCGCCATCATGCAGGCCGTCACCGTGGCGGTGCTGGCCGCCCCCCACGTCCAGGTGCGCACCGGCGCCCGGCTCACCGGCCTGCTCCAGGCGCCGGACGGACGCATCCGCGGGGTCCTGGCCGAGTTCGACGGCCGCCCCACCGAGATCCTGGCCCGGGCCGTGGTCCTGGCCACCGGCGGCGTCGGCGGCCTCTACGCCGTCACCACCACCCCTGCCGAGCTCAAGGGCGAGGGCCTGGGCCTCGCCGCCCTGGCCCGGGCGGTGATCGCCGATCCCGAGTTCGTCCAGTTCCATCCCACCGCCATCGACATCGCCCGCGATCCGGCGCCCCTGGCCACCGAGGCCCTGCGCGGCGAGGGCGCCCGGCTGGTGAACGGCTCGGGCGAGCGGTTCATGCCCGGCTACCACCCGGCCGGCGAGCTGGCGCCCCGGGACGTGGTCGCCCGAGCCATCCACGCCGAGCGCGCCGCCGGCCGCGGCGCCTTCCTCGACGCCCGCGAGGCGGTGGGCGAGCACTTCCCTGACGAATTCCCCACCGTCTTCGCCGCCTGCCTGTCGGGCGGCATCGATCCGCGCCGGCAGCCGATCCCCGTGGCGCCGGCCTGCCACTACCACATGGGCGGGATCGCCACCGACGCCGACGGCCGCACGTCCCTGCCCGGCCTGTTCGCCGCCGGCGAATGCGCCGCCACCGGCGTCCACGGCGCCAACCGGCTGGCCTCCAACTCCCTGCTGGAGGCCGCCGTCTTCGGGGCCCGGGCCGGCCGCGCCGCCGCCGCCGAGCCGCCGGTCCAGGGCGCCGCCTCCGTGGTGACCGCCGCCCACCTGCCGCCCGAGGGCCTCAAGGCCCTGCGCGAGGGGATGAGCCGCCACGCGGGCGTGGTCCGCGACGGGGAGGGCCTTCTGGCCCTGCTGCGCCTCATCGACGGGCTGGAGGCCGCCTACGGCCGCAGCGCGCCCCTCATCGCCGCCCGCTTCGTGGCCGCCTGCGCCCTGACGCGCCAGGAGAGCCGCGGCGGCCACTTCCGGGCCGACTTCCATGGCCAGGTCGCCCCCGCCCGCACCTTCGTCGGCCTGGCCGATGTGGAGCGCATCGCGCCCCTGGGCGCCGCCAGGTACGCCGCTGAATGATCGAACCGCTTCCCGACCTGCTGATCCTGCCCACCATCCGCCAGGCCCTGGCCGAAGACCTGGGCCGCGCCGGCGACGTCACCGCCCAGGCCTGCGTCCCCGCCGACGCCCAGCTGGCCTGCACCTTCGGCGCCCGCCGGGGCGGGGTGGTCGCGGGCCTGGCCTGCGCCCGGCTAGCGATCGCCGAGCTTGACCCCGACGCTGTGTTCGAGACCCGCGTGGCCGACGGCGACCACGTCCCGTCCGGCGCGGTCCTGGCCGCCGTGCGCGGCGACGCCCGGGCGATCCTCTCGGCCGAGCGCACGGCGCTGAACCTGCTCGGCCGCCTCTGCGGCGTCGCCACCCTCACCGCCGAGTACGCCGACGCGGTGGCCGGCACCCGGGCCCGGATCACCGACACCCGCAAGACCACGCCTGGCCTGCGTCATCTGGAGAAGTACGCCGTCCGCTGCGGCGGCGGGGTCAACCACCGCTTCGGCCTCGACGACGCCATCCTCATCAAGGACAACCACGTGGCCGCCTGCGGCTCGGTGGCCGAGGCGGTGCGCCGGGCCAAGGCCTATGCCGGCCATCTGATGAAGGTCGAGGTCGAGGTGGACAGCCTGGACCAGCTGCACGAGGCCCTGGCCGAGCGTCCGGACGTCATCATGCTCGACAACTTCAGCCTGGATGATCTGGCCGAGGCGGTCCGCATCGTCGGCGGCGCCGTCACCCTGGAGGCCTCCGGCGGGGTCACCCTCGAGACCGTCCGCGGCATCGCCGAGACCGGCGTCGACATCATCAGCGTCGGCGCCCTGACCCACTCCGTGAAGGTCCTCGACATCGGCCTCGACGCCGCCTGAGCCGTGGGAACCGGGCCGGCCGGCCCGGGTTCACCCTCTCCACAAGGAGGCGAACCCATGGCTTCGAAAGCTCCCCCCATCCCGCCGGAACAGCGCTCTTACCCCGGTGAGAAGCCCGATGTCCGCGGCTCCGACATCGGCCGCCGCGACGCGGTGACCGGCGATCAGTCGAGCCAGCCCGGCGACGACGACATCAACCTCAAGTCCCAGGGCCGGCACGGCAACATCAACCAGAACACCCACCATCAGGGCTACCAGCAGGACCGCTGAACCATGCCGCAAAAGCACCCGAACACCGACCGCTACGGCGGCCCGGGCGCCAGCCACGAGGACCGCACCAAGCCCCGCCCCGACCCTCAGGCGACGCGCCAGGCGGGCGAGCCCACCAACACCGCCTTCTCGGGCGTCTCGGGCGGCGGCGGCGAACGTGACCGCCATCACTCCCACGATCCCGCCCAGAAGGCCGACCGCCGGCAGAACAGCGAGCAGCGGGCCAAGCACGAGACCCCCGGCCGCACCAGCCACTAGGCCCCTTCCCAAGGCCGGCGCCCCAGGGCTCCGGCCTTTTTCCTTGCGCCGATATTCAACCTTTCGGTTGACAATGCCCTGGGGCGGCTCATATTCAACCTCATGGTTGAACATTCGCCCACCCACCTCGACGCCGTCTTCCAGGCCCTTGGCGATCCCACCCGCCGGGGCATGCTGGCCACCCTGGCCATGGGAGAGCGCACCGTTGGCGAACTCGCCGCGCCGTTCGACATGTCGCTGGCGGCGGCCTCCAAGCACATCAAGGCCCTGGAGCGGGCTGGCCTCGTGCGCCGCACCGTCGAGGGGCGAAACCACCGCTGCCGGCTCGAGGCCGAGCCCCTGCGCGAGGCCCACGCCTGGATCGACGCCTACGCCCGCTTCTGGACCGACCGCCTCGACCTCCTCGACGGCCTGCTTCGCCAGGACGCCGAGGCCGGCCCCACTCGCCCCGCCCCTTCCCAGGAGGACGACCGATGATCGAGACCGCCACCGCCTATGGAGAGCTGCTCGAGCCCGCCGCCGTGCGGATCGAACGCACCCTGCCCGGCCCCATCGAGCGGGTCTGGGACTATCTGACCGACAGCGACCTGCGGGCCCGCTGGCTGGCCGCCGGCCGCATGGAGCCTCGGCCCGGCGCGCCCGTGGAGTTCGTCTGGCGCAATGACGAGCTGTCCGGCGGCGGCGCCCACCGGCCCGAGGGCTTCCCCGCCGAACAGCGGATGACCTGCGTGGTCGTGCGCGCCGAGCCTCCGCGCCTCCTGGTGCTGAGCTGGGGCGCTTCGGGCAGCGAGGTCACCTTCGAACTGGCGCCGGCCGGCTCCGAGGTGAAGCTTACGCTCACCCACCGTCGCCTGCCCGATCGCGACACCCTGCTGGGCGTGTCGGCCGGCTGGCACGCCCACCTCGATGTGCTGGTCGCCGATCTGCACGGCGAGCCTGCGCCGCCGTTCTGGCCCGCCTGGACCCGCCTGCGCGCCGACTACGACGCGCGCATCCCTGCCTGAGGACCTCAGCCGTGACGGGCGAACACCCGGGTCTTTCCGCCAGGCAGCAGCAGCAGGGTTTCGTACCGCTCTGTCCGCCCGTCGCGGGACTCCATGCCCGGTGAGCCGATCGGCATGCCGGGCACGGTGATCCCCACCGCCTTGGGCTTCTCCTTCAGCAGGCGGGTCACGTCGGCCGGCGGCACATGGCCCACCACCACATAGTCCCCCACCATGGCCAGGTGGCACGAGCCCAGTTCGAACGGCACCCCATGGCGCCGGTGCACCGGGTTCACATCGTCCACCAGCACCACCTTCGGGCGGTAGCCGGCCCGGGTCATGTGGGTGATCCAGCCCTTGCAGCAGCCGCAGGTGGAGGTCTTCCACACGGTCAGCGCCGGCAGCTGCGCGGCCAACGCGGCCGGCGCAAGGCTCAGCGCGGGCAGGCCCAGGGCGGCGGCAAGGATGGAACGGCGCGGGATCATGGGTACGGCTCGCGGATACGCTGCGGACGGCAAGGTCCGCCACACTATCCTACGCAGGCTGCGCCTTCGCCCCTGAACCTGGGCCTGAAGCTGCCCTGAAGCGGACCAACCGCCTCAGGCCGGGACCAGCCGCGCCGCCGCCTCGGCCGCCGCCGCCGCGCGCTCGCCGATCTGCGCCGCCATCAGCCCCCGCACCCGGGCCAGCACCTCGGGCGGGGCCAGTTCCGGTCGGCCGGACGCGAACGGGGGATCGGGCGCATATTCCAGGCCCAGCTGCACGCCCTGCGCATAGGCCTCGCCCGCCAGTTCGGCCAGGAGCGTGAAGGCGAAGTCCAGCCCCGCCGTCACGCCGCCGCCGGTGATGATGTCGCCGTCGCGCTCAACCCGCGCTTCGGAAACCACCGCCCCGAACGGGACCAGCAGCTCCCGCCACGCCCAGTGACAGGCCGCCCGGCGCCCCGCCAGCAGCCCCGCCGCCGCCAGCACCAGCGAGCCCGTGCAGACACTGGTCAGGTACTTCGCCTGGCCGCTCAGCCGGCGGATCTGCGCCAGGAAGTCCTCGTCCAGCATGGCGTCCGTGCAGCCGAACCCGCCCGGGACCAGCAGAACGTCGCAACGAGTGACCCCCTTCAGGTCGGCGAGCCTGGTGAACGTCAGTCCCTCGGCCTCGATGTCCCGCCCGCCCATGGACGCGACGATCACCTCCGCATCCGGCGCGCGGCTCAGAACCTGGTGCGGACCAGTGAAGTCCAGGTGGGTGACCCCCGGATAGAGCGCGATCACGATGGCGCGCTTGGCCATGCCGGTCCTCCTCTCGCTTGACGGCCAAAGGCTAGGGGGCGCACCGTCCGTCCGAAATGACAGTGATCCCTCGGATACAGCCATGACCCGTCAGGTCGCCGTGGTCATCTTCCCGGGCTTCCAGATCCTCGACGCCGCCGGCCCCCTGGCCGCCTTCGAGATCGCCGGCCGTCTTCGGGAAGGCGCCTACGCCCTGCGGGTGCTGGCGCCCGGCGGCGGCCTGGTCCCCAGCTCCTCGGGCGCGCCCATGGCGGCCGAGCCGCTGGACGAGGGTCCGTTCGACACCGTTGTGGTCGCGGGCGGCGACGGCACGCGGGCCCTGCCCGCCCTGGCCGCCATCGTCGCCTGGCTGAAGTCGGCCGCGCCCCGCGCCCGCCGGGTGGCCAGCATCTGTTCGGGCGCCTACCTGCTGGCCGAGGCGGGGCTGCTGGACGGTCGCCGCGCCACCACCCACTGGGGCCGCACCGACGACTTCGCCCGCCGCTATCCGCAGGTGAGGCTCGACGCCGACCGAATCTTCGTCCGTGACGGCGATCTCTGGACCTCGGCCGGCATCACCGCCGGCATCGACCTGGCCCTGGCCGTCATCGAGGAAGACCTCGGCCTGGAGGTGGCGCGCCGCACGGCCCAGCAGCTGGTGGTCCATCACCGCCGGCCCGGCGGCCAGTCGCAGTTCTCGGCCCTGATCGACCTCGGCGGCCGCACCGGCCGCTTCGCCGAGCTGATGGACTGGGTGCGGGCGAACCTCGCCCGGCCGCTCACCGTCGAAGAGCTCGCGGACAAGGCGGCCATGAGCCCACGCAACTTCGCCCGGGCCTTCGCGGCCGAGACCGGGACCACGCCGGCCAAGGCCGTGGAGCGCCTGCGCCTGGAAGCCGCCCGCACCGAGGTGGAGGCTGGCCGCCTGCCCATCGACCGGGTGGCCGAGATCGCCGGCTTCGGGGACCCCGAGCGGATGCGCCGGGCCTTCCTGCGCGCCTTTGGCCAGCCGCCCCAGGCCCTCCGGCGCGCCGCCCGCGCCTGACGCCGCTTGCCGAGCGCCTCAGGCGCCCCGCTGCGGCCGGCCGTGCTGCTCGCGCAGGATGCGCAGCGCCTCGTTCTGCCGCCGGATCACCTCGATCAGCTCGCGGTGTCGGATGGCGTCCAGCTTGTCGTGCAGGTGCATGATCTCGAGCTCGGCCCGCAGGTTGACCACATAGTCCTGCTCGGCCGCCTTGCGGTCGCGCTGGGCCGCCCGGTTCTGGCTCATCATGATGATCGGGGCCTGCACCGCCGCCACCGTCGAGAGCACCAGGTTCAGGAAGATGAAGGGATAGGGATCGAAGGCCAGGCCCAGGGGCTTGCCCCAGGCGTTCCAGCCCATCCACACCGCCAGGCAGACGCTGAAGCCGATGATGAAGCCCCAGGAGCCGCCCACGGCGGCCACCTTGTCGGCCAGCTTCTGCCCCGGCGTGCGGTCGTCCAGCTTCAGCTCGGGGCTGGCGCCGGTGGGCGCCTCGGTGGCCACCAGGTCGATGACGCTTCGCTGGATCGGCGTCAGCTGCTCGTAGTCGCAGCCCAGCAGCTCCCGGGAGAGTTGCTGACGGGTATCCTGGTGCATGGCGCCGGTCCTGACCCTGGGTCGGTCCAGCATCGGGCCGAGTCGGGCCGCCTGCAAGCGGCCCGCTCCCGCCTCCTCAGAGTGTGGCCGCGTCCGACGCCGCCGCCGAGGGAGCCAGCAGCGCCGAGTCCGAACCCTTCACAGGCTGCACGACGGGGACGGCGGGCGCGGCGGGCTTGTGCTCCACCGCCGGACGCACGGCGCCCTGCAGGGCCGGGGCCTTCGGGGCCTCGTCCGCGGACTCCACCGTCATGGCCTTCAGCAGCCGGTACTCGATCGGCCGCTCCGGCGTGCGCGAGGTCAGCACCGCGGCCTTGGCCTCGGGAGCCGAGGCGTGCATCACCCCGCGCGGGCCGAACTTGTAGAAGACGTGCATGCCCACCTGGGCCACGCGGCGCATCTGCGAGCCCCAGGCCGGCGAGACGGCCGTGGTGTGGAAGTGGGTGGCCGCGCCGATGTCGGCCACCGCCGCGCCGGCCAGCACCCGGGTGGCCACCTTGCGGGCCTCGTTCCAGGCCTGGGCCTCCCGGCCGCGGCGCATGGAGCCGTCGCACGCGAAGCTGAACTGGCAGCCCTTGCGCTTCGCCGCGCCTTGGAACACCACGCCGCACACCGTCTTCGGGAAGGCCGGATGGTTCACCCGGTTCATCACCACCTGGGCGACGGCGTACTGACCCTTCCGGCTCTCGCCGCGGGCTTCGTAATAGACCGCCTGGGTGAGGCACTCGAGATCCCGCTGCGAGCCGGAGGTCTCGGCCCCCAGGGTCGAGGGGGCCCTCAGGCGTTCGTTGAGCGCGGCCAGCTGCCGCGACTGGGCGGGAACAATCGCTCCGGCCATCGGTTGTTGTGACACGAGCCGCAGGGCGTTCTGGTCCTGCAGCACGGCGTTCGAATAGCCGCCGGCGGCGGCCTGCGCGATGCGGGCCACCCGGCTGTGTTCGGCGGCATGTTGAGCCATGCCTCCAGCCAAATAGGCTGCGCCCAGGCTCAGGCCGACGCCTGAGCCGATCAAAGCGGCGCTCATCAGCACGCGCCAATCGGCGCGCGCCTGCGTTCCAAATTTCAAGACTCTCGGTTCCCTGACCGCGAGGGCGTCAGCGTGCCCCCCGACAATTGTCGCCGCGGCCGCTCCTGCTCTTGCTGGCAGCGCCCGCCGGCTGGCCTAAACCCCGGATCCGTAAGTGGGGCAGGCGACGGCAAATGGTGAAGGATGTATGAATGAACTCCAAAGGCATGGCAAGTCGTTTTTGCACCGCAACATAGGACTTGCCGTCGCACCCCCGGGTGTTCCGTTATGATCCACTCGGCCCACCAGGACGCAAAGTCAGGGCCATTCACCAGGACTATGGATTTCCAGTTTTCCGCCGCGCAGATGCTTGGACACAATGTCGCCCCATCTACAAACACGCCGCGATAATCTTAACAGCCCAAGGCAAGCTTGAGCGGAACCGCCGCCCCGCCAGAGGTGTTTCCGGCATCGCACCTTCAGGAGGCTTCGCCATGACCAAGATGTTCCTGCTCGCCGCCGTGGCCGCCGGCGCGGCCCTCACGCTGTCGGCCTGTGGCCACAATACCGAGCAGAAAGCGGCCACCGGCGCGGTCGCCGGCGCCGTGGTTGGCGGCCCCGTGGGCGCCGCTGCGGGCGCGGCGGTGGGTACGGCCGCCGGCAAGGCCCAGGAACGTTAACGCGGGTACGGGGCGGCTCGCGGGCCCCTCGCCCGCCGCATGCCGCCCCCACGCCGCCCCCCCGCGGCGTCGTCTAGGTTAGCGCCAA
>JAEYNH010000126.1 GCA_023412655.1 Pseudomonadota bacterium | reverse complement strand
GGACGGACCGGCGCGTCGGGAGGAACGATATGTCGAGGATCGCCGTGGGCGCGGCCGCCGCCGCGCTGACCCTGTGGGCCGCACCGGCCGTCGCGCGGGACGTGGGCGGGGTCGCCTGCACCACGCCGCCGCCGGCCCGCTGCCAGGGCGAGGCCTGCGTGACCAGTCCCGATCTGATGAACCCGGGAAATGTCACGGACGCCAAGACCGGCCGGACGTTCTGGCTCGACTACCCCTGCGACCTGAAGCCGGGCGAGCCGGTGGTGTTCGTGCTGAACCTGCACGGGGCCGGCTCGTTCGGGAACTGGCAGCGGCACTATTTCCCGGCCGCCGACTACAAGGAAAAGCACCGTCTGGTGGTGGCCACGCCCACCGCCGCGACGACCACGCCGGTCCGCCGCTGGGACGGCCCCGCCGACGACCAGCATCTGCAGAACGTCACCAACTGGGTGTTCGAGACCTTCGGGCGGAAGAACATCGCCAGCTTCTGGCTGGCGGGCCACAGCCAGGGCGGGATCACCTCGAGCCGCATCATCTGCAGCGACTTCTTCAAGGACAAGGTGGACGGCTGGCTGAGCCTGTCCGGCGGTCGCGTCGGCCAGGCGCCGATCGTGGCGCAGTTCGGGCCGCCGAAGGCCGACGGCTCGCCGCCCGATGCGCGCCCGCGGATCGCCCTGCCGTCGCAGGCGGCGCCGGCCTGCGACTACTCGCACATCTTCACCGTGGGCGAATACGAGATCCAGAACCTGCCCGAGACCTCGCCCCTGGCCGAGCGGTTCGGCTGCAAGGCGCGGGTGCGGCGCGCGGACATCGTGGACGACAAGCCCGGTCACGTCTGGGACTTCCAGCGCGCCGGCTACAAGGTGTGGGGAATGAAGGCCCGGCCGGGGCTGGCGCAGGTGTGGACCTATGACGGCTGCCGTGACGGCCGGGTGGTCGCCGACGTGGTGCGCATCGACAAGGGGCACACCGAAGGCCTGGAGCCCCGCGTCACCGAGGAGCTGGTGAAGCTGATGGTCCAGGCCAAGGGCGGCAAGGCCGCGGCCGGGGCCGACTAGGTCACGTCGGCCAGGGCCAGGGGCAGGAGCCGGGCGAGGCGCTCGGCCACGGCCTGCTGGCCCTTCGCGTCGGCCAGCAGGTCCTGGCGGACTTCGAGCTCGAGGTAGTCCAGGCCGCGGCCATGGGCGTGGTGCGGCACGGTGAAGTCGACGCCGTCCATGCGATAGGGCTGGTTGTCGCCCACCGGGTCCAGATCGGGCTCGGCCCGCAGCCGGGCGAGCATGGCGTTCGACAGCGGCGAGTCCTCGAGGTGCAGCACGCCGAACCGCCACGGCCGCGCGAAGCCGTTCATCGTCGGTGTAAACGAGTGCAGGGCGACGATGGCCGGGCGGCCGGGGCGGGCGTCCAGCGCTTCCGAGATGGCGGCGTGGTAGGGCCGGAACACCTGTTCCACCCGCGCCTGGCGGGCTTCGTCCGACAGGCCCACGTTGGCGGGGATCGGCGTGCCGTCACTGATCTCCGGGCAGGCGTCGGGGCGGCCGGGGTCGCGGTTGCAGTCGATCACCAGGCGCGAATAGCGCTGGGCGATGAAGGGCGCGTCGAGCAGATCGGCAAGCCGTGCGCCGAGACCGGCGACCCCGATGTCCCAGGCGATGTGGCGGTCCATCTCGGCGGCGGGGACGCCGAGGTCGCCCAGCGCCGGTGGAATCTCACGTCCGGCATGATCCCCCAGGAGCAGGAAGGGCGCACGGCCGCCCTGATTCGTGACAATCGCGGGTGAACTCCCTCCTGGGGCGAGCGGTCGCGTGGACCCTCGCGTGGAATCGCCGCCACCCTTTTCCAATGCCGATCGTCTCCATCCGTCACCTGACCACCTACCGGTATCGCAGCCCGGTGGCGTTCGGCGAGCATCGGATGATGTTCCGGCCGCTGGAGGCGTTCGACCAACGGGTGCTGTCGGCGGAGCTGATGATCACCCCGGAGCCCGGCCTGTTCCGCCACGCGCACGATCCCGGCGGGGCGAGCGTCGGCGTCGCCCGCTTCAATGGCCGGGCGGACACCCTCAGCTTCGAGAGCCGGGTGCTGCTGGAGCATGTCCCGCAGGGCGGGTTCGAGCTCGAGGAAGAGGCGGTCCTGGGCGGGGCGTCCCCGGTGTACGATCCCCATGATCTGCCCGAACTGGCGCGGTCGATCACCCGCTGGCGGCCGGATGACGGCGCCGTGGAGGCGTGGGCGCGGAGCTTCCTGGGCCGGCCGGGGCCGGTGCGCGCCTCGCAGGTGCTGAGCGACATGACCCACGCGATCCGCGAGGGCTTCGCCTACCGCCTGCGCCTGAGCGGGGCGCCGCAGACGCCGGCCGAGACCCTGGCGACCCGGACCGGCAGCTGCCGCGACTTCGCCGTGCTGATGATGGACGCCGCCCGCAGCCTGGGTCTCGCAGCCCGGTTCGTGTCGGGTTACGTCTACTCGGCCTCGCCCAACCGCCGGAAGGGCGGGGGCCACACCCACGCCTGGGTGCGGGTCTATGTGCCGGGCTGCGGCTGGACGGATTTCGACCCGACCAACGGGATCATCGGCGGGACGGACCTGATCCGGGTGGCCGTTGTCGCCGATCCACGGGAGGCTGTGCCGCTGCACGGCACCTGGGCTGGCGAGGCCGGGGACTATCTCGGAATGGACGTCGAGGTGGATATTTCCGTGCAGTCGGCCGCGGCGGCGAAACCACAGGCCGGTTTGAGGGTTGCGCTGGCGCGGTAAGGCGAAGGTCTGCGATGCGCATAAGAGCCGGATACGAGCTGAGCTACGATTGTCCGGCGCCGACGCCCATGCTGCTGATGCTGAACGTGCGGCCGGAGCGGGCAGGCGATCTGGAGACGCCGGACACCCTGGTCACCGACCCCGTCGTGCCGGTGCGGCAGTACATCGACACCTTCGGCAACGTCTGCAGCCGGCTGGTGGCCCCGGCTGGACGGATCACCCTGTCGTCGGACTTCGTGATCCGCGACCACGGCCTGCCGGACCCGCAGGTTCTGGAGGCGACGCAGCACCCGGTGGAGGACCTGCCCGACGCGGTGGTCGAGTACCTGCTGCCGTCCCGCTACTGCGATCTCGAACTACTGAGCGACCTGGCCTGGGAGCGGTTCGGGTCGGAGCCGCTCGGCTGGCAGCGGGTGCAGGCGGTGGTGGACTATGCCCACGAGCGTATCGAGTTCGGCTATCACCACGCCCGCGCGACCCGCACCGCCCACGAGGCGCATGACGAACGCCGCGGGGTCTGCCGCGACTATGCGCACCTGGCCATCACCCTGTGCCGCTGCCTGAACATCCCGGCGCGGTACTGCACGGGCTATCTCGGCGACATCGGCGTCCCGCCCGTCGACGCGCCGATGGATTTCAGCGCCTGGTTCCAAGTCTGGCTGGGCGGCGCCTGGCGCACCTTCGACGCCCGCCACCGCACGCCGCGGATCGGACGGATCCTGATGGCGGTGGGCCGTGACGCCACGGATGTGGCGCTGACCACCAACTTCGGCCCGGCGATCCTCTCCGGGTTCAAGGTGGTGACCGAAGAGCTGGCCTAGCGCCACGGCCAGGCCAGCCCGACAGGTGTCGGCGCCTTAGGCGGTCGCGCCTTGCGGAGCCGGGTAGCGGTAGCCTTCGCCCTGGCCCTTGGCGGCGGCGAACTGAGCCTCGACGAACGCCCAGTTCACGGCTTCGTCGAACCAGCGCTCCAGGAAGCCTTTCCGGTCGTTCTTGTAGTCCAGGTAGTAGGCGTGCTCCCACACGTCGCACACCAGCAGCGGGAATCCGTCGTCATGGACGATGGCCGTGTCGCCGTCGTGGTAGGAGGTGACCTTCAGGCCGTCGGGGCCGGCCAGCAGCCAGGCCCAGCCCGAGGCGAAGTGGCCCACGCCCTCAGCGACGAACGCCTCCTTCAGCTTGTCGAGACCGCCGAACGCCTGGTCGATGGCGGCGGCCAGCTCGCCGGTGGGGGCGCGGTATTCCGGCGTCATGCACTCCCAGAAGAAGGCGTGATTCCAGGCCTGGCCGGACTGGTTGAACAGCTTCTGGTCGCCGGTCCGGGCCGCTTCCCGCACCACGTCCTCCAGCGGCCGGTCCGCGTGGCCCGCCTTGGCCGCAAGCTCGTTGGTCTTGTCGACATAGGCCTTGTGGTGCTTGCCGTGGTGGGTGCGCAGCGTGTCGGCCGAGACCACGGGCTCTAGGGCGTCATGGGCGTACGGGAGCTCGGGGAGGACGTACATGTCAGGGTTTCCCTGCGTAAAATAAGGAACGGAAGACCGCCGGTCCGCGGTCCAACCTCGGGAACGGCCGAGGCGTTCCGGTTAAATGGTCAAACTGCCGCAGGAGGGAAGCCTCCGGCGGCTAGTTGAGATCGAGTCGCAAGCTTTGCGGGCCGCCAAGCTAGGAGGCGGCGCTCTCCTGGGCATAGCCGAGCTGCTCGTTGAGGCGGTCCAGCACCTCGATCGCCGCCTCGGGCACCACGGTGCCGGGCGGGAAGATCGCCGCCACGCCCATGTCCTCCAGGGCCTTGAAGTCCTCGGGCGGGATGACGCCGCCCACGAAGACGACGATGTCGGGCCGGCCGAGCTTGGCCAGCTCGGACTTCAGTTCGGGCACCAGCGTCAGGTGGCCGGCGGCCAGGGAGCTTGCGCCCACGGCATGGACATTGTCGCGCACCGCCTGGGCGGCGGTCTCGGCCGGGGTCTGGAACAGGTCGCCGATGTCCACGTCGAAGCCCAGGTCGGCGAAGCCGGAGGCGATGACCTTCTGGCCGCGGTCGTGGCCGTCCTGGCCCATCTTGGCGACCAGGACGCGCGGCTTGCGGCCGTCGGCCTGGCGGAAGGCCTCGGTCATGGCCCGGGCCCGCTGGCCCGCCGGGGTATCGCCGGCCTCGCGCAGGTAGACGCCCTTGACGGCGTCGGCGTGGGCCTTGTGGCGGCCGAACACCTTCTCCAGGGCGTAGGAGATCTCGCCCACGGTGGCCTTGGCGCGCGCGGCGGCGACCGACAGTTCCAGCAGGTTGCCGTTCCCGGCGGCGCCGGCGGTGAGGGCGTCGAGGGCGGCGGCGACGGCCTCGGGGTCGCGCTCGGCCTTGAGCCGGTTCAGCTTGGCGATCTGTGCGTTGCGGACGGCGGTGTTGTCCACCTTCAGCACCGGGATCTCGTCGGCCACCTCAGGCTTGTAGCGGTTCACGCCGACGACGGTCTGTTGGCCGGAATCGATGCGCGCCTGGGTGCGGGCCGAGGCCTCCTCGATGCGCCGCTTGGGCAGGCCGTCCTCGATGGCCTTGGCCATGCCGCCCAGGGCCTCGACCTCGGCGATGTGGCCCAGGGCCCGTTCGGCCAGGGCGGCGGTGAGGGCTTCGACGTAGTAGCTGCCGCCCCAGGGGTCGACCACGCGGGTCTGGCCGCTCTCCAGCTGGATGAACAGCTGGGTGTTGCGGGCGATGCGGGCCGAGAAGTCGGTGGGCAGGGCCAGGGCCTCGTCCAGCGAGTTGGTGTGCAGGCTCTGGGTCTGGCCGCCGGTGGCCGCCATGGCCTCGATTGCCGTGCGGGCGACGTTGTTGAACACGTCCTGGGCCGCCAGGGACCAGCCGGAGGTCTGGGTGTGGGCGCGCAGGGAGAGCGAGCGCGGGTCCTTCGGGTCGAATTCCTGCTTCATGAGCTTGGCCCACAGCAGGCGGGCGGCCCGTTGCTTGGCGATCTCCATGAAGGCGTTCATGCCGGCGTTCCAGAAGAACGACAGACGGGGCGCGAACTGGTCGACGGTCATGCCGGCGGCGACGCCGGCGCGGACGTATTCGATGCCGTCGGCGAGGGTGTAGGCCAGCTCCAGGTCGAGCGTCGCCCCGGCTTCCTGGATGTGGTAGCCGCTGATCGAGATCGAGTTGAACCGCGGCATCTCCTTCGACGTGTAGGCGAAGATGTCCGCGATGATCCGCATCGAGGGGCCGGGCGGATAGATGTAGGTGTTCCGGACCAGGAACTCCTTCAGGATGTCGTTCTGGATCGTGCCGGTCAGCTTCTCGTGCGGGACGCCCTGTTCCTCGGCCGCCACGATGTAGAGCGCCAGGATCGGCAGCACCGCCCCGTTCATGGTCATCGACACGCTCATCTGGTCGAGCGGGATGCCGTCGAACAGCGTGCGCATGTCGAGGATGGAATCGATGGCCACCCCGGCCATGCCGACATCGCCGGGCACGCGCGGGTGGTCGGAATCGTAGCCCCGGTGGGTGGCCAGGTCGAAGGCGATGGACAGGCCCTTCTGCCCGGCCGCCAGGTTGCGCCGGTAGAAGGCGTTGGAATCCTCGGCCGTGGAGAAGCCCGCGTACTGGCGGATGGTCCACGGATTGGTGGCGTACATCGTCGGGTAGGGACCGCGGACGAAGGGCGCGAGGCCGGGATAGCCGGCGAGCCTGGCGAAATCGGCGGAGTCGCTCGGCCCGTAGGCCGGCTTCACCGGCACGCCTTCCGGCGTCTCCCAGGCCGGGCCGGCCGGCGCGGCGGTGGCGGAAGTCCCGGCCTCGAAGGGCAGGGTGGCGAAATCGGGGAAGCTGCTCATTGGGCCGGCTCGTACTTTTCAGACAGCCGCATGGGCTTGAGGGCCACGCACCGGCCGTCGGGGCCGGGCAGGCGGGGATCGGGCGCGGCGGCGGCCCTGGGCGTGGCGCGCTCCACCTCGACCGGGGCGTCCTGCGCCGGCGGGAAGGCGGTGACGCCGACGATCTTCAGCTCGCCCCGGGCGGCGTTGGCGGCCTCGACCTCACGGGCGATGTCGCCCTTCTCCAGCGCGGCGACGATCCCGCCGGCCGCCTCGATGGCCTGGAAGCGCGCCCAGGCGGCGCGGGCGATCTCGTCGGTGAGGGCCTCGATATAGCCCGAGCCCGCGGCCGGATCGTCGACACGGCCGACGGCGGCCTCCTCCATCAGCACCAGCTGGGTGTTGCGGCTCTGGCGGCGGGCGAAGGCGGTGGGCAGGCCCAGGGCGTCGGTGAAGTTCGCGAGCTGGATGGCGTCGGCGCCGCCCACAGCCGCGCCGAAGCCGGCGGCGGTGAGGCGGATCATGTTGGTGAAGGCGTCCTGGGCCGCCAGCATGCGGCGGGAGGCGCGGGCCTCGATGCGCGCCTGGGGATCGGCCCCGCAGGCGCTCGCGATGCGGGCGAAGACCAGCCGGGCGGCGCGCAGCTTGGCGATCACCAGGAAGTAGTCGGCGTCGGCCGAGAGGCCCAGAGTGATGCGGGCGAAGGCCTCGGCCATAGGCGCGCCGGCGCGGACCAGGGCCTTGGCGTAGGCCACGGCCGAGGCGGCGGCGAAGGCCACCTCCAGCGCCTCGCCGGCGCCCGCCTCGTGGGCGACGCGGCCGGAGGCGAGGAACAGCTGGGCGTTGGGATAGGGCTGGGCGAGGCGCGCGGCGACGGTGGCGGCGCTGACCAGATGGCTCTCGATCGGGCCGGGGCTGGCGCCGGCCTGCGCGAAGGCGCTGAGCGGATCGAGATTGAAGTTCAGCCGGGCGCCGGGAGACGACTTGGCGAAGGCGTGCAGCCAGTCGGCCGCCTTCGCGCCGAGGAAGCCGGCGTCCAGGCCCACGGGGGCGAGCTCGACGATGACGTCCTTCAGGGCGCGCGCGAGGTCGTCGGCCGAACCGATCGCCGTCCCGGCCTGGCCGGTGGGATCGATCTTCAGCGTCACCGAGGCCGCGCCCCCGGCAAGGTCGGCCAGCAGCTCGGCGTTGGCCCGGGCCGGGTCGGGATGGGCGGAGAGCACGCGCACGTCCCACGGGCGTTCGGCGTCGAACGGCCGGGGCGGGAAGGCGGCCGCGGCAGGGGCCTGCGGATACAGCGGTTGGACGGCCAGGCCCTCGGCCGTGGACTTCATCAGGCTGTCGAAGGGCTTCTCGCCGAGCGTCTTGGCGACCAGGGCGCGCCAGGCGTCCTCGCCCGCAGGGGTGAAACCAGGGTCCAGGAGGCTTGCGTCGGACATGCGGGCAGATGGGCCGCGGCGCACTCGCGCGTCAAGTTCACCCAGCGTGACCGCGGGCGGATCGCGGGGGCGGGCGACTCGGCGCAAATTCGACGGCCAAGCCTCGGGAGGAAAGCATGCCCATCGACTACCGAGCCCAGGACATCCTGATCGACTGGGCGCCCCGGGTGGCGGTCGCCATCGTCATCCTGATCCTCGCCCACTTCCTGGCCAAGGCGGCGCAGTGGGGGCTCGCCCGGCTGATCGACCGGATGCCGGGGGCCAAGCAGCACAACGCGGGGGCCGAGCCCCGGGAGACGGTGGGTTATCAGCTGGGGCAGCTGGCCTACTGGCTGGTGCTGCTGGTGGGGCTGATCGCGGCCCTGACAGTGCTCGAGCTCGCCAGCATCGTGGCGCCGCTGAACGGCCTGCTGATCGAGGTGGCCGCCTTCATCCCGAACCTGATCGGGGCGGCGGTGATCTTCTTCGTCGGCTTCATCGTGGCGACCCTCGCGCGGCGGGTGGTCGAGGCGGCCCTGGCGGCGGCGCGGATGGACAGCTGGCTGGAGCGGGCGGGCCTGTCGAGGGTCACAGGCGCCTCGGGCCTCTCCCGCACCGTGGGCACCCTGGTGTTCGTGCTGATCATCATTCCCGTGACCATCGCGGCGCTGCAGCAGCTAGGCCTCAGCGCCATCTCGGATCCGGCGGTGGCGGTGCTGGCCACGGTGCTGGACGCCCTGCCGCGGCTGCTCGCGGCGGCGATCGTGCTGGCGGTGGCCTTCGTCATCGGCCGCTGGGTGGCAAGCCTGCTGGAACAGCTGCTGCCTTCTCTCGGCTTCGATCGCAGCCTCGAGGCCCTGGGCGTTGGGACAGCCGCGCCGGCCGAGACGCCGTTGGATCCCGCCGTGACTGTCGAGCCGGCTCCGGCTCCGGTTCCCGCGCAGGCGCGGCTCACGCCCTCCAAGGTGGTGGCGCGGCTTTCGCTCGTTGCGATCATGCTGTTCTCGGCCGTGGAGGCCGCCCGGCTGCTGGCCTTCGCCGCGGTGGCCGTGATGCTGACCGAGATCCTGGAGCTGGCCGGGCACGTGCTGTTCGGCGGCGTGATCATCGCCCTGGGCGTGATGATCGCCAACTTCCTCTCCAGCCTCATCGACCGGTCGACGAACGGGGCCGACGGCTTCGCCTCGGACATCGTGAAATGGGCGACCATCGCCCTGGCCACCGCCATGGGCCTGCGCTTCATGGGCATCGCCGACGAGATCGTGGTCCTGGCGTTCGGCCTGATCCTGGGGTCGGCGGCGGTGGCCGCGGCCCTGGCCTTCGGCATCGGCGGCCGCGAGGCGGCGGCGAAACTGCTGGAGCGGTGGACGCGGGAACGGGACCGGCCGCCCGAGCCGTAAGGGCCCGTCACAACGAAGACGGGCCGCCCGGGCGTACCGTGCGGTCCGTCATCCCGTTCCTTGCCGCTGGGACTACACCCGCTCGACGATGATGGCGGGCGCCATGCCGCCCGCGGCGCACATGGTGACGAGGCCGCGCTTGAGGCCGCGGCGCTCCAGCTCGTCGACGACGGTCCCGATCAGGATCGAGCCGGTGGCGCCGATGGGGTGGCCCAGGGCCATGGCGCCGCCGTTGACGTTCACCTTCTCGCGGTCGAGCTCCAGATCGCGGATGAACTTCTCGGCCACCACGGCGAAGGCCTCGTTGATCTCCCACAGGTCGATGTCGTCGGGCGTGAGGCCGGCCTTCTTCAGCACCTTCTTGGCCGCCGGGACGGGGGCGTTCAGCATCAGGGTCGGGCTGTCGCCGACATTGGCCATGGCCACCACCCGGGCGCGGGGCTTCAGCCCGTTCTTCCTGGCGTACTCGGGCGAGGCCAGCAGGACGGCGGCGGCGCCGTCGACCACGCCCGACGAGTTCCCCGCGTGGTGGAAGTGCCGGATCTTCAGGTCCGGATAGACCCGGTTGATGAGACCGGCCAGGGTCGTGCCCTTGTCGTCGAGGGGCACATTGGCCATGGCCTCGAAGGAGGGCTTCAGCGCCGCCAGGCCCTCCCGGGTGGTCTGCGGCCGGGGGAACTCCTCGCGGTCGAGGGCCACCGTGCCGTCCTCGCGGTAGACCGGCACCAGGGCGCGGTCGAAGGCGCCCTCGGCGATGGCCTTGGCGGCGCGCTGCTGGCTGACATAGGCCAACTCGTCCAGGGCCTCGCGGCTGATGCCCTCCAGAGTGGCGATGGCGTCGGCGCAGACGCCCTGGTGGGACTGCGGATGCCGCGCCCGCAGGCGGGTGTTGCCGGAATCGATCAGCGCCGGCCCGCCGTCGGGGCCCTGCATGCTGGCCGTGGCGGCGGTGTAGCTCATCATCTCGGTGCCGCCGGCGATGACCAGGTCTTCCATGCCGGACATGATCTGCGCCGCGGCGAGGTTCACGGCGGTGATGCCCGAGCCGCAGAAGCGGTCGAGGGTGACGCCGCTGGCCCGGGTGTCGAAGCCGGCGTCCAGCGCCGCCATGCGGCCGAGGTCGCCCCCCTGCTTGCCCCGCTGGGACGAGGTGCCCCAGATGATGTCGTCCACTTCCTCGGTCTTCAGGCCGTTCCGCTCGGCGATGGCCTGCAGCACGGTGGCGGCGAGGTGCTGCGGGTGATGGTCGGCCAGCGCTCCCTTGCCGACCTTGCCGATACCGCGCGGGGTGCGGCAGGCGTCGATGATCAGGGCTTCGGTCATGCTTGATCCTCCCTCCGAGTGCAGCCGAGAATCCTTGCCCTACGTCGCGTCAGTCCAGGGGAAATGCGCCTTGCCGCTCGTGGCTGATGTTCGTACACCGTAAATTCAAAGATCGCCCAAAGACCGTTCGAGGTGAGATCCATGGCCCTGCCACCCGTCCTTCGCGACCGCCTTCGCCTGCCGGTGATCGCAAGCCCGCTGTTCATCATCTCGAATCCCGACCTGGTGATCGCCCAGTGCAAGGCGGGCATCGTCGGCTCGTTCCCGGCGCTGAACGCCCGCCCGGCTTCGCTGCTGGACGAGTGGCTGCACAGGATCACCGAGGAACTGGCCGCCTGGGACCGGGACCATCCCGACACCCCCTCCGCGCCGTTTGCGGTGAACCACATCGTCCACAAGACCAACGACCGCCTGGAACATGACCTGGAGGCCTCCACCCGGTGGAAGGCGCCGATCGTCATCACCTCGCTGGGCGCGCGGGAGGACGTCAACGCGGCGGTGCACTCCTATGGCGGGGTGGTGCTGCACGACGTGATCAACAACCGCTTCGCCCGGAAGGCCATCGAGAAGGGCGCCGACGGGCTGGTCCCGGTGGCGGCCGGCGCCGGAGGCCATGCGGGCAAGCTGTCGCCCTTCGCCCTGGTGCAGGAAATCCGCGAGTGGTTCGACGGGCCGATCGCCCTGTCCGGCTCCATCGCCAACGGCCGCGCCATCCTCGGCGCCCAGGCCATGGGCGCGGACCTGGCCTATATGGGCTCGGTGTTCATCGCCACCCAGGAAGCCAACGCCGAGCAGGCCTACAAGGACATGATCGTCGCCTCGAACGCGGACGACATCGTCTATTCCAACCTCTTCACCGGCGTGCACGGCAACTACCTGGCCCCGTCCATCCGGGCCGCGGGCATGGACCCCGACAACCTGCCCGAAAGCGATCCCTCGCGGATGGATTTCGGTTCGGGCGGCAACCAGAAGTCCAAGGCCTGGCGAGACATCTGGGGCTGCGGCCAGGGGATCGGCGCGGTCAAGGACGTGCCGTCGACCGCAGACCTCGTGGCGCGCCTCGCCGAGGAATACGAACAGGCCAAGGCGGAACTGGCGGAAAAGACCTCGTTCACCGCGGGCCGGGCGCTGCTCGCCGCCGAGTAGCTTTCAGAAATTCTGCGGCGTCACTCAGCTTAATCCGAGTGCGCCGATAGGAATAAATGCCTTTATACCTCCAGATCAAAGGAACTGGGGGATAGAGGTATGTCACGTCACGCGCTCAACCGGGCGGTTCAGTCGTTCGCCTTGGCGAGCCTTCTCTACAGCGCCGCGCCCGCGGCCCTGGCGCAGGGCGCGCCTGCGGCGGGTGAGGCGGCGCTGGATGCGACCGCCGCCGCCGCGCCCGCGCCGGTGGGCGTGGAAGAGCTGATCGTCACCGCCCGCCGGCGGGAGGAGACGGTCCAGGACGTGCCGCTGGCGGTGTCGGTGGTCTCGGGCGCGCAGCTGGACGCGACGGGCGCGTTCAATGTGGTCCGGCTGACGCAGCTGGCCCCGACGCTGCAGTACTATTCGACCAACCCGCGCAACACCTCCCTGAACATCCGCGGTCTGGGCGTGCCCTTCGGCCTGACCAGCGACGGCTTCGAGCAGGGCGTCGGCATCTATGTGGACGACGTCTACAATTCCCGCGTCTCGGCCGCGACGTTCGACTTCCTGGACGTGGCCCGGGTGGAAGTGCTGCGGGGTCCGCAGGGCACCCTGTACGGCAAGAACACCACCGCCGGGGCGGTGAACATCACCACCAACCAGCCGACCTTCGACTTCGAGGCCAGCGCCGAGGTGACGTTCGGCAACCTCGACTTCAAACAGGCCAAGGCGGCGGTGTCGGGGCCGCTGACCGACAGCCTGGCGGCGCGCTTCGCGGTGACCAGCACCACCCGGCGCGGCACGATCTACAACGTCACCAGCGATCAGTACGTGAACGCCCAGGACAACCTGGGCCTGCGCGGCACGCTGCTGTTCCAGCCGAACGACGACCTGAGGATCACCCTGTCGGGGGACTACAACAAGCAGGACGCCGAGTGCTGCGCGCAGATCTTCGTGCGCACCGGGGCGACCCAGCGGCCGCTGAACCGGCAGTACGCCGCCCTGGCCGCCGCCCAGGGCTACGCCGTGCCCAGCACCAATCCGTTCGACCGCGTGACCGACGTGGACGCGAGCCTGAACGCCGGCAACAAGATCGGCGGCGCCTCGGCGCGGGTGGTCTGGAACGTCGGGCCCGGCACCTTGACCTCGATCACCGCCTGGCGGTTCTGGGACTGGAAGCCCGAGAACGACCGGGACTTCCTGGGCCTGTCGATCGTGTCGAAGTCGCAGAACCCGTCGCAGCAGGACCAGTACTCGCAGGAACTGCGCTACAACTATTCGAACGACCGCATCGATGCGGTGGTCGGCGCCTTCGCCTTCAAGCAGCGAATCGACACCCAGGGCACCGAGGCCCAGGGGCCGGCGTCCAGCCGCTGGAACATCACGCCCAGCAACGCCCTGTCCAACGATCCGAGCGTGCTGGACGGCTTGGTCGCCTACAACACCCAGTACCTGAAGGCCCAGAGCCTGGCCCTCTACGGCCAGGTGAGCTGGCAGGTGAACGACCGGTTCGCCATCCAGCCGGGGGCGCGCCTGAACTACGACAAGAAGGAAGGCTTCTATCAGCGGCTCGTCTTCGACGGCGACGGCCTGCCGGTCCTTCAGGGCCAGACCGGCGCCCGCCGGGCGGCGCAGCTGGCTGTGTTCAGCCCGCAACTGAGCGCCCCCGAGTTCAGCGACTGGAACTTCAGCTACGACCTGACCGCGAGCTACGAGTTCGCGCCGGAGGTGCTGGGCTATCTCACCTACGCCAAGAGCTTCAAGACGGGCGGCATCAACCAGAACGGCCTGCCCACCGACGCCGCCGGCAATCCGATCCTGTCGGCGGGCCAGATCAAGCCCGAGGACGTGAACCACTTCGAGGGCGGGCTGAAGACCCAGTTCTGGGGCCGCCGGGCCACCCTGAACCTCGCCGCCTACCGGACCGACATCAAGGACTACCAGGCCACCGTCACCAACGGCCAGCTGGGGGTGCTGCGGGGCTATCTCGCCAACGCCGGCAAGGTGCGCAGCCAGGGCGTCGAGGTCGATTTCCAGGTCCAGCCGAACGAGCGGGTCAGGGCCTATGCCAGCGGCGCCTACACCGACGCCAAGTACATCCGCTTCGTGGACGCCCCGTGCCCGCCGGAACTGGCCGGCGGCACGACGGTGGGTCCGGGCCAGACGCCCAGCGCGCCCGGCACCCCCGGCGGGCTGAGCCCCGCCAACTGTGACATCTCCGGCCAGCGCCTGCCCGGCGTGTCGAAGTGGAGCCTCTCGTTCGGCGGCGAGGTGAACGCCCCCGGCGGCTTCCTCGGCAAGCAGGGCGAGTTCTACCTGGGCTATGACGGCAGCTACCGTTCCGACTTCTCGTCGAACGCCTCGCCCTCGGCCTACACCTGGGTGGACGGCTATGCCCTTTCGAACTTCCGCGCCGGCTTCCGCACGCCGGAAGGGCTCAATGTCTTCGGCTGGGTGCGGAACGCCTTCGACGAGGAGTACTTCGAACTGCTGGCCGTGGGCCCCAGCAACACCGGCCTCATCGCCGGTCAGCCGGGCGATCCGCGCACCTACGGCCTGACCATCCGGGCCGCCTTCTAGCGGGACAGGCAGGTTCTGCGGTCGGGGCTGGAAGGCTCCGGCCGCAGAAATTCTGTCGCGGGCCCCAACAAATCCAACTTACCCGATAGGGGTTTGGGTTTTATTAGGCCCTGAGAACGTCGGCGGGACGACGAGGGCCGTGTCGCACACCCATACGAATTCCCTTCCGGGCGGAGTTGGCTCACGCTCCGAATACCGGCGGTCCAACGCTGCGCGCCGTCATGCGTTCTGAGCCCAAGCCCATAGGACTGAAGCCATGAGCCACTCGGACTTGAACCGCCGCCGCCTGCTGGGCGCGGGCGCCGTCGGCGCGGGGACCCTGTTGCTGCCGCAGTGGGCCGAGGCTCAGTCCCGGGCGCGCCAGCTGTCGCTGCTGAACGTCAGCTACGACCCCACGCGCGAGCTCTACAAGGACATCGACGCCCGGTTCGCGAACTACTGGAAGCAGCGCACGGGGCAGACGCTGACCATCAACCAGAGCCATGGCGGCTCGGGCAAGCAGGCCCGGGCGGTGATCGACGGGCTGGACGCCGACGTGGTCACCCTGGCCCTGGCCTACGACATCGACGAGATCGCCGCCCGCGGCAAACTGCTGCCCGCCAACTGGCAGAGCCGGCTGCCGTACAACTCAGCGCCTTACACCTCGACGATCGTGTTCCTTGTGCGGAAGGGCAATCCCAAGCGCATCCGCGACTGGTCCGACCTGGTGCGGCCGGGGGTGCAGGTGGTGACGCCGAATCCCAAGACCTCGGGCGGCGCGCGCTGGAACTATCTGGCCGCCTACGCCTGGGCGCTGAAGCAGCCCGGGGGCTCGCCTCAGACGGCGGAAGCCTATCTGCGCCAGCTGTACCGGAACGTGCCGGTGCTGGACACCGGCGCCCGCGGCTCGACCACCACCTTCGCCGAGCGACGCATCGGGGACGTGCTGATCGCCTGGGAGAACGAGGCCTACCTGTCGCTCTCCGAGTTCGGGCCGAAGTTCGACATCGTCTATCCCAGCCTCTCGATCCTGGCCGAGCCGACCGTGGCGTTGGTGGACCGCAACGTCGAGCGCAAGAAGACCCGCACCCAGGCCCAGGGCTACCTCAACTTCCTCTACAGCCCCGTGGCCCAGGACCTGATCGGCAAGCACCACTTCCGGCCGCGCAACGAGAAGGCGCTGGCCAAGTATCGGGGCAAGTTCCGCGAGCTGCCCCTGGTCACTGTGGACGGCCAGTTCGGCGGCTGGCGCAAGGCCCACGCCACGCACTTCGCCGACGGCGGCGTCTTCGACCGCATCTACCGTCGCTAGGTCCGGGCGCATGACCATCGCCGCCGTGACCGCGCCGCCCAGGGGCCGGAGCCGCTGGAAGCAGGCCAGCATCCTGCCCGGGTTCGGCCTGGCCATGGGCTGGACGCTCACCTACCTCGGCCTGCTGCTGGTGCTGCCGCTCGCCGCCCTGGTGCTGCGGCCGTGGGAGCTGGGCGTCGAAGGCGTCTGGGCGACGCTGACGGACCCGCGGGTGCTGGCGGCCCTGCGCCTGAGCTTCGGGGCCGCGGCCGTGGCGGCCCTGGCCAACGTTCCCATAGGCCTGCTCGTCGCCTGGACCCTGACGCGCTACGAATTCCCCGGCCGCAGGCTGCTCGACGCCTTCGTCGACCTGCCGTTCGCCCTGCCCACCGCCGTGGCGGGCATCGCGCTCACCGCCATCTACGCCCCAACCGGCGTGCTGGGCGCGCCCCTGGACAGGCTGGGGATCCAGGCGGCCTACAACCCGCTGGGCGTGGTGATCGCCCTGGTGTTCATCGGCCTGCCCTTCGTGGTGCGGACGGTGCAGCCCGTGCTGCAGGACCTGGACGCCGAGGTGGAGGAGGCGGCCCTGACCCTGGGGGCGACGCACTTCCAGCGCTTCTGGCGCGTGGTGCTGCCCAGCCTGGCGCCGGCGCTGATCTCGGGGTTCAGCCTGGCCTTCGCCCGGGCGGTCGGCGAGTACGGCAGCGTGATCTTCATCGCCGGCAACATGCCGTTCAAGTCCGAGATCGCCCCGCTGCTGATCGTCATCAAGCTCGAGCAGTACGACTACTCGGGGGCCGCCGCCGTCGGCCTGGCCATGCTGGTCATCTCGTTCGGCGCCCTCCTGGCGGTCAACGCCGTGCAGATGTTCCTGGCCCGGCGCGGGCGGGCATGAGACCGGTCATCCGCCTGCCGGGCCTGGCCCCGCTGTTCCTCACCCTGACGGTGGTGGTTCTGGGCGTGCTCATCGTCCTGCCGCTCGGGGTGGTCTTCCAGCAGGCGCTCTCCCAGGGCCTGGCCGCCTATCTGGAGCCGCTGAAGCAGCCCGACGCCATTTCGGCCATCCGCCTGACGCTGCTGGTGGCGTGCATCTCCGTGCCGCTGAACGCGGTGTTCGGGGTGGCGGCGGCCTGGGCGGTGACCAAGTTCGAGTTCCGGGGCAAGAGCCTGCTGGTCACCTTCATCGACCTGCCGTTCTCCATGTCGCCGGTGGTGTCCGGCCTGGTGTGGGTGCTGCTGTTCGGCGCCCAGGGCTGGTTCGGCGACTGGCTGCGCGAGCACGACCTGAAGATCATCTTCGCCGTCCCCGGGCTGGTGCTCGCCACGGTCCTGGTGACCCTGCCGTTCGTCGCCCGGGAGCTGATCCCGCTAATGCAGGACCAGGGCGCCGACGAAGAGGCCGCCGCCCTGACCCTGGGGGCGGGCGGCTGGACGACCTTCTGGCGCGTGACTCTGCCCAACATCCGCTGGGCGCTGCTCTACGGCGTGCTGCTCTGCAACGCCCGGGCCATGGGCGAGTTCGGCGCGGTCTCGGTGGTGTCGGGCAGCGTGCGGGGCCAGACCACGACTTTGCCGCTGTACGTCGAGGTGCTCTACAATGACTACGAATTCGTCGGCGCCTTCGCGGCGGCCTCCATCCTGGCCGGCCTCGGACTCGTCACCCTGGTCATCAAGACCGTCCTCGAATGGCGTCATTCCGGTGAACTTTCGGCCCGTCGACGACACTGATCCCGCACCCGGGCAGCAGGGCCTGGCCCTGGACATCCGCGGCGTCTCCAAGGCGTTCGGACGCTTCCCGGCGCTGAAGGACGTGTCCCTGCAGGCGAGGGACAAGGAGTTCCTGGCGCTGCTCGGCCCCTCGGGTTCGGGCAAGACGACCCTGTTGCGGGTGTTGGCCGGGCTGGAGCAGCCGGACACCGGCGAGGTGCGGTTCGGCGGCGAGGACTTCCTGGCCCTGCCGGTGCGCAAGCGCCGGGTGGGCATGGTCTTCCAGCACTACGCCCTGTTCCGGCACATGACCGTGGCGCAGAACATCGCGTTCGGCCTGACCGTGCGCAAAGGCTCCGAGCGGCCCTCGAGGTCCGAGATCGGCGATCGCGTCAGGCATCTGCTGTCGCTGGTCCAGCTGGACGGCCTGGAGAAGCGCTACCCCTCGCAGCTGTCGGGCGGCCAGCGGCAGCGCGTGGCCCTGGCCCGGGCCCTGGCCATCGAGCCGCGACTGCTGCTGCTGGACGAGCCGTTCGGCGCCCTGGACGCCCAGGTGCGGCGCGAGCTGCGCCGCTGGCTGCGGGAGCTGCACGAGCGCACGGGCGTCACCACCGTCTTCGTCACCCACGACCAGGAGGAGGCCCTCGACCTCGCGGACCGGGTGGCGATCCTGAAGGACGGCCAGCTCGTTCAGCTGGGCTCGCCCAACGCGGTGTACGAGCACCCGGCCGACCCGTTCGTGTTCGACTTCCTGGGGGCGGCCTGCCGCATGCCGGGGACGGTCGAAGGCGGCCGGCTGAGGATCGGCCATTGGGAGGCGGAGGCGCCGGCCGGCGCGCCGGCGGGGCGGGTGGAGGTCTTCTTCCGTCCCGACGAGGTGGCGTTCGCCCCTGCGGACGGGTCCGGACTGGTCGCCCAGGTGCGCGCCGTGGCGGCCCGGGGGCCCGACGTGCGGATCGAGTGCCTGGTGGAGGGGCAGGTGCTGGAGCTGCAGGCCCACGGCCCGACCCTGCCGCCCGGCGTCGCCCCGGGGCAGCCGGTGCGGATCAAGCCGCTGCGGCCGCAGGTCTATACGACCTGAGTCTCGCGCGCTTCGCCCTGAGGCTTGTCCGGGGGGTCACCCTCCGCTGGCTCGAAGACGCGGATGAAGCGCGCGCGGCTCCACAGTTCCATGCGACGCCCGTCGGCCTGGGTCGCGGCATAGTCGACCGCCGCAAGGTCGTCGTCGGACTCGAACTCGACGACGCCTCGGATGTGGTTCGCGTGGTCCAGGAAATAAACCCTGTAGTCGGCCATAACGCCCTCTCGCCCTGGAGTGGAAACTACCACAGCCGGGGGTTGAGAAAAGGGCCTCAATTCTAACGACGCGGGAATCTACCGCGTTTGGGCCCGCGACGTTCCTGCCTGGGTTGCCCGCGTTCGTTGAGCGTTCCTCGGAGCTACTCAACGCGACCATTGGCCGGCGGCGAAAGGGCGCCGTGGATCGAAGCTGGGCCTTGCGTCGTTCTGCAGACCGGGGCGCGGGACGGCCAAAGGAGCTGCGGATGGACCAGGGCGGGGATTCGCTACAGCGGCGATTCTCTGTGCACGCCACGGCCGAGGCGCCGGGGCGCAATCATATCGTGGAAGGCGTCAGCTTCGAGGACGCCGCGCTGCACTTCCTGGAGGACGCCCACCCGGAGGGCGACGCCCACGACGAGGTCCAGCTGTTCGTGGAGGATTGCGAAACCGGCCAGCGCCAGTGCTTCCGCATCGACCTGGCCACCGGGGAGGCGGCGCCCTGCTGACGGCGCGCAGGGCGCTCGCCCGGTCGCCTAGAGGACGCCCAGCATTTCGGCCACAAGGGGATGGCGGACGATGTCCTGTTCCGCCAGCCGCACCACCGCGATGTTGCCCACCTCCTGCAGCCGATCGGCCACCGGCCCCAGGCCGGACAGTTCGGGCAGCAGGTCGGACTGGTTGGGATCGCCCGTCACGACCATGGTCGAATGCCAGCCCAGGCGGGTGAGCAGCATCTTCAGCTGGACGTAGGTGCAGTTCTGCGCCTCGTCGATGACCACGAAGGCGTTGTTGAGCGTGCGCCCGCGCATGAAGCCCACGGGCGCGATCTCGATGGCGCCCTCGGCCATGAGGGACCGCACCCGCTTCATGGACAGCCGGTCGGAGAGGGCGTCGTAGAGCGGGCGCAGGTAGGGCGCCAGCTTGTCCTCGGCGTCGCCGGGCAGGAATCCGATGGATTCGCCCGCCTCGACCGCCGGGCGCGACAGCACGATACGGCCGACCCGTCCGTTCTCGAGCGCCTCCACGGCCTTGGCGATGGCGAGATAGGTCTTGCCCGTGCCGGCGGGGCCGAGGGCCATCACCAGGTTGCGGGAATCGATGGCCTCGATCAGCTGCTGCTGCCCCGGGGACTTGGCCTTGATCGTCTTCAGGTAGCCCTGGTCGCGGTCGTCGTTGTGATGGGTCAGCGGAGACCAGCCGCGGTCGAGCGGAAGCCGGCGCACCTTGTCGCTGTCGAACTGACCGGCGTCGAACGCGCCTTCGCGCAGCTGTCGCTTCAGGGCTCGCTTGCTCATCAAGGCCTCCTAAGGGGCAAGAAAAAAGGGCGTCCCGTGATTGGGAGCGCCCTTCGGACAATGGCGGTGACGGAATAGAGGCGGCGTGGTGCGCGTCCCTGGGTCTCGCGACGGGGCGCGTCGGTCAGTCCGGATCCGGGTGGTGATCCCCGGAAAAACCACAGACCAGGCGCCATCCAACTCCGTCCAGCGCGAGGCGCAGAGCCTGTGCTCCGCGGCGGCGTCCGAGAGGGATTTCGCACTCTCGAATCGCCTGACTAGAATGATCGTAACGCCGTTTCCGAGTCGTTAAACGTCCCCAACCGCAACAAGAAGTAAGGCCAGCTCATGAGTGTCTACAACTTAGGCAATGTGACACCTGAGTTGCCAAATGAGGACGAATACTGGATCGCGCCCACGGCGGCCGTGATGGGCAACGTCATTCTGAAGAAGAACGCCTCGGTGTGGTGGGGCGCGACCCTGCGCGGCGACAACGACCCGATCATCATCGGCGAGAACTCGAACGTGCAGGACGGCAGCGTCCTGCACACCGACACCGGCTCGCCCCTGACCATCGGCGCCAACGTCACCGTCGGCCACATGGTGATGCTTCACGGCTGCAGCATCGGCGACAACACCCTGGTGGGGATCGGCTCGATCATCCTCAACGGCGCCCGGATCGGGAAGAACTGCCTGATCGGCGCCAACTGCCTGATCACCGAGGGCAAGGAGATCCCCGACAACTCGCTGGTGATGGGCGCCCCGGGCAAGGTGGTGCGGGAGGTCAGCGAACAGCAGGCCCTGATCATCGCCGCCGGCGCCCACCACTATGTGGAGAACTGGAAGCGCTATCGGCGCGAACTCGTCCTCGTCGCTTGACGGACGCCACGGCGCCCCGCTCGGATCGGGTACCTGAAGGAGAGGGAGGCGACCGATGGCCTATGAGTTCATCAAGGTGGAGCGGGACGGGCCGATCACCACCTTCGTGCTGAACCGGCCCGAGGTGATGAACGCGCTGCATTCGCCCGCGCACTTCGAGCTGCACGAGGCGTTCGACGCCTTCGCCGCCGACCCGGACCAGTGGGTGGGGATCGTCACCGGAGCCGGGGACAAGGCGTTCTCGGCGGGCAACGACCTGAAGCACCAGGCCTCGGGCGGGGCGATGAAGAGCCCACCGTCGGGCTTCGCGGGCCTGACCTCGCGCTTCGACCTGACCAAGCCGCTGATCGCGGCCGTCAACGGGGTGGCCATGGGCGGCGGCTTCGAGATCGCCCTGGCCTGCGACATCATCATTGCCTCCGAGACAGCCACCTTCGCCCTGCCGGAGCCGCGGGTCGGGCTGGCGGCCCTGGCCGGCGGCCTGCATCGCCTGCCCCGGGCCATCGGCACGAAGCGGGCCATGGCGATGATCCTCACCGCCCGCCGGGTTTCGGCGGCCGAGGGCAAGGAGCTCGGCTTCGTCGCCGAGGTGACGGCGCCCCAGGATCTGATGCGCACGGCCCGCGAGTGGGCCCAGCAGATCTGCGAGCTCTCGCCGATGTCCGTGCGGGCGTCCAAGGAAGCGGTTTACCGGGGGCTGGACGAGCCGAGTCTGGAGGCCGCCATCCGGGGCCAGGGGAAGTATCCGGCGGTGAGCGCGCTGTTCACGTCCGAGGACTTCAAGGAGGGGCCGCTGGCCTTCGCCCAGAAGCGCGCGCCGCAGTGGAAGGGCCGCTGATCGACCGCTTGTTACGTCGCGGCAATAGGCTCACATTCCGGCGCGACGACGGGGGTTGTTGCGCATGGTGGATGTGGACGCGGCGGGTGCGGTGGCGGGAGTCGCCCACGGTGGGCTGATCGGAAACGCAGTGGAGAAACCGGCCGGCAAGGCCGGCGAGGTTCAGCACGTCTGCCTGGATTGCGGGGCTCAGGTGGAAGGCCGCTTCTGCGCAAGCTGCGGCCAGGCCGCCCACCTCCACCGGACGCTGGCGCACCTGGGCGAGGAGGTGCTGCACGGGGTGATGCACTTCGACAGCCGGTTCTGGCGCACCGTGCCGCTGCTGGCCTTCCGGCCGGGCCGGCTGACGCGTGAGTGGGTGCATGGCCGACGCACCCGCTATGTCTCGCCGCTGGCGATGTTCCTGTTCACCATGTTCGTGCTGTTCATGGGGCTGAGCTACTTCCCCGTGGACACCGGCGCCAATGTGGTGAGCCGGCAGGCCCTGGCCACCGCCGACCTCGCCCGGAAGAACACCGAACTGGCCAACGCCCAGGTGGCGCTCGAAAATGCGACCCCGGAGACGCGGGCGGCGGCGCAGGCGCGCGTCGAGCGCGCGGAGGCGGCGGTGGAAGCCGCCAGCGAGCAGATCGGCAACGTCACCGACCGCAATCGGACGCCCACCGACCTCAGGACGGTGATCGGGGAGGACGCCGCCAAGTCGGTCAACACCGGCGACAAGAAGCTGGACGAGAAGATCCGCCACAAGCTCGAGAACCCCGAGCTGGCGCTCTACAAACTGCAGCAGGCCTTCTACAAATTCTCGTTCCTGCTGATCCCCATCTCGATCCCGTTCGTGGCCCTGCTGTTCCTGTGGAAGCGGGGGTTCACCCTCTACGACCACGGGGTCTTCGTCCTTTATTCCCTGACCTTCATCTCCTGGCTGGTGATGGCGCTGGCAATCGCCACGCGGGTCGGCGGCATCGTGGCGGCCCTGCTGTGGCTGACCCTGCCGTTCGCCATCCCCGCGCACATGTACTACCAGCTCAAGGGCGCCTATGGCCTGCGCACCTTCTCGGCCCTGTGGCGGACCTGGTTCCTCATGTGGTTCTGCACCTTCGCCCTGGTGCTGTTCACCATTGCGGTGACCCTGCTGTCGGCCTGATCGCCGAGGGGGCGAGGCTCAAAGGCCCGCGCCGCCAAGGCTGACGCTGCGGCGGCCTTGCACGAACGTGACGCCTGCGTCACCTTTCCGGCAACCATAATGCCCAGGGAAGGACGCGTCCGATGGAACGCTATGATTACATCATCGTCGGCGCGGGCTCGGCCGGCTGCGTGCTGGCCAACCGGCTGACCGAGGATCCGTCCGTGCGGGTCCTGCTGCTGGAGGCCGGCGGCAAGGATGCGTCCCTGCTGGTGCGGATGCCCGCCGGCGTCGGGGCCCTGATCGGCAAGCAGGGGCCGTACAACTGGGGCTTCTGGACCGAGCCGGAGCCGCACCTCGACAACCGTCGCCTGTGGTGGCCGAGGGGCAAGGGCTGGGGCGGGTCGTCCTCGATCAACGGCATGATCTACATCCGCGGCCACGCGCGGGATTACGACCAGTGGCGGCAGATGGGGCTGGCCGGCTGGGGCTACGCGGACGTGCTGCCCTACTTCAAGCGTTCGGAGACCTTCGAGGGCGGCGCCGATTCCTGGCACGGCGACGAGGGGCCGCTGCACGTCTCCAAGGCCCGCTCGCCCAACCCGATCTATCGGGCCGCGGTCGAGGCTGGCGCCCAGGCGGGTCACCCGGTGACCAGCGACTTCAACGGCTACCAGCAGGAGGGCTGGGGTCCCTACCAGATGACCATCCGCGACGGGCAGCGGTGGAGCGCGGCGCGGGGCTATCTGCACCCGGTGCTGCGGCGGCCGAACCTCACCTGCCTGACGGGCGCGCGCACGACGCGGGTGCTGGTGGAGAACGGCCGCGCCGTGGGCGTGGAGGTGGTGGAGGGCAAGAAGCCGGCCCGGGCCATCCACGCGGACGCCGAGGTCATCGTGGCCGCCGGCGCGGTGCAATCACCCCACCTGCTGCAGCTGTCCGGCATCGGCGATCCGGACGACCTGGGCGCCCACGGGGTGAAGGTGGTCCACGAGCTGAAAGGCGTGGGCGCCAACCTGCAGGACCATCTGGACGCCTGCCTGTCCTGGGAGTGCCCCCAGCCGATCACCGTCTATTCCCAGCGCAAGGGCATCAAGCAGCTGTTCGTCGGGCTGAACTACATGCTGCTCGGCAAGGGCATCGGCCGGGAAAACTTCCTGGAGAGCGGCGCCTTCCTGCGCTCCCGCCCCGACCTCGACCGCCCGGACCTGCAGGTCCACACCGTGCTGGCGATCATGCAGGACCACGGCAAGGTGCAGGTGAACAAGGACGGCTTCACCTTCCATGTCTGCCAGCTGCGGCCCGAGAGCCGCGGCAAGGTCGGGCTGAAGAGCGCCGATCCCATGGCCGACCCCGCCATCTTCGCCAACTATCTGTCGGCCGAGGAAGACCGGCGGGCCATGCGGGAAGGGGTCAAGATGATGCGCGACGTGGCCGCCCAGGCCGCGCTCGACCCCTATCGCGGCGACGAATACGCCCCCGGCAAGGATGTCCGGACCGACCCCGAGATCGACGCCTGGATCCGCCGGGCCGCGGAGACGATCTACCACCCGGTGGGTACCTGCCGCATGGGCGCGGCGGGCGATTCCATGGCCGTTGTCGACGGCGAGTGCCGGGTGCAGGGCGTGGAAGGGCTGCGGGTCGTGGACGCCTCGGTCATGCCGACCCTGGTGGGCGGCAACACCAACGCGCCGACCATCATGATCGCCGAGAAGATCTCGGACGCCATCCGCGGGCGGGCCTACCTGCCGCCCGAAGAGGCCCCGGTGGCCGGAGACGAGAAGGTCGCCGCCTAAGGCTTGGGCGCTAGGGCTTGGCGGGGGCTTCCGGCCGAACCACCAGCCGAAAGGCCGTCTCGTCCTTGAGCCAGGTGCGGGCGGCCCGCTGGACGTCGGCGGCGGTGACCTTCTCGGTGCCGGGGATGCTCTCGCGGACCACCTCCAGGCGGCGCGGGTCGCGCTGGGCGCCGGAGAGTTCCCCCAGCCAGTACTGGTTGGTGAGGCGCGCCTTCTGCAGGCGCTCCACCCGGGGTGACTTGGCCCGCTGCATCTCGTCCGCCGTGGGCGGTTTGGCCTTCAGGTCGGCGACGATCCTGGCGACGTCGTCGAAGAAGCCCTGCAGCTTGTCGGGCGGCACCTCGACGCTGGCGGCCACATAGCCCCATCCGGACCAGACCATGCTGTGGTTCACGCCGACGTTGGGCGAGTAGGTGGCGCCCTGCGCCTCGCGCAGTTCGTCCAGCAGGCGAAGGTTCAGCACCTCGCTCATCACCGCCGTCTCCCGGGCGCGCTGGGGGTCGGCCCAGTAGTCGGTGGTCGGCCAGGCGATATAGCCGACGGCCTGGTCCGCCCGGCCCTTGTGGGTGAGCACCAGCGGCTCGCCACGGCCCTTGGGGAACTCCACCCTGCGGGCGCTGTCCGGGACGGGCGCGGCCGTGGGGCGGGCGGGCAGGGCGCCGAAGGTGGCGGCGGTGGCGGCGATGGCCTGGTCCACGGTGACGTCGCCGACGATCACCACCTCGACCTCGCCATCGGCCAGATGGGGCGTCAGCACATCGGTCAGATCGCTCTGGCGCGCCTCGGCGATCTCCTCACGGCTGGGGAAGGTCCAGCGGCGGTCGCCTGCGTGCAGCAGGCCGGCGAGGTCGCGGTTCAGCACCCCATAGCCGGTGGATTCGTACTGGTCGTGGATGGTCTTGCCGGCGGCCTTCAGACGCTGGAAGGCCTGCTCCCGGAAGCCCGGCTCGGACACATAGGCCGCCAGCACCTGCATCTGGGTGGCAAGGTCCTCGGGCCGGGTGGAGCCGGAGAAGACGAAGGCCTCGTCGCCGACGCCGAAGCGCGCGCCGATCACCTTGGAGGCGAGGGCGCGTTCGATGTCGTCGGTCTCGATCTTCTTGAGCCCGCCCTCGATGTAGGCGCTGGCGGCCCAGGCGGGACTCTGGCGGCCGGGGGAAAGGTCGAGGAGACCGTCGCCGACATTGACGCGGACCAGGACCTCGTCGTCCCGGAACTTGGTGGGCTTGATCGTCAGACGCACGCCGTTGGCGAACCGCACGAAGGTGGCGCCCATGTCGGCGATCTCGCGCCGCTCGGCGACCGCGCCCGGCGTTCCGAAATCCTCATAGGGCCAGGCGATGGCCTCGGCGGCGGCCAGGGGCTCCACCGGCGTCTTCAGTGACGCCTCGAAGGCGGACAGCAGGGCCTTCTCGCCGCCCTCCACGGGCCGTGGCGTGGCCATGAACACCAGCGGGCCGGAACCCTTGAAGGCGGCCTTCAGGGCGGCGGAGGCCTGCTCCGCGGTGAGACCCTTCACCGCCTCCTCGAACAGCGCCAGGTCGTCGGCGGGGGAGGTGACCACCCGATCGTCCGCCAGCGAGGCCACGATCTGGTTGGCGAGCTCGGACTGGCGGCGCGTCGCCGCGCCGGCGGCGGCGGTGCGCAGCAGGGCCCGCATCTCCTCGATCTCGCGATCCAGCTCGTCCTGCCGCACGCCATAGGTGAGGGCGCGGCGGTGCTCCTGCTCGGCGGCCGCCAGGGCCTCGGCCCAGCGCTCCGGCTCGGCGGCGACGCTGATGATGGCGATGTCGGCCTCGTCCTCCTGCTGGAAGGTGTAGGTCGCCGCCCCGATGAAGGGCGGGTTGGTCCCGCGCGACAGGCGCGCGAAGCGCCGGTTCACCACGGCCAGGCCCAGGGATTCGGCCAGGTCGCGCTTGCGCCGGGCGGCGGTGTCCGGCGACAGGTCGGGCGGGGCGATCCAGGCGATCTGCAGCGACAGTTGGGCGCCGGGCTCGACCACCAGCCGCGCCTCGGCCCCGCGGGGCTGCACCTGGCCCTGGGGCGGATCTTCGCCGGCGGGGCCGACCCCCTGCCAGTCCGAGAACTGGTCGCGGATCTTGACCTCCATGGCGTCGATGTCGAAGTCGCCCACGGCCACCAGCACCGCCCGCTCGGGCCGGTAGTAGCGGTGGTAGAAATCCAGGACCTGGGTGGCCGGGGCGTTCTTCAGCACCTCGACCGTGCCGATCGGCATGCGCTGCGGCAGGCGCTGGCCCTTCAGCCAGAAGTCCAGGCGGTCCTTGACGATGCGGTAGCCGGGCGTGTCCCGGGCCCGCTCCTCGGACAGCACCACACCGCGTTCGCGGTCCACGGCGGCCTGTTCGATCAGCAGGTTGGACGCCGACTCGCGCATCAGCATCAGCGCGGTGTCGACCGTCTCGGCGTCGGTCTTCGGCAGCTCCAGCATATAGATGGTCTCGCCGAAGCTGGTGGAGGCGTTGGTGTCCGGGCCGAAGGCCAGCCCCAGGCGCTCCAGCATCCGGGTCATCTCGCCTTCCTTGACGTTCTTCGAGCCGTTGAAGGCCATGTGCTCGAGGAAGTGGGCGAGCCCCTGCTGGGCGTCGGTCTCCATCATCGACCCGGCGTCGATGCGCAGGCGCAGCGAGGTCTGGCCGGGCGGGATCGACTGCTTGCGGATCGCGTAACGCATGCCGTTGGGCAGGACGCCGAAGCGGATCGCGGGATCGGCCTTGAGATCCGAGGCCGCCTGGGGCCACCTCGCGCTCGCCGCCGCGGGCGCGGCCGCCGGCTGCAGCGCGAACGCCGGAGGGGCCGCAAGCAGCAGAGCGGTGCTGAGCGCGAGGGCCGCGCGCAGAGAACGGTTCATACGAATTGTCCCGGGAGATCCTTCAAGGCCGGGCCAACATCGCGGAGCCACGTGGCCATCGCAAGGCGCCTCGACCGAGGCGTCGCGGCGGCGTGGCCGTAGGAACCAACGGGGCCGTCAGGCGATCCCATCGCGCGCAACGGGAGATCCGCCATGTCCGCCGACCTTGATCAAGACAATGCCTCCGGTCTGCGGCCCCTGGCCGTGGTCACCGGCGGCTCGAAGGGGATCGGGTTTGAGCTCGCCCGGGAGTTCGCCGAGCACGGCTACGACCTGGTGATCTGCGCCGAGGACATCGGCGTGCTGGGCGAGGCCGCCCAGGCGCTGAGCGGCCTTGGGCCCGATGGAGGCTCCCAGGTCGAGGCGGTGTCGGCGGACCTGGCCACCTACGAGGGCGTTGAAGCGCTCTATGCGGAGATCCTGGCCCTGGACCGGCCGGTGGACGTCCTGGCCGCCAACGCCGGCGTCGGCGTGGGCGGAGACTTCGCCCGGGAAACCGACCTGGAGGACGAGCTGCGGATGATCGACCTGAACGTCTCGGGGCAGGTGCACCTGGTGAAGCGGATCGTGCGGCAGATGGTCGAGCGCGACCGCGGCCAGATCCTCATCACCTCGTCCATCGCCGGCGTGCTGCCCGGCCCGCGCGAGGCGGTCTATGCCGGCACCAAGGCCTTCCTGCGATCGTTCGGCCACGCCCTGCGCAACGAGCTGTCCGACACCGGGGTCGGCGTCACCGTGCTGATGCCCGGGCCCACCGAGACCGAGTTCTTCGAACGCGCCGACCTTGAGGACACCCGGGCCGGCCACATGAAGAAGGACGATCCGGCCATGGTCGCCCGAGAGGCGTTCCGCGCCCTCGAGCACGACCGCGCCCAGGTGGTGGCCGGGGGCAAGAACAAGCTGCAGACCGGACTGGCCGCCCTGATGCCCGACACCGCCAAGACGGCGGTCCACGGCGAACTGACCAAGCCGGCCAAGGACTGAAGCGCGCGGCAAGCCGGCTCGCTTCCCGGGCAAAGACCGCCTAAATGAGGGCGATGCCAGTCGCCCGTTTCGAAGCGCCGGCGGACGGAGGTCCGCACCTGCCGCCCTATCGCGAGCAGCCCGGACGCCGGCAGGCGCCCGAGCCGATCTTCAACGCCCCCTGGGTGGTGCTGCTGCTCACTGGAGCGCTGATCGGCGGCTACGCCATCCAGAGCCGCTTCCCGCTGGATGCGGTAGCCATGAGCTTCGCCTTCTCGCCGGCGCTGCTGGCGGAGGGCCATTGGGAGCGGCTGTTCTCGGCCCTGTTCCTGCACGGCAGTTGGCCTCATGTGCTGATGAACGCCGGCTTCTGCCTGGCCTTCGGGGCGCCGGTGGCTCGCTATTTCGGCGAGGGGCTGCGCGGCGCGGTGATGTTCCTCGCCTTCTATCTGGCCTGCGGCGTGCTCTCGAGCCTCGGGTACGCGGCGCTGCATTGGGGAGAACAGAGCGGTCTGGTGGGCGCCTCGGGCGCCGTTTCCGGCCTGATGGGCGCGGCGGCGCGCCTGATGGCCGGGCGCGGCCGGGTGGGGCCCATCCTCTCGCAGACGGTGCTCGGCATGGGGGCGATCTGGTTCGCGATCAATGCGGTGATCGGCCTGCTCGGGTCCGGTCTGCTGCCCGGGGCGGGCGGCGCCGCCGTCGCCTGGGAAGCCCATATCGCCGGCTTCGTGGCCGGTGTCCTGCTGATGTCGCCGGTGGACTGGCTCCACCGCCGCGCCGAGCGTCGCCGCTTCACGCGTGCGTGAGCCGCCGCCCTGCGGCGTTGAAACCCCTGCGGTTCTGGGCAACGCTGTTCGTTCAGTGGCGTGAGCCAGAACACGGAGGCCCCATGCTGGTCTCGCAGATCCTCCGCACCAAGGGCGACAGCGTCTTCACCACCGGCCCGGACGAGCGGCTCGCCGCGGCCGCCGAACTGCTTCACGCCAGATATGTGGGCGCCCTGGTGGTGATGGACGCCGAAAGGGTCGTCGGCATCCTGTCGGAGCGCGACGTGGTCCGGGCCCTGGCCGAGGACGGCTCGGGGGCGATGGACCGCCCGGTCTCGGACTACATGACCGCCAATGTGCTCTTCGCCGAGCCGGGCGATACCGTCGATGGGCTGCTGGCGCGGATGACCGACCGCCGCATCCGGCATCTGCCGGTGTGCAAGGCCGAGCGACTGGTGGGAATCGTCTCCATCGGCGACCTGGTGAAGTCCAAGATCTCCGAGGTTGAGGCCGAGGCCGACGGCCTGAAGGCCTATATCGCGGCCAGCTGAGGAATACCCCTCCGAGCGAGGGCTGGACGCCGGCGGCGGGCCGGCGAGAGGGGCGGGGAAGGCGTCGGCGCTTTCCCCGCCCCGCTTTCGTTCAGGCGAGGAGCGGAGAGGCCGCGGCCCCGGTGCGGGCTGCGTCGGCCAGGCTATAGCCTTCCAGCACCTCGGCCGTCGCATCCCGGGCCCGGGCGAGGGCGTCGCGCAGGGTGCAGCCTTCCAGCGTCGGGCAGTCGGCGCATTTGCGGAAGCCGAGTCGGGGCGAGACGCAGGGGGCGAGCGCCAGGGGGCCGTCGATGATCCGGATGACCTCGGCGAAGGCGATCTCGGGCGCGGGGCGGGCCAGGGTGTAGCCGCCGAACTTGCCGCGGCGGCTGACCACGATCTGGTTGCGCGCCAGCTCCAGCAGGATCGCCTCGAGGAACTTGCGCGGCGCACCCGCGCGAGTCGCGAGTTCACCGGCCGAGAGCTGGCCCTCGCCCCGGGCGAGCTCCACCAGCGCCCTCAGCGCGTACTTGGCCTTCTGCGACAGCATGGGTGCGCCACCTCCTTACGGGGCCTTGTGACCGGCCCGAGGCGGGCGCGCAAGGAAGGGGAGGTCGCAGCCCCGGACGAAGCGGCGCAAGCGCGGCTCTGGGCGGGGCCGTGCGCCGGCTGGGCGAGCCCCCGATCACAACGGTCTTCCGAAAGTTGGCGCGAAGCCGTTGACGGGGCCCGGAGCGCCAACTAGATAGCCGCCTCCCGCTCGGGGCGGGGCGAAGACGAGACGAACTTCTGGGCCACAAGCTCTTGAAATCGTTTTCGGAATCGCCATATCCCGAGCATAGGCCGCGGCCCCGGAATGGCATCGGAAGCTTCCGCTTCCGGACTGTTACGAGGTCGGTTCGACCCGAAGGCGCGGAGCTTCCGTGGATCGGTCGAACGCCCCGGGAAGGGCCGGTTGACTCCCTGGGATGCGGTCACTAAGTAGCCGCCTCCCACTCGGGGGTGGGGCGCTGGAGAGAACGGAACGGAGCCATAAGGCGTCGGACTTCTTCCTCCCGGCAGAGCGATGACGGGGCTGAACAAGCCGCTTGATTTTCTCTACCGAATGCGTATCTTCCCGAGCCTCAATCGAATCGCTACGGACTTTCGGGGTAAGCCTCGGGCGGCCCGCAGCGGTTTTTGCGGCCAAATTTCTGGACTTCTACTGAGGTCCTGAAGCTCCGCGAAGTGCTTGAAAAAGCCGATTGACACTAAAGAGGCCGGTCACTAGATAGCCGCCTCCGCCGACCACCGGCGAAAAACAGTGGGGTCGCCGAGAGGCGGTCGGGTCTTTGACATCGTTGATTAGGAAAGAGAAACGCAGGCGGCGGCGTCCTGGCGACAGTTTTAGACTGTCTCGACGCTGACTGTGACTGCGGTCTCTTGAAGACACCATGAATATGGCTGGGGCCT
>JAEYNH010000114.1 GCA_023412655.1 Pseudomonadota bacterium | reverse complement strand
GGGGCGCCCGGTGCGGCGCAGCAGCCGCGCCGCGGCGGCTTCCTCGGCGGCCTGGGCGGCGGCATCCTGGGCGGCCTGCTGCTGGGCGGCCTGGTGGGCGCCATGATGGGCAACGGCTTCGGCGCGGGCATGGCCGGCTTCATCGCCATCCTGTTCCAGCTCGCCCTGGTGGCCGGGGTGGTCTTCCTGGTGATGAAGCTGCTGCGGCGGCGCTCGCAGCCGGCGGTGGCCGCGGGTCCGTCCGGCTGGCCGGGAGCCTCGGTCAACCGCGAGCCGTTCACGCCGCAAGGTGGTTCGTTGGGTGGCGTTCCGGGTGGCTTCGGCCAGGTCCGGCCTGCGCCGGCCCCTGAAACGATCATTCCGGCGGCGGAAGCCAGCGTGGAGATCGGCGTCACCGGCGCCGACCGCGATACCTTCGAGCGCCTGCTTATGGAAATCCAGGACGCCCTGGGCCGCGAGGACTATGGCGACCTGCGCGAGCGCACCACGCCGGAAGTTATGGGCTTCCTGGCCGAGGAGATGGCCCAGAACGCCACCGAGGGCCGCCGCAACGAGATCTCGGGGACGAAGCTGCTGCAGGCCGACGTGGCCGAGGCCTGGCGCGAGGGCGACCGGGACTATGCCACCGCCGCCATGCGCTACGAGGCGATCGACGTGGTGCGCGACCGGTCCAGCGGCGCGCTGCTGGAAGGCGATCCCGACGTCCCGGTCCAGACCACCGAGCACTGGACGTTCGTCCGTCAGGCCGGCGGGCCCTGGAAACTGTCCGCCATCCAATAGCCCGTCCGGCGCGGACGCCGCCCGGCCTCGGCGGGGCGGCGTTCGTCAAGGCTCTTGGAGCCGCGCACGGGCCATGACATAAGGGCGCCGCCGCGCCGCCGGGCGATTTCGGCGGCGCTCCCTATTCCACCTGAAGGCGGACCTGCAGGCGCGTTTTCGGCGCGCCGTCCGGAAGTTGAGAATGTCGATGCAAGTCGTTGAGAAGTCTGGCGAAGGTCTGAGCCGCGTTTACGGCGTGACGGTCCCGCAGAAGGACCTGAGCGAGCGGCTGGAGGCGCGGATCGCCGAGATCGCCCCGACCCTCAACGTGAAGGGGTTCCGCCCGGGCAAGGTGCCGCCGGCCCATGTGAAGCGGCTCTACGGCAAGCAGCTGATGGGCGAGGTGCTGGAGCAGACCCTGTCCGAAACCACCCAGAAGGTGCTGACGGACAACAATCTGCGTCCGGCGGGCGAGCCCGAGCTGAAGCCGGAAGGCGACATCCAGGGCGTCCTGGACGGCAAGGCGGACCTGGCCTTCGAAGTGGCCGTGGACCTTATGCCGGAGTTCGAACCGGTGGATCCGGCGACCCTGTCGCTGACGCGTCCGGTCTATGAGCCCACCGACGCCGAGGTGGACGAGGCCGTGGCCGAGCTGGCCAACCAAAACAAGACCTATGAAGCCAAGACCGGCAAGACCATGAAGGCCAAGGATGGCGACATGGTCGTCATCGACTTCATCGGCCGCATCGACGGCGAGGCGTTCGAGGGCGGGACGGCCCAGGACGTGGAGCTGGTCCTGGGCTCGGGCCAGTTCATCCCGGGCTTCGAGGACCAGCTGGTCGGCGCCAAGCCGGACAGCGACGTGGAGGTGAAGGTCACCTTCCCGGAAGACTACCAGGCCGCCAACCTGGCCGGTAAGGAAGCGGTCTTCGAGACCAAGGTGAAGGAAGTGAAGGCGCCGGTGGACACCGTGGCCGACGACGCCTTCGCCGAGCGCCTGGGGATCGAGAACCTCGAGAAGCTCAAGGAGCTGCTGAAGACCAACCTCGAGCAGCAGTACCAGGGCGCGAGCCGCTTCAAGCTGAAGCGCGCGCTGCTGGACGAGTTGGACAGCAAGCATGATTTCCCGCTGCCGCCGAAGATGGTGGAAGCCGAGTTCGCCTCGATCTGGAACCAGGTCCAGCAGGACAAGGCCGCCGGCAATCTGCCGGAGGACGATGCGTCGAAGACCGACGAGCAACTCGAGAAGGAATACCGCAAGATCGCTGAGCGCCGGGTGCGCCTGGGTCTGGTGCTGGCCGAGATCGGCCGGGCCAACAACGTCCAGGTGACCGACCAGGAACTGGCCGAGGCCATGCGCCGTGAGGCCATGCGCTATGGCCCGCAGGCCCAGCAGATCTTCGACCTGTTCCGGCAGAACCCGAACGCCCAGGCGCAGCTGCGCGCCCCGATCTTCGAGGACAAGGTCGTCGACCTGATCATCGAAAAGGCCAAGGTCGAGGACAAGGCCGTCGACAAGGAAGAACTCCTGAAGGAGGACGACCTGCCGGCGGGCTACGAAGGCTAAGCGCCTTCACCCGAGGAGAGTTGAGAGCGGCGCCGCCCGGACAGGGTCGGCGCCGTTTTCCGTTTCAGCCCCTAGAGTCAGCCGCCTAGAGGGCGCGAAGGCGGCGGAGGAGCTCGGGATCCTCGAGCTGGGCGCGGCGGGCGTTGATCTCCCGGTGCAGGTCCAGGGCTTCCGGCTCGGTCAGCGACAGGAAGGCCGGCGACAGGTAGGTCGGGCCTTCCGCGGCCGGAGCGGCGACGTCGGGAATGCGGTCGGTGGGCTGGTCCATCGGCAGTCTCCCTCGGGCCTGCAGGCGCAGGCGTTTCTCTCCCGATGGTTAAGCTATCATTCACCTTTCGCGCCCGCCAAGCTACGGGGCCTCACGTTCGCGTCAGCAGCATCGAAAAACGGAAATCGCAGAACGTGGGTTGGCTTGAGCGCCGTTACGGGCGTAGCCTTTCCGGATTGAACGCCGCGCCGAGGCGAGACGACAGGTTCACTTCGCCGCCTCGGGAGTAGAGCGTCTCGGAAGGAAAGCCGTTTTGCAGCGCACGCGTACCGAGGGGCCTGAATACTTCCACAAGGTCGTCGATTGCCAGTGGGCCTGCCCGGCGCACACGCCGGTGCCCGAATACATCCGGCTGATCGCTGAAGGGCGCTACGCCGAAGCCTATATGATCAACTGGCGCTCCAACGTCTTTCCCGGCGTGCTGGGCCGGACCTGCGACCGGCCCTGCGAGCCGGCCTGCCGACGCGGCCGTGTCGAGGAGGAGCCGGTGGCGATCTGCCGGCTCAAGCGCGTGGCGGCCGACAACAAGGGGGAGGTGCTGACGCGCATGCCCGCCCCGGCGGCCCGACGCAACGGCCGGCGGGTGGCGCTGGTGGGGGCCGGCCCCGCGTCGCTGACCGTGGCCCGGGACCTGGCGCCCCTGGGCTATGACCTGGTGCTGTACGACCAGGACGCCAAGGCCGGGGGCTTCATCCGCAGCCAGATCCCTCGCTTCCGCCTGCCGGAGGAGGTGATCGACGAGGAGGTGGGCTATGTGACCCGCCTGTCGGCCATGGACCTGCGTCTTGGCCAGCGCGTGGACAGCCTGCGGGACCTGCTGGACGAGGGGTATGACGCGGTGTTCGTGGGGTCGGGCGCGCCCCGGGGCCGGGACCTGGACCTGCCGGGCCGGCAAGAGGGGGCGGCCAACATACACATCGGCATCGACTGGCTGGCGTCGGTCTCGTTCGGGCATATCGAGACCATCGGCCGGCGGGTGATCGTGCTGGGCGGCGGTAACACCGCGATGGACTGCTGCCGCACCGCCCGGCGGCTGGGCGGGCAGGACGTTAAGGTGATCGTCCGCTCGGGGTTCGAGGAGATGAAGGCGTCCCCCTGGGAGAAGGAGGACGCCATGCACGAGGACATCCCGATCCTGAACTACCGCGTGCCGAAGGCCTTCACCCACGAGGGTGGCCGGCTGACGGGGGTGGTCTTCGAAGTGGTGGAGGCGGTCTTCAACGAGCGGGGGCGGCGCAAGCTGGTCCCCTCGGGCCAGCCGGACGAGCACTACCCCTGCGACGATGTGCTGATCGCGGTGGGGCAGGAGAACGCCTTCCCGTGGATCGAGCGGGACATCGGGCTCGACTGGGACGAATGGGGAATGCCCAAGGTCGACCCCCTGACCATGCAGTCGACCAACCCGCGGGTGTTCTTCGGCGGAGACGCGGCCTTCGGGCCCAAGAACATCATCTGGGCGGTGGCGCACGGCCACGAGGCGGCGGTGTCCATCCACCTGTTCTGCGAAGGCCTGGACGTAGGCGAAAGGCCGGCGCCGCACGCCAGCCTCGTCAGCCAGAAGATGGGCATTCACGAGTGGAGCTACGACAACGACGTCTCCAACGATCGCCGCTACCGGGTGCCCCTGCGCGAGAAGACTGAGGCGCTGCGCGACGTGCGGCTGGAGGTGGAACTGGGGTTCGACCGCGAACTGGCCCTGGGGGAGGCCCAGCGCTGTCTCAACTGCGACGTGGAGACGGTGTTCGCCGACAAGCTGTGCATCGAGTGCGACGCCTGCGTCGATATCTGCCCGATGGACTGCATCACCTTCACCGAGGACGCCCCGGACACCGAGGCCGGCGAGGCCGAGCTGCGCAGGCGACTGAAGGCGCCCGCCCTGAACCTCAGCCAGGACCTCTACGCCTCCCGGCCGCTGGCCACCGGGCGGATCATGGTCAAGGACGAGGACGTCTGCCTGCACTGCGGCTTGTGCGCCGAGCGGTGCCCGACAGGCGCCTGGGACATGCAGAAGTTCTATCTGGAGACCACGCAAGCGGAGGCGGCATGCCGGGGCAGGTGACGCCGGATCCCGCCAGCGGCCAGCCGCGGGCGCGGGTGAACGACTTCGTGGTCAAGTTCGCCAATGTGAACGGGTCGGGCTCGGCCAGCGCGAACGGCCTGTTCGCCCGCAGCATCCTGCGGATGGGCGTGCCGGTGGCGGCCCGCAACATCTTCCCCTCCAACATCCAGGGGCTACCCACCTGGTACGAGGTGCGGATCACCGAGGCCGGGCATCTCGGCCGCCGGGGCGGGGTCGACCTGATGGTGGCCATGAACCCGCAGACCTGGGACCGGGACCTGGCCGAGATCGAGAGCGGCGGCTTCCTGTTCTACGACTCCACGCGGCCGGTCCCGCCCTCGCGGTTCCGGGACGACATCACCGTCATCGGCGTGCCGCTGACGGCCATGTGCAACGAGGCCTACGAGCTGCCGCGCGAGCGCCAGCTGTTCAAGAACATTATATATGTCGGAGCCTTGGCGGGACTTCTTGGCATGGAACCGGAGGTCATCGAGGGCCTCCTGGCCGAGGACTTCGCCGGCCGGGACAAGCTGATCGCCGCCAATGTCGAGGCCCTGCGTATGGGCCTGGACTACGCCCGGGCCAACCTCGCCCCGCTGCCGTTGCAGGTACGCCGGGCCGGCGCGGTGGGCGACCGCATCTATGTGGAGGGCAACCAGGCCGCGGCCCTGGGGGCGGTCTATGGCGGGGCCACCGTCTGCGCCTGGTACCCGATCACCCCGTCCACTTCGCTGGCCGAGGCCTTCACCAGCTACTGCCAGCAACTGAGGACCGACCCCGAAACCGGTAAGGCGCGGTACGCCATCATACAGGGCGAGGACGAGATCGCCTCCATCGGCGTGGTGGTGGGAGCCGGCTGGAACGGCTGCCGGGCGTTCACCGCCACTTCGGGCCCGGGGATCTCGCTGATGACCGAGTTCATCGGCCTGTCCTACTTCGCTGAAATCCCGGCGGTGATCTTCGACGTGCAGCGGGGCGGCCCCTCCACAGGCATGCCCACCCGGACACAGCAGGCGGACCTGCTGGCCGCCGCCTACGCCGGCCACGGGGACACCAAGCATCCGATGCTGCTGCCGGCCGACCCCGGCGAGTGTTTCGAGATGGGGGCCCTGGCCTTCGACCTGGCGGACCGGCTGCAGACCACGGTCTTCGTCATGCTGGACCTCGACATCGGCATGAACGAGTGGCTGACGAAGCCTTTCGCCTGGGACGACAGCCGCAAGCTGGACCGGGGCAAGGTGATGACCGCCGAAATGCTGGAGGCGGGCGCCGACTTCGGGCGGTACAAGGAGGTGGACGGCGACGGCGTCCCGTACCGCACCTATCCCGGCACGCACCCGAGCCTGGGCGGCTATTTCACGCGGGGGACCTCGCGGAACCCCTATGCGCGCTACTCGGAGGAGGGCGCCGTCTATGTGGACAACATGCAGCGGCTGCTGCGGAAGTTCGAGACCGCCAAGACCCTCGTGCCCGCTCCGGTGCTGAAGCCCGCCAAGGGCAAGACCCGGGATGGAGTGATCTACTTCGGCTCCACCAGCGTGGCCATGGACGAGGCGCTGGAGATGCTGGAGGCGCAGGGGCGGCGGCTGGACGCCCTGCGGCTGCGGGGGTTCCCGTTCGCCGACGCGGTGGAGGCGTTCATCGCCGCGCACGAGCGGGTCTTCGTGGTGGAGCAGAACCGGGACGGCCAGCTCAGGACCCTGCTGATGACCGAGATCGGGGTGGACCCGGCCAAACTCGTGCCGGTGCTGCACTATGACGGCACGCCGATCACCGCCCGGTTCATCGCCGGGGAAATCGGCCAGCTGCTCTCCCTGGGCCAGATCGAGGCGGCGGAATGACCTATATCCTCAAGCCCCGGCTGCATCACCCGAACCTGCCGACCAACGCCCTGGGCTATACCCGACGCGATTACGAAGGCTCGGTCTCGACCCTGTGCGCCGGCTGCGGGCACGACAGCATCTCGGCCGCCATCATCCAGGCCTGTTTCGAGCTGGAGCTGCCGCCGCACCGGGTGGCGAAGCTTTCGGGGATCGGCTGCTCGTCGAAGACCCCGGACTATTTCCTGGGGAATTCCCACGGCTTCAACACCGTCCACGGGCGGATGCCGTCTGTGCTGACTGGGGCCAATCTGGCCAACCGAGACCTGATCTACCTGGGGGTTTCAGGGGATGGAGACAGCGCCTCCATCGGCCTTGGGCAGTTCGCCCATGCCATCCGGCGGGGCGTGAACATGCTGTACATCGTCGAGAACAACGGCGTGTACGGCCTGACCAAGGGGCAGTTCTCGGCCACCTCGGATAAGGGGTCGAAATCAAAGCGCGGGGTGGTGAACCACGACGCCGGCATCGACATGGTCAGCCTGGCGCTGCAGATGGGCGCGACGTTCGTGGCCCGCAGCTTCTCGGGCGACAAGGCCCAGCTCGTGCCGCTGATCAAGGCTGGGCTGGCGCACAAGGGCGCGGCCTTCATCGACTGCGTCAGTCCCTGTGTGCAGTTCAACAACCACAACGGCTCGACCAAGAGCTACGACTATGTGCGCGAGCACAATGAGGCGGTGAACCGGCTGGACGTGATCAGCCCTCGCGATCCAATCCAGGTGGATTATGCGCCGGGCGAGACGGTGCGGGTCCAGCAGCACGACGGCTCGGTGCTGTCGCTGCACAAGCTGGCCGAGCTGTACAACCCGAACAACCGGGCCCAGGCGCTGGGCTATCTCCAGGCGCGCCAGGCGCGAGGGCAGATCGTCACGGGGCTGCTGTTCGTGGACCCCGAGGCCGGGGATCTGCACGATGCGGTGGGTACGGTGGATGCACCGCTGAACCAGCTCGGCGAGGCCGAGCTGGTTCCGGGATCGGCGGCGCTGGACGAGATCAACGCTTCGCTGAGGTAGGCCGGCCCCACCACAGCGCCGCAAGGCCCACCACGATGGCGCAGGCGAGGGCAAGCCAGGCCGGGGCGGGATTGTCGGGGCGTTCGGCGACCCAGACGGCCACAAGGCCCCAGGCCACCGCCAGGCCGTATGGCATCACGGCGGAGCGGCGCACCACCCACAGGGCTATCCCTGCTGCGACCAGGATACCGGCGGCGCCGTAGAGCAGGGCGTCGCTCCCGGCGACGAGCCCCTCGGCGGTCATGACGGTGAGGATGTTGATGGCGCTGGCGATGGTCAGCCAGCCGCCCAAGAGGCCCAGGGGCCACCAGACCAGCAGCCAGTCCAGGAAGGTGCTCTTGCCGCGGCTGGCGCGGATCAGGCCGTAGATCATCACCACGGCGGCCGCGACGATGATCGCCACCGTCAGCCAGCGGGCGTTGAAGGCCGAGGCGTAGATCCAGGCCCCGGTGGCGGTGATGGCGAACACCGATGGCCAGCCGAGGGCGCGGAGGGTGGCGTCGGTGGCGTTGCGGGGCAGGGCCTGCCACAGGGCATACGCCGCCAGGCCCAGGTAGATGAGGCTCCAGATGGAGAAGGCGTAGCCGGCCGCGCGCAGGGTGCTGTCGCCCTGGCGCGAGAATTCGGACGCCGAGAGACCGATGTCGTACAGCGCCTGTACGGCGGGCGCGACGATGGCGAAGACGACGGCGGCGATGACCGTGAGCCTGCGGCCCCCATCCTTCATCGAACGGGCTCCTTCGACGCGCCGGCCTTGGCGGGTTTGGCCGCGTTGGTCTCGGGGATGTAGAGGCCGGTGGCGAACTTTGTGATCCAACCTTCCGGCCGGATGCGGGGCCCGAACTCGGCGCAGGGGTCCGGATCGGGGATCCGCCGGGACTTCGCGTCCGAGGGACTCAGCGCCTTGGCGGCGTCGTCGGCGAAGGCCTCGATGAACTGCAGGGCGTCCCCCACGCGGCTGACGGAGGGATCGTCGGTGCCGATGACGGTGGCGTTGCGGCTCCAGGTCATGGCGGCCAACTGGCGGCCTTCCGGGCTCAGCATCTCGGCCTCGGCGCCGACGCCGCCGGTAGAGCCGGGCACGCGCACACCGATCGGCCCGGGAATAAAGAAGTTGGCCGCGGCGGAGACCACGGAGCCGGGGGCGTTCGTGGGCTTGACGGCCGTGACCGCGGCCCGGATCGAGGCGTCCGGGTTCTCCTTCACCAACTCGTAGCGCTCGGTGACCTCGAAGCAGAGCTGGGCGTCCATCTCGCGCAGCAGCAGGGTCTGCTCGCCTTCGGTCAGCCAGCCGAGCCGGGTCTTGGCGTCGGGCATCAGGATGGTGGGCGCGATGATCACCCGGCGGACGTTCGCCAGGGCGGCGTCGTCGCGGCGCACCTCGATGTCGGCGCGGATGGTGTCCTTCTTGGGCTCAAGGCCCTCGTAGCTGGCCAGGAAGCCGGCCGGACGATGCTGGGCCGTGGCGCAGGCGGCGAGGGCGAAGAGGAGTGGAAGCGCGGCGAGAGGTTTCATGCGGTCCCGTGGCTGAGCGTAGGTCTAGGCCCCACAACGCATGAAACAGGATTTGGTATGGCGAAGCTGCGGTCGCCAGAACTTTCCTGTGGGCTATAGGAGTCAACCGCCGACGCGGCGGCGATCCCGGGCGGGCCTGCGGCGAACCCGGGACGCCGATCGCAGGCTAGGCCTTGGCCAGCTCGCCCACCACGAAGGCCTCCTCGCCGTCGCGGACCAAGCCTTCCAACACGTCCGGCAGGTCATGCGGGTCGACGATGAGCACCAGGCCGACGCCACAGTTGAAGGTGCGGCGCATCTCGTGCTCGGACACCCCGCCCGTGGCCTGCAGCCACTGGAAGACGGGCGGCAGGGTCCAGGCGTTCCAGTCGAAGCGGGCCTCCAGGCCTTCGGCTATGGCCCGGGGCGGGTTCTCGATGAGGCCGCCGCCGGTGATGTGGGCGAGCCCCTTGATCCGGCCGGCCTTCAGGTGCGGCAGGACGGTCTTGATATAGATGCGGGTGGGCTCGAGCAGGGCCTGGGCAAGGGTCTTGCCCTCGGCGAACGGGGCCGGCGCGTCCCAGGCCAGGCCCGAGTGCTCGACGATGCGGCGGATCAGCGAATAGCCGTTGGAATGCGGGCCGGAGGAGGCGAGGCCGATGAGGATGTCGCCTTCCTTCTGGTCGCCCAGGCGCGGCAGCACCTTGTCGCGGTCGACAGCGCCGACGCAGAAGCCGGCCATGTCATAGTCACCCTCGGCGTACATGCCGGGCATCTCGGCCGTCTCACCCCCGACCAGGGCGCAACCGGCCTGGCGGCAGCCCTCGGCGATCCCGGCCACCACGGCGGCGGCGGCCTCCACGTCGAGCTTTCCGGTGGCATAGTAGTCCAGGAACATCAGCGGCTCGGCCCCCTGGGCCAGGAGGTCGTTGACGCACATGCCCACGAGGTCGATGCCGACAGTGCCGTGGATGCCGGTTTCGATGGCCACCTTGAGCTTGGTGCCCACGCCGTCCGTGGTGGTGACCAGCAGCGGATCGTCGTAGCCGGCCGCTTTGAGGTCGAAGAGGGCGCCGAAGCCGCCCAGGGAGGAATCAGCCCCAGGACGCCGCGTGGACCGGGCCAACGGCTTGATCCGCTCGACGAGGGCGTTTCCGGCGTCTATGTCGACGCCGGCTTGAGCGTAGGTGAGACCGTTCGGCCGCTCGGACATTTGAAGGAAGCCTATAGTGGTTTGGAGACCGCTGCGCATCGCGGACTTGCAGACTCGGGCGCGCGCGGGGCTATAGCTAATCGATGAAGCCGATCACAACCACCGCAGAACTCGAGGCGTTCTGCGAGAAGATAAAGGGCCAGCCGTTCGTCGCCGTGGACACCGAGTTCATGCGCGAGACGACCTACTGGCCGAAACTGTGCCTCATCCAGGCCGCCAGCCCCGACGCCGAGGCGACGATCGATCCGCTGGCGGAAGGCCTGGACCTGTCCTGTTTCCTGGAGATCCTCAAGGATCCCGGCATCCTGAAGGTGTTCCACGCCGCCCGGCAGGACGTGGAGATCTTCAACAACCTGGGGGCCATGCCGCGACCGCTGTTCGACACCCAGGTGGCGGGCATGGCGGCGGGTTTCGGCGAGCAGATCGCCTATGACGCCCTGGTTCGGCAGATGCTGAAGATCGAGCTCGACAAGTCGAGCCGGTTCACCGACTGGGCCCGGCGTCCGCTGTCGGACAACCAGCTGACCTATGCGCTGGCCGACGTGACGCACTTGGCCCGGCTCTATCCCATGCTGCGCGACCGGCTGGAGCGGGAAGGCCGGCTGGCCTGGGTGCAGGACGAGATGGAGGATCTGACCGATCCGGCCAACTATGACGTCGAGCCCGATAACGCCTGGAAGCGGCTGCGGCCGCGGCGGCACACGGCCAAATACCTGGCGGTGTACCGGGCGGTGGCGGCCTGGCGGGAGCGGACGGCGCAGCTGCGCGACCAGCCGCGCGGGCGGATCCTCAAGGACGACGCCATTGACGAGATCGCCACTCAAGCACCCACGGATGCGGAGGCCCTGGACCGGCTGCGTTCCGTGCCTAAGGGTTTCTCGGGCTCGCGGTTCGGCCCCGACCTGATCGCCGCCGTGCGCGAGGCGCTGAAGGACCCGGAGGGATATGCCCCGGTGATCGAGAAGACCCGTCAGCAGGCCTCGCCGGCGGCGGGGGCAATCGTCGAGCTGCTGAAGGTGCTGCTCAAGGCCCGGGCGGAGGAGGCCGGGGTCGCTTCCAAGCTGATCGCCACGGTGGCCGACCTGGAGCAGATCGCCAACAACGACAACGCCGACACCGCAGCCCTGAAGGGCTGGCGGCGAGAGGCGTTCGGTGAGGACGCCCTGAAGCTGAAGCGCGGAGAACTGGCCCTGGTGCTGGACGGCACGCGGGTGCGGGTCGTGGAGGTGCGCCGGGCCCCCAAGGCGGCGGCCGCCAGCTAGACGCGCGACATTCCGGGGATAAGGCCAGGTTGTTGAACGGCCTGGCCTTTTTCAAACCGATACGGGGGCGTCCACAGACCATCCACCGGCGCGTCCACGGGCGATGCACAGGCGGTGGGCGAACGCCGATTGCCGGATCGTCAGGCCTGGGAGATCGTGACCTTGCCGACAGGGACCGCGGCGCGGCGGAACGGGAAACCGGACCACGAGCGAGCGGACGGCCCTCCGGGACGGTGGGATGCGGGGCGACCCGCGCTCGCCGGCCGGGGGCGCGGAGGACGGCCGAGGCTCGCCGGGCGACCGGCGGTGCGGCGGCAGGCCTACGCCCTGGAAGGCTCAGGTCCCCCAACGGATCTGGTTCAGAGGGCGGTGGCCGGGTGACCGGTCGCCGCCCTCTTGCTATGCGGCGCGGCGAAGGCCGGCGCCAGAGCTTCAGCCCATATCCAGCTTGAGTTTCAGGGCCTGGGCCATGACCTGGGCGCGCTTGGCGGTCTGCTCGCCCAGCAGCATGTCTTCCCAGCCCTGGGCGGTGGTGAGCCGCAGGCGGCCGTTGTGGAGGGAAAGGCTCGAGCTTTCCAGCAGGCGCGTGTTGCGGCCGGAGAGGTCGCATCCGAGGCGGATGGCCGAGCCGAGCGCGCGGGCGCGCTGCCGGCGCTCGGGCGTCAGCAGGCGTGAGACGGTGTCCGGCTGGGGGGGATGCGGGGCCGAGGAGTGGCGCGCGAAGGCGGTGGACGCCAGGAACGCCCGCTCGCGATGGTTCATGCCAGCGATGGGGGCGCGCAGGACCTGTTCGAACGCGAGGTCGGCCCGATGGTCGGGATGCAGCCGGGCCCCGAGGTCGGCCAGACGGCAGGCCGCAGAGAGCAGGACCTTGTCCCGTGCCCCGCCGAACACCGGCGGCAGGGTCTCGAAGACGCCGGTGATCCACGCTTCCAGGGCCGGGCCGAGCTCGGGGCTGAAGCCCTTCTGCGCGGTGAGGGCGTCGCAGCCCTCGATGAGCGGATCGCGGACGCGCACGGCTGGGGCCATGGCCTCCAGCAGCATCCCCTCTCGCACGCCATAGGCCGAGATCACCACGCGCTCGACCCCCAGCTGCTCGATGAGGCGGCCCAGCACCAGGGCTGAATAGGGCAGGGTGTCGAAGCGCTTCTTGGAGACCCCCTGGATGCGTTCCAGGGATGAGCGGGACTGCCGCTCGACCACCCGGGCCACATCGAGGGCGTCGGCGCGGCTCATCTCGTACTGGTGAGCCACGTGCAGCGGATAGTCGGCCAACTGCATGTGCAGCAGGGCAAGGTTGCGCCATGCCCCGCCGACGGCATGGAATTCCGAGCTGGCGAAACGGTTGGCCAGCGGAGCCAGGTGGCTGTCCACCTCCCGGCGGACGCGATCGACGTCCAGCGGCTTTGGCGCCCCCAGGGCGAAGGGACCGAGCGGCAGGGTCGCGCCCTGGACCGGGCCGGTGCCGTTCAGTCGGATCAGTTCGAGACTGGAGCCGCCGAGGTCGCCCACCACCCCCTTGGCCGAGGGATCGCCGGCGATGACCCCGAGCGCGGCGTAATTGGCTTCTTCGTCGCCCGAGAGGAGGCGGACGTCGAGGCCGGTGACCTCCTTGACCCGCTTGAGGAAGGCGGGGCCGTCGGCGGCCTCGCGCACGGCCGCGGTGGCGGCTGAGGTGACCTCGTCGAGGTCCCAGCCGTCGAGCACGGCGCGGAAGCGGCGCAGGGCGGAGATGGCCAGTTCGACGCCCTCGGGGCTCAGTCGCCCCGTGGACGGCAGGTCGCGGCCGAGCCCGGCCACCACCTTCTCGTTGTAGACGGTCCAGAGCGCGCGGCCGTCCACCCGATAGATGACGAGACGGACCGAGTTGGAGCCGACATCGATGACGGCGGCTTGCCGCGCCTCGGGGCGGACGTCGGGCCGGGCCGGCGACCGCCTACCCGCGCGCGGCCACATGGTCGATCGCGCGCGGCATGTCCTTCACTCGCTGGCCTCTGCCTGAGAGGCTTGGATTGGTCATGAAATACTCGTGCGCGGAGAAAGCGTTGGGGTGGTCCCAGGACGGATCACGCCTATAGCGGCCCTCATCGTCCAACGTCCAGCTTTGCGCCTCGTCCTTGAGGTTGGCCAACATGATCTGCTGGAGAACCTGCTGGTGGACCGTGGGGTTCTCGATGGGGGTCAGGCACTCGACCCGGCGTTCGAGATTGCGCGGCATCCAGTCGGCGGAGGAGATGAACACCCGGGCCTGGGCCGAGGGCATGGCATGGCCGTTGGCGAAGGCGACGATGCGGGCGTGCTCCAGGAAGCGGCCGACGATGGACTTCACCCGGATGTTCTCGGACAGCCCCGGCACGCCCGGGCGCAGGCAGCAGATGCCGCGGACTACCAGGTCGATGGACACGCCGGCCTGACTGGCGGCGTAGAGGGCGTCGATCACGTCGACGTCCACCAGGGCGTTGAGCTTGGCCCAGATGGCTGCCGGCCGTCCAGCACGGGCGTTCTCGGCCTCCTGCCCGATGAAGCGCAGCAGGTCGTGCTTCATGGTGATGGGCGAGAAGGAGAGCTTCTCCAGGCGCTCGGGCCGGGCGTAGCCGGTGACGAAGTTGAACAGCCGCGCCGCATCGCGCCCCAGGGCCGCGTCAGTCGTGAACAGGGACAGGTCCGTGTAGATGCGCGCCGTGATCGGGTGGTAGTTGCCGGTCCCGAAGTGGCAATAGGTGCGCAGGACGTCGCCTTCCCGCCGGACCACCGTCGAGAGCTTGGCGTGGGTCTTGTACTCGATGAAGCCGAAGACCACGTGGACGCCGGCGCGCTCGAGGTCCCGGGCCCACTTGAGGTTCGCCTCCTCGTCGAACCGGGCTTTGATCTCGACGACGGCGGTGACGTTCTTGCCGTTGTCGGCCGCCTCGATCAGGGCGGCGACGATCGGGCTGTCCTTGGACGTGCGGTAGAGCGTCTGCTTGATCGCCAGGACGTTGGGATCGCGGGCCGCCTGGCGCAGGAACTGGACCACCACGTCGAAGCTCTCGAACGGGTGGTGTACGAGGATGTCCTTTTCGCGGATGGCGGCGAAACAGTCGCCCCCGTGGTCGCGGATCCGTTCGGGGAAGCGCGGCTCGAATGGCTTGAACTTCAGCTCGGGGCGATCGGCGGGGATCAGCTGGGCCAGCTCGTCCAGCCCCAGCAGGCCATCGATCAGGATGATGTCCTCGGAGGCGGCGTCGAGGTTCTCGCAGATGAAGCCGCGGAGCTCCTCGGGCATGGCGGCCTCGATCTCGACCCGCACGACCGACCCCATGCGCCGCTGCTTGAGCAGGGCCTCATATTCACGGACGAGGTCTTCGGCCTCTTCCTCGATCTCGACGTCGCTGTCGCGGATCAGGCGGAAGACGCCCTGGTTCTCGACCTCGCAGCCGGGGAACAGATGGTCGAGGAACAGGCCGACGATGGTCTCCAGCGAGAGGTAGCGGCGCTCGCGCTTCCGGCCGCCCTTGGGGTGCGGCAGCTCCCAGAACCGCGCCACCTGGCCCGGCAGCGGCACCAGGGCGTGCAGACGCTTGCCGTCAGACAGGCGGCGCAGGTTCAGCACGAGCGAGAACGCCAGGTTGGGGATGAAAGGGAACGGGTGGGCCGGGTCGATGGCGAGGGGCGTCAGGACCGGGAACAGCTCGGACAGGAAGCGGGCCTCGAGCGCGCTCCTTTCGGACTCGGTGAGATCCACGCCGCCGACCACCATCAGGCCCTCGGAAGCCAACTCCTCGGTGAGCTCGCGCCAGCGCCGCTGCTGGTCGGCCATGAGGTCGGCGGCGGCAGCGTTGATGGCGGTGAGCTGTTCGGAGGGCGTCAGGCCGTCCTGGCTGAGCACGCGGACCCGCTCCCGGACCTGGGCCTTCAGCCCGGCCACGCGGACCATGTAGAATTCATCGAGGTTGTTGGCGCTGATCGCGAGGAAGCGCAGGCGTTCGAGTAGCGGATGGCGCGGGTTGGTGCTTTCGGCCAGGACCCGCCGGTTGAAGGCCAGCCACGAGAGCTCGCGGTTGAAGAAGCGCGTCGGCGAACTGGCCAGCTCGCTGTCCCAGCCATGCGTCGCGCGTTCCCCGTCGTTCGCAGACTGCGAGGCGTACGGCGCGAGATGGGTCATTCAGGACAGCTCCCTTGGCTTGGAGGCGATGGGTATTTCACCTCTTCGCAGGGAAGTTATCACTCGAAAAGATCAAGATTTTGACTATCGCCCTCAAGAATCTGGCGGGCGAGGACGCGGGTGACGGGCCGGAAGCCCTCGTCGCCCGCCTCGTCGAGCTTGCGCACGATTTCCTGGGCGTCGGGAATGGAGCGGCCCATACGGCGAAGCAGGTAGGCGTAAACCTCCGCAGGCGGACGAATATTCCGGTCGCGGAAGAATTTACGAAGCACGCCCTCCAGTACGGCGTCGTCCGGCGGCTCGATCTCGGCGACCGCCAGCGCGTTGAGCCGCGAGCGCAGGTCGGGCAGGGCGGCCGGCCAGAGCGCCGGGGCCTTGCGCGCGGTCAGCAGCAGGCCGCCGCCGTTGCGGGCAGCGAGGTTGATCAGGTGGAACAGGCCCTCGTCCGAGATGCCCTGGTCGACGTCCTCCACCAGGGCCGGCCGGCCGTCGGCCAGGGCCACGTCGGGCGCGGCGCGTTCCAGGCGGACGGCGCCAGCGCGCTGGGCCCACGCCCGGGCTAGGTGGGTCTTTCCAGAGCCTTCGGGCCCCACCAGCGCCAGGGCTCCGCCATGCCAGCCGGGCCAGGCGTCCACCATCGACACGGCACGGGCGTTAGACGCGCCGACGACGAACTCGTCCCGCGCATAGGCCGCCGGGCGATCGAGGCTTAGGCGAAGCTGCCGAGCCATCGGTCGGATCGTAGGAAAGAGGTCACGGGGCCTGTCTATCAAAGACGCCCCGCCAGAAGCCATCGGCGCGACAGGTTCGTCACCGGGTTCCACAGGCGCGGGGGGCGAGCCGAGGACTACAGGCCAGGCAGGGCTCTGGGGCGCAGGTCGCGGGAAGTCATCAGGGTCCAACCCTCGGACTTGAGAAGCTCGATGGGCGAGAAGCGGACCTTGTAATCCATCTTCTCGGAGCCGCGGACCCAGTAGCCCAGATAGACGTACGGCAGGCTGGTGAGACAGGCCTGGACGATGTGGTCGAGGATTACGAACGAGCCCAGGCTGCGCCGCTTCATGGCCGGGTCATAGAAGCTGTAGACCAGCGACAGGCCGTCATTCATAAGATCGACCAGCGCGCAGGCCACCAGGTCGCCGGGACCTTCGCCGGACGATTTCAGGCGGTACTCGATGAGATGGGTGCGGACGGCGGTGTCCTCGACCATGGCCACGTAGTCCGGCCAGGTCATCTCGGCCATGCCGCCATCGGCGTGCCGCGCCACCAGGTAGCGCCTCAGAAGGTCGAACTGCTCCATGGTCGCCTCGGCCTCGACCAGATGGCGTTCGATGTCCTCGTTCCGCGCCAGCACCTTCCGCTCGGAGCGGGAGAACAGGTAGTCGGCCGCCGGAATGCGCGCCGAGATGCAGGCCGCGCAAGCCTCGCAGGCCGGCCGGTAGGCGATGTTCTGGGACCGGCGGAAGCCCACCTGGGTGAGGCTGTCGTTGACGGTGGCCCCGTCGGAAAGGGGCAGATGGGCGAAGACCTTCCGCTCGTACCGCTCAGGCAGGTAAGGGCAGGGCGACGGCGCCGTCAGGAAGAACCTGAGCTGTCGGGTCGGAAAATGCTGCGTCACGACTGTGCGACCGCCCCTTAAGCAAAGCGCCCTGAGGATTAGGCGTCATGCCGGGCCGTTGCGCAAGGCGTCTCGCTACAAGCCCGCGTCCTGTGGAAGAACAGGCGCCTCTCGCAACAACACGATGGCAATGCGACGGTTGCCTGGAAGCGTCGGATCGTCGGGATACAGCGGTTCGGACGCCGCCTTGCCGGAGACCTGGTAGATGCGGTCGGGGTCCACGCCGGAGCCCTGGAGGATCCGGCGGGAGGAGTCGGCCCGGGCGGCCGACAGCGGCCAATCGGCCTCGGACCTTGTCCCGCCGGCGTTGGCGTTGGTGTGGCCATAGACGCTGACCCGGTTGGGGAGCTGGTTCACCACCTTGGCCACGGCCCGCAGCAGCAGCTTGGCCCGGTCGTTCGGCTGGGACGAGCCCTGGTCGAACATGGATCGGCCGTCCTGGTCCACCAGCTGGATGCGCAGGCCCTCGGGCGTCTGGTCGATGAGGATGTTCTTGGACAGCTCTGCCAGCTCCGGCATGTCCTGCAACGCCTGGCGCAGGGACTGGGCGGCGGAGGCGAAGGCGGCTTCCTCGCGCTTGTGCAGGGCGTCGCGCAGGGACTGGGTCGTGGCCCCGTCCAGAGATTCCGCGCGGGCGGCGTCACGCTGGCGGCCGTCGTTGGGATTACGGCTGTCGGGCGCCAGCTCCTCGATGATCGCCGAAGCGCCTGCGCTCTTGGAACCGTCGGCGCCCAGGGCGATCCCGCCGAGGATGCCGCCAGCCCCTGAGGTGGTCTCGGACACGCTGGCGGGAGCGAAGTAGTCGGCGATGCCGCGCTTCTGCTCGGGGCTTGTGGTGTTGATCAGCCACATGAGCAGGAAGAAGGCCATCATGGCGGTCACGAAGTCAGCGTAGGCCACCTTCCACGCGCCGCCGTGGTGGCCGTGGCCGCCGCCCTTCTTGACCTTCTTGATGAGGATCGGCTGATCGCCCACCGCCATTGGTCCACCCCGGATCCGCCTGCTAGACGGTGCAAGGTGAAGGTCGCCAGTTAAGATGCGGCTAAGGTTGCGGAGTGCGAGGCATGAAGGTGGCGTTCGCCGGGCTCGGCGTAATGGGGTTCCCGATGGCAGGGCACCTGGCCGGCGCCGGCCATGAGGTGGCCGTCTACAACCGCAGACCGGAAAAGGCGCGGCGATGGGTCGAAGCCCACGGGGGTCGGATGGGCGCGACGATCGCCGAGGCTGCGTCGGGGGCCGAGATCCTGTTCCTGTGCGTGGGAAACGATGACGACGTGCGCCAGGTGGTGGCCGACGCCATCGACGTCCTGGCCCCGGGCGCGGTGGTCGTGGACCACACCACCACCTCGGCCGTGGTGGCCCGGGAGATGGCCGAGCTGGCGGCCAGGAGCGGCCGGGCGTTCGTGGACGCGCCGGTCTCGGGCGGCCAGGCGGGAGCCGAGAACGGCCAGCTGACCATCATGTGCGGCGGCGATCAGGCCGCTTTCGCCAAGGCCGAGCCGGTGATGAGCGCCTATGCCAAGGCCAGCCGGCTGATGGGCGAGGCCGGGGCGGGCCAGCTCACCAAGATGGTCAACCAGATCTGCATCGCAGGCGTGGTGCAGGGGCTGGCCGAGGGTCTGCATTTCGCCAAGCGCGCGGGACTCGATCCGCAGGGCGTGCTGGAGGCGATCTCCAAGGGCGCGGCGCAGTCGTGGCAGATGGACAACCGCTGGCCGACCATGGCGCAGGGCAAGTTCGACTTCGGCTTCGCCGTCGACTGGATGCGCAAGGATCTGGGGCTGCTGCTGGACGAAGCCACGCGCAACGGAGCGAAGCTGGAGATGACCGCCATGGTCGACCACTTCTACGCCGAGGTGCAGGCCATGGGCGGAAACCGCTGGGACACCTCCAGCCTGGTGGCCCGGCTGGAGCGGCCGGAATGAGCCTGAAGACCGCGCGGCTCACCCTGACGCCGCCGACCGAAGCCGATGCGCCCTTCGTGCTCGAGCTGCTCAACGATCCGGGCTGGATCGCCAACATCGGCGACCGCGGCGTGCGCACCCTCCACGATGCGCGGGCCTATATCGCCGACCGGTTCTCGAAAAGCCCATGGTTCGTGGTCCGCCGGCAGGACGGCGAGCCGATGGGCATGTGCGGGATCGTCGTGGGCCGGGAGGGCCTGGACAGCCCGGACATCGGCTATGCCTTCCTGGCGCGCCATGCGGGCCACGGCTATGCGACGGAGGCGGCTGAGTTCGTCCTGGCCTATGCCCGGGAGACCATGGGGCTGGCGAAGGTGGCGGCGATCACCGCGCCGGCCAACACCGCCTCCCAGCGGGTGCTGGAGAAGATTGGCTTACGCTTCGTCCAGATGATCAACTTGCCCGGGGTCGAGGGGCCGAGCGCCTATTTCACGACCTAGCTCCGGCCCCGGGAGGGACGAGATGACGGTCGCGACGCGGTTCGTGGAGGCGAACGGGTTCCGGTTCGCGGTGGACGAGGCCGGGAGCGGCGATCGGCTCGCGTTATTCCTGCACGGCTTTCCGGAGAGCCGGTTTTCTTGGCGCCACCAGCTGCCGCTGCTGGCGCAGATGGGCTATCGGGCCTGGGCGCCCGACCTGCGTGGCTATGGCGAGACCGAGCCGAAGCCGCAGGACGTGCCGTCGTATCTGATCGACCGGCTGATGGAGGATGTGGCGGCGCTGATCGACGCCAGCGGGGCCAGGAGCGTCACCTTGATCGGCCACGACTGGGGCGCGGGCCTGGCCTGGACCTTCGCGGCCAACGCGCCGCGGCCGCTGGAGCGCCTGGTGATCATGAACGTGCCGCATCCGGCGGTGATGGCGGCGCAGATGCGCAAGGGGAACTGGGCCCAGCTTCGGCGGAGCTGGTACATGTTCTTCTTCCAGATCCCCGGCCTGCCGGAGTGGGCGATGACGGCCAAGGACGCCCGGGCGATCCGCCGGGCCTTCTACGACATGGCGGTGGACAAGACCCATTTCACGCCGGACGTGCTGGACCGCTATGCGCGCGACGCCCAGCGGCCCGGCGCCATGCGGGGCATGATCAACTGGTACCGGGCGGCTTTGCAGCTGCGGGGCAAGCTGGCGGGGCCCTGGCCGGTGATCGACACGCCGACGCTGATCGTCTGGGGCGAGGAGGATGCCGCCCTGGGCGTGGAACTGCTGGATGGGACGGAAGTCCACGTGCGCGACCTGACCATCGAGCGCCTGCCTGGGGTGTCCCACTGGGTGCAGCAGGAAGCGCCGGAGACCGTCAATGGAGTCCTGGCGGCGTGGCTGACGCAGCCGCGGCCCGGCGCCGCCTAGCGGGGCGCGGGGCCCAGGCGGAAGAGGCCGAGGTCCACGGCCTCGGTCAGGGCCTCTCCCAGCGTGGCGCCGCCCCGGGCCGACGGCGTGACGCGCGCCGCCATGGGCCCTGGACCCGGCAGGCGGCGCCGGGCGCCCTCCAGCGGCTGGAACCAAAGCGCCGGCTCGGGTCGCACGTAGGGATCGAGGATGTAGACGCCATCGTCCGCGGGAGCCCAGGAGACGCCCGAGCGCACATCCGCCACGGGCCGCCAGCCGCCCCCGGCGGCGACGCTTACGGTGTCCGATCCTTGACGCTGCACGAACAGCCGACCGGACGGTGAGGCCAGCACCAGCCGCACGTCCTCGCCGCCCGGCGTCGGCGCCGGCTGTTCGCCGGGACGAACCGACATCAGCCGCCAGACCTGCCCCTGGCGCTCGGCATAGCGGATCATCCCGTCGCGCCCGACGACTGGGCTCCGCTTGTCGTGGCCATCATCGGTGAGCCGCTGCAGCCGCGAGCCGTCCCGGGCGATGGTGAAGATATCGGCGCGGCGGCCTTCCACGCCCACGAAGGCCACGGACTGTCCATCTGGGGCCCAGGCGGGGCTGAAGGCGTAGCTGCCGAGGCGGGTGGTGAGGCGGACCGTGCGGCCGCCCGGCTCGCTGACCCACAGATCGGGGGAGCCGGCGCGATCTGAAATATGCACGAAGGCGCCGTCGGGCCCCTCCACCGCGTCCCAGTCGTTGGAGTCGGTGAGAACCCGATGTCGTACCTCGCCGCCAGGGCCGAGGCTGACGAGGCCGGTGCGCGGGCGGGAGAGCTCGACCACTACCTGTTCGACGCGGTCGGCGGACATGCGCATGAAGCTGGTGACGCCCAGGCCCAGGCTGACCCGCTCGGGCTCGGCCCGGCGGTCGCGCGCGTCGGCCCGCCAGAGGCCGAAGGCGCCGCCCCGGTTGGAGGAATAGAACAGGTAGCGGCTGTCGGCCGACCAGGCGTAGCCCGAGGCCTTCCAGCCGTCCCCGGCCAGGCTGCGTTCGCGCCCCGAACGCATGTCGCGCAGCACGATCTCGTCCGAGCCGTAGAGCAGGCTCCGCCGGAAGGCGACGAAACGGCCGTCGGGAGAGGCCTGGGGTTCGCTGTCTCCCAGGGTCTCGGCGGGGGGCTCGGTCAGCGGCCGCACCGTCCCCGCCTCAACATCGACGATGAACAGGCGGGACTGGTCCGATCCGGGCGGCGCGTCGGCGAAGACCAGGGTGCGGTCGTCGGTCCAGGACGGGTGGGCCCCGGAAGCGCGGCAGTCCGCCAGGCGCTGCTCGCCGCCGCGAGGGGCGAGGCCGACCATCACCAGGCAGCGGCCCTCGGGCGTCCAGCGGATGAAGGCGATGCGCGTGCCGTCCGGCGACCAGGCGGGAGCGAAGTCGTCGTCGGGGCCGGAGGTGAAGGCGACCGGCTCACCGCCCGCGACCCCGCGCAGCAGGATGTCGCGCTGTCCGAAGGGCAGGGCGGCGAAGGCGTAGGCGACCTGGCGTCCGTCCGGCGACAGGGCCGGATAGGTCTTGAAGCTGCGTTCGGAGGTCAGCGGCCGGAAGTCGCTGACGATCGAGGCGCGGGGGCGATCGAACCACAGCCAGAGCCAGACGGCTGCGGCGAGGGCCAGGACGATGGCCAGGATATCCAGGGCGCCGAACGACCAGCGGCGGCGTGGGGTCGGCGCCGGCATGGTGGCCGGCGGCAGGTCAGGCGCGTGCGCCGGCTGACCGCACTGGAGCCGGTAGCCAACCGTGGGGATGGTCTCGAGGACGATGCCGGCGTCGGAGGAGAGAGCTTTGCGCAGCTGGACGATGCAGCGGGTCAGGGCGTCTTCCGAGACGATGCGGCCGCCCCAGGCCTGTTCCCCTAGCGAGTCGCGGCTGACCGCCGCGCCCAGGCCGCGATGCAGGGCCACCAGCACCTTCATGACCCGCGGCTCCAGCGGACGGACGCCGGCCGGGCCGGTGATCTCTAGCTCGGCGGGCCGCACGTCCGTGCGTGAGAGGCGGAACGGCGGCTCGTGGGCCAGCACGATTTCGCGGGGCGGCCGGATGCTCGTCAGTTCGTTCATCGGCAAACCATCGGCAAACGATCGGCTCCGGCCCCAGGCGGCTCGCCTCCCAAGTCTCCGACAAAACGGCGTTCCCGACAAACGTGAACGTCGGGCGGACACGAAGGAGCACGATATGGATGTTCGGACGATGCGCGCCGCGGCGATGACCCTGGCGCTGACCTTGGCGGCGGGCGCGGCGGCCGCCGGCGAGGTGAAGGTGGGCCAGTCCTCCGTGGCCTATGATCCCGAGAGCCTGGCCACCGAGGCGGGTTCGCGCGCCCTGCTGGCCAAGCTCGAGCGCGCGGCCTACGAGGCCTGCGGCGGGGACCCGCGCAATCATGCCGCGTGGAAGAACACGCCGAAGCTCACGGTGCGGGCCTACCGCGCATGTCAGGAGCGGGCGGTGGCCCAGGCGGTGACCCAGGTGGGTTCACCCGCGCTGGCGGCGGTCCACGCCGGCCAGGTGCGCACGGGGGTGGCGCGCTAGGGGCGGACCCGGGCGGGGGCGCCGACCGCCACGGCCCCCGCCGGCACATCGCGGGTCACGACCGAGCCTGCGCCCACCACGGCGCCGTCGCCGATCGTCACACCGGGCAGGACGATGGCGCCGCCGCCGATCCACACGTTGCGGCCAATGGTGATCGGCCGGCCGAACTCCAGGCCGGTCGCGCGGTGGGCCAACTCGCGGGGATGGTCTGCGGCGAGGATCTGCACCCCCGGGCCGATCTGGGTCCCATCGCCGATGGCGACGGCGACCACGTCGAGGATCACACAGTTGAAGTTAAGGAAGACGCCGGCGCCCAGCCGGATGTTGAAACCGTAGTCACAGTGGAACGGGGGCCGGATCACCGCGCCGTCGCCCACCGCCGCCAGGCGCTCCCGCAGCAGGGCGCGACGCTCGTCCGGCGAGGCGGCGAGGGCGGCGTTGTACCGGACCAGCCAGGCGGCGGTAGCGGCCTGATCGGCCTGGATTTCTGGATCGCCGGCGTCATAGAGTTCGCCGGCCAGCATCTTCGCCTTCTCGCTGGGCATCAGGCGTCTCCGGCCACAAGCCGCGGCAGGATCTGTCCGCTGAGCAGCGGCGCCAGGGGAACGGCTGGCGGGGCGGCCGGATCGATCCAGAGCATTTCCTCGATCTCGGCGGCCGCGGCCGGCGTCCCGGCGATGCGCACGCCGTAGACGCAGGAGCGCACGGTCGCCCCCGGCTCGTTGGCCGCAGGCGCCTTGAACCGGCCGATGAGTTCGGCGGAACCCAGGCGCACGCCCAGTTCCTCGGCCAGCTCTCGGGTCAGTGCGGAGAGATCGTCCTCGCCCGGCTCGCGCTTACCGCCGGGAAGGGTGAAGCGCCCGGCGCCCCGCTTGCGCGCCAGAAGCAGGCGGCCGTCGGCGTCCCGGATCACGGCGCCGACGACCTCGATGATCACGCGCCCAGCATCCGGGCGGCGCGGGGGGCGAAATAGGTGATGACGCCCGAGGCTCCGGCCCGCTTGAAGGCGCCGAGGCTTTCCAGAATGGCGCGTTCCTCGTCCAGCCAGCCGTTCTGGGCGGCGGCCATCAGCATGGCGTACTCGCCCGAGACCTGGAAGGCGAAGGTGGGCATCTGGAAGGCGTCGACGACCTGCCGGACGATGTCGAGGTAGGGCAGGCCCGGCTTGACCATCACCATGTCGGCGCCCTCGGCGATATCGAGGGCGACCTCGCGCAGCGCCTCGGCCTGGTTGGCGGCGTCCATCTGGTAGGTCTTCTTGTCGCCGGGATTGCCGCCGGTCCCCAGCTTCCCCGAGCCGATGGCGTCGCGGTACGGGCCGTAGAAGGCGGAGGCGTACTTGGCGGCGTAGGACATGATCATGGTGTCCTGCAGGCCCTCGGCCTCGAGGGCGGCCCGCAGGGCACCCACCCGACCGTCCATCATGTCCGAAGGGGCCAGGATCTCGCAGCCGGCCTTGGCCTGGACCAGGGCCTGAGCGACGAGGGCTTCTACCGTGGCGTCGTTCAGAATGCGGCCGTTCTCGATCAGGCCGTCGTGGCCGTGGTCGGTGAAGGGGTCGAGGGCGACGTCGCACATGATCCCGACCTCCGGTGCGGCGTCCTTCATGGCCTTCACGGCGTTGCAGACCAGGCCGTTCGGATCGGCGGCCCGGGAGCCGGCGGCGTCCTTCTTGGCGCCGTCGATGTGCGGGAAGACGGCGATGGCGGGGATGCCTAGGGCCTTGGCCTCCTTGGCGGCCTTGGCTGCGTCCTTGACCGACAGGCGGGTGACGCCTGGCATCGAGCTCACCGGGACCTCGCCTTCGCCCTCGTGGACCACCATCGACCAGATCAGGTCGGCGGGTGTCAGCACTGTCTCGCGGACCAAGCGGCGGATCCAGTCTGCCTGGCGCAGGCGGCGCAGGCGCAGGGCGGGATAGGCGGCGAGGGGAGCGCGGGTCATGGCCGGCCTTTGGACCTGAGGGGACCGGAAGGCAAGACCCCCGTGGCGTGCTAAGCCGGGCAAAAAGGGGAGGAAGCCTTGAGCCTGAGCTATGACCTCTACTGGTCGTTCCGCTCGCCGTACTCGTACATGGTGACGCCGCGCCTGCTGGCGCTGGAGGCCGACTACGACGTCCGCTGCAACGTGCGGCCGGTCTATCCCCTGGCGGTGCGCACGCCGGAGTTCTTCGAAAAGCAGGACCCGCTCTGGCTGCGCTATTTCATGGCCGACGTGTTCCGGGAGGCCGAGTTCGTGGGACTGCCGTTCCGCTGGCCCAGGCCCGATCCGGTGCAACGGGGCGCCGACGGCGACTACCGGGTCAGCCAGCCCTACATCCACCGCCTGACCCACCTGGGCGTGGCGGCGGCCGAGCGCGGGCGGGGGCTGCCGTTCCTGCGGGAGATCAGCCACGTGATCTGGAGTGGCGAGGTGGAAGGCTGGCCCGAAGGCGACCATCTGGCCCGGGCCAGCGAACGGGCGGGGTTGGACTGGGACGAGCTGACCGCCGCAGTGGACGCCGACCCGGACCGATTCCGCGCCGTGGTGGAGAAGAACCAGGAGGACCAGCGCGCGGCCGGCCATTGGGGGGTGCCGATGATGACCTTCGGCGGCGAACCGTTCTTCGGCCAGGACCGGTTCGACCAGCTGGTCTGGCGGATGCGGCAGCAGGGTCTTGCGCCCCGCGGAACTGCCGCAACGGCAGATTGACACAGCGTCAGGGGCGCTCCACTCCCCATTCATGGACTTCAACCTGACGGAAGATCAGCGGGCCATCGAGGACGCCGCGCGGGCGTTCGCCGCCGCCGAGCTCGCGCCGCATTCGGCCCAATGGGATGAGGAAAAGCACTTCCCGGTCGAGGTGATGCGCAAGGCGGCAGAGCTTGGCTTCGCGGGGCTCTACGTGCGCGACGACGTGGGCGGCTCGGGCCTGAGCCGGCTTGACGCGTCCCTGGTGTTCGAACAGCTCAGCTACGGCGACGTGGCGGTGGCGGCCTTCATCTCGATCCACAACATGGCCTCGTGGATGATCGACCGGTTCGGCTCGGACGCGTTGCGGACCCAGTACCTGCCGAAACTCTGCACGATGGAGCTGATCGCCTCCTATTGCCTGACCGAGCCCGGCTCGGGCTCGGACGCGGCCGCCCTGAAGACCACGGCCCGTCGCGAGGGCGAGGCGTATGTGCTGAACGGCTCCAAGGCCTTCATTTCGGGCGCCGGAACGTCGGACGTCTATGTGGTCATGGCCCGCACCGGCGGCGAAGGCGCCAGGGGCGTCTCGGCGTTCGTGGTGGAAAAGGACACGCCGGGCCTGTCATTCGGCGCTCAGGAGCGGAAGATGGGCTGGAACGCCCAGCCCACCGCCCAGGTGAACTTCGACGACTGCCGGGTGCCGGCGGAGAACCGCATCGGCGAGGAGGGCGAGGGCTTCCGGTTCGCCATGGCGGGGCTGGACGGAGGGCGGATCAACATCGCCTCGTGCAGCCTCGGCGGGGCCGGCCTGGCCCTGGACACCGCGCAGGAATACCTGAGCCACCGCAAGCAGTTCGGCCGGCCTCTTGCAGATTTCCAGGGGTTGCAGTGGCGGCTGGCGGACATGGCCACCGAGCTGGACGCGGCGCGGCTGATGGTGCGTCGGGCAGCCCATGCCCTCGACTGCAAGGACCCCAAGGCCACCCAGTACTGCGCCATGGCCAAGCGGTTCGCCACCGACGGCGGGTTCGAGGTGGCCAACCAGGCGCTGCAGCTGCACGGCGGCTATGGCTATCTGCGGGACTTCCCGCTGGAGCGGATCGTCCGGGACCTGCGGGTCCACCAAATCCTCGAAGGCACCAACGAGATCATGCGGGTGATCATCGCCCGGGAGCTGCTGCGCGGATGAGCGAGCCTGAAGTCCTGACCCGGATGCAGGGCCGAGTCGGCCGCATCACCCTGAACCGCCCCAAGGCGCTCCACGCCCTGACGACCGATATGTGCCGCGACATCACCGCCGCTCTGCTGGCCTGGAAGGACGATGCGGCCGTGGAGCTGGTGCTGCTGGACCACTCGGGGGAGCGCGGCTTCTGCGCGGGCGGCGATATCCGCATGCTGGCCGAGAGCGGCCAGGGCGACGGGGCGGCGGCCCGGGCGTTCTTCCACACCGAGTACCGCCTGAACGACCTGCTGTTCCGCTACCCCAAGCCCACCGTGGCGATCATGGACGGCGTGACCATGGGCGGCGGCGTCGGCCTATCGCGTCCCTGCCGGTTTCGGGTGGCCACCGAGCGGACCACCTTCGCCATGCCGGAGACGGGGATCGGGCTGTTCCCGGACGTAGGCGGCGGCTGGTATCTGAGCCGGATGCCCGGCCAGATCGGCCTGTGGCTGGCGATCACCGGAGCGCGGATCAAGGCGGCGGACTGCGAACTCCTGGGGATCGCCACCGACTATGTGGAAAGCGCCCGGATGGACGAGCTGAAGGCGGCCATCGTCGCGACGCCCGAGAAGACTGAGACCCTGCTGACCGAGTTCGAGGCCGATCCTGGCCGGCCGCCGATCGCCGCCCACCAGGACGAGATCGGCCGACTGTTCTCGGGCGACAGCGTGGAGGCCATCGTCGAGGCGCTGAAGGGCGCTGGGACCGAATGGGCGGCCGAACAGCTGAGGGTAATGGGGACCAAGTCACCCCAGACCATGAAGGTGGCGTTCCGGCAGCTGCGCCAAGGCGCGCAGGCCCAAAGCTTCGCCGAGAACATGGCCATGGAGTACCGGATCGGCGCCCGCGTGGTCCGCAAGCACGACTTCATCGAGGGTGTGCGGGCGGTGATCGTCGAGAAGGACAACGCCCCCCGGTGGAACCCGGCCTCGCTGGAGGACGTCACCGAGGCCATGCTGGACGAGATTTTCGCGCCGCTGCCGGCCGATCAGGAATGGACCCCGCTTCCGGAGCTTTCCCAATGAGCGAGCCCAATCCCCTGAGGATCGCCTTCATCGGCCTTGGCAACATGGGCGGCGGCATGGCCGCCAACCAGGCGAAGGCCGGCCGCCAGGTAGTGGCCTTCGACCTGTCGGCCGCCGCCCTCGACAAGGCCGCAGGCGCCGGCTGCGCCAGGGCGGGCTCGGTGGCCGAGGCCGTGAGGGACGCGGATGCGGTGATCACCATGCTGCCGGCCGGCCCCCACGTGCGGCAGGTCTATGCCGAGCAGGTGTTCCCGAACGCGCCCCGGACCGCCCTGCTGATCGACTGCTCCACCGTCGACGTGGAGAGCGCCCGGGCGGTGGCCGCCCAAGCGCGTGAACAGGGCTTCCGCTTCGCCGACGCGCCCGTCTCGGGCGGCACCGCGGCCGCAGAGGCCGGGACCCTCGCGTTCATGGTGGGCTGCGACGAGTCCGACTTCGCCCAGGTGGAGGCGGTGATCGCGCCCATGAGCCGGGCCACCATCCGGGCTGGCGACCATGGCGCGGGCCAGGCCGCCAAGATCTGTAACAACATGGTGCTGGGCATCTCGATGATCGGCGTGTGCGAAGCGCTGGCCCTCGCCGAGAAGCTGGGCCTCGATCCGGTGAAGTTCCACGAGATCAGCTCGCAGTCGTCCGGTCAGTGCTGGAGCCTGACCAGCTATTGCCCCTGGCCGGGGCCGGTACCGGCCGCGCCGTCGAACCGGAACTACGAGGGCGGCTTCGCCACGGCTATGATGCTGAAGGACCTGAAGCTGGCGCAGGAGGCGGCGGCCAAGGCGGGCGCCGCCACTCCGCTGGGCGCCACCGCCGAGGGCCTCTACGCCCTGTTCGACCGGCTCGGGGGCGGGTCCAAGGACTTCTCGGCCATCCTCGAGATGCTGCGGGGCAGGGCGCCGACGGCCTGAACGCCCGTCAGGCGAGGTCCCGCAGAAGGCGGACCAGCTGGTTCTGGCGGTTGACGCCGGTCTTGGCGAACACCGCCTTCATCTGGGACTTGATGGTCGAGCGGCCGACGCCCCGGGCCGCCGCGATCTCCTCCGGTGCGGCGCCTTCGCCGATCATCACCGCGACGGCCGCTTCGGACGCCGACAGGCCTGCCCGCGAGACCAAGGCGGAGCCTGGGGTTCACCACGGGATCGGCCAGGCCGAACGCTTCGATGGCCGCGATGTCGGTGGGCGGGACCCGCGTGATCCAGTTGAGGGTAATGTCCCCCTGGCCGTTGAGGGCCACGAGCTGGCCCGAGCGCGCGCCGCAGGCATCGGCCAGCGCATCCAAGGCGGGTGTCCAGCCATCCGCCTCCAGCGGCGCGTCGCGAAGCAGGGATCGCGCCCGGACGAGCGCCTCGACACTCAACTCGACAGCCCCCGCGTCGTTGTCGGGTGCGGCGGCCAGCGCCACCGTGGGGCCTGCCTATCACGCCCGCGACGTTCTGCGAACGTCGTGCGGCAAAGTCAGAGCCGGTTCGCGCCGTCGAACGGAATCACCTTGATCGCCGCTAGGTCGAGGTCCTCGGCGCAGCGCAGGTTGATCATGGCCAGGGATTGGCCGTTCACCTCCCCCTCGGCGAAAACGGCGCAGCCGCAGGTGTTGCAGTGGTGGTGCTGGATCACATGCTTGTTGAACGTGTAGCTCGCCAGCGCGCCGGGCGCGGCTTCGACGGTCAACTGGCTCCGGGCGGTGGCTGCGAGGAGCGAGCCCTTGCGGCGGCAGATCGAGCAGTTGCACGCGATGGCTTCGGTGGGCGAATCGAGGTCCGCGGTGACGGCGATGGCACCGCAGTGGCATGTCAGACGAAGAGGCATCGAAGCTCCCGTGTGTTGGCCCTGAGGACGTAACAAACCCCGCTCCGCCGACATCGTCGCGCACAGAATGCGAGTGATCTGTCGACAGAAGGGGGGCTGCGACGCCGGTGTTTGTGGACAATGTGAAATCACGGCGCCAAAAGGCTGGCGTATTTAAGGGGCCGGCCGCTTCGCCTAAGAGCCGGAATCAAGTCGATGGATTACAGGTCTGCCTTCCGCACCGCTCTGGAGAACATCCGTTCCGAGGGTCGCTATCGGGTGTTTGCGGATCTGAAGCGTCATCGTGGCGCGTTTCCGAAGGCGACGTGGACGAAGGCGGACGGGACGCAGGCCGAGGTGACGGTCTGGTGTTCGAACGACTATCTGGGTCAGGGTCAGAACCCGGTGGTGATGGACGCCATGCACCGGGCGATCG
>JAEYNH010000110.1 GCA_023412655.1 Pseudomonadota bacterium | reverse complement strand
TGGCGATGGCGTCCGCGCTCACGGGCCAGTCGCCCTGTTCGGCCCGCAGCTGGGCGGCCAGATCGGGGGGCGCGACAACGAAGCCTAGCCGCAGGCCCGCGAGCCCGTAGAACTTGCCGAACGAGCGGAAGACGACGAGGCGGTCGGAGGCGTGATCGCTGACGCTGAGGGTCGGCTCGGTCTCGACGAAGGATTCATCCACGAGGGTCCAGTCCCGCCGGGCGGTCCGCGCCTCGATGATCTCCACGAGCGCGGTCCGTGGCGTGGCCCGCCCGTCCGGATTGTTGGGGTTCACCAGCAGCACCCCCTGCGCGGGCGACAGGCGCAGGCGCTCTGGGCCGATGCGGCGCACCTGGGTCCCGGCGGCGCGCCAAGCCGCTTCGTGGCCGGCGTAGGTGGGGGAGACGATGTCCACGTCGTAGAGCCACAGCCTGCGCGGGAGCAGTCGCAGGCCTGCCTCAGCCCCGGCCGTGGCGACCACCCGTTCCGGCGCTGCGCCGAACGCCTCGGCCGCCGTGGTCTCCAGCCGGGCGATCGCACGCGGATCAGGCAGACGGCAAAGCGCCTCCATCGGCGCCCGGGGACCGGACCAGGGGTCGGGATTGATGCCGGTCGACAGGTCGAGCCACGGCCGGGGCGCGCGGGGATAGGCCTCCATCGCCGCGGCCAGCCGGCCGCCATGGCCGGCGGCGCGCGCCAGCGCTTCTTCAGCCTGGCCGGCCGAAACCTCGACATCCGCCCAGTCGCGGGTGCCGCTGTTCCGACCCGGCGCGCGCGACCGCACGGTCATCGCCCGTTCCTCCGACGCCGCCTGGGCGGCTCGCACGAACCGCTGCCAGGCCTTCAAGCCAACGTCGTTGCTCGGGACTTCCCGTTCGCGCAGCACTCCCCGGCTGTACGAAGAACGACCGCGTCGGGCAGGTCTCCTGGCTCGCGGATCGTCGCCGGTGCGCGTCGCCTTCCCAGACCGAGGTCCAGTGGCATGTGACGCGCGGGCTCACCGCCTACAGTTGCGGGGACAGCCGGGGCTTGAGATACCCCGTTCCCTATTAATCCCCTCTCGGGGAACCTGACGCCTGTCCGGGGTAGTGCGTCCGGCGCAGGCCGTCAATCGGCGGAGACCGCATGACACTGACCCTCGTGCTGGGCGGCGCGCGTTCCGGCAAGACCGCCTATACCGAGCGCAGCGCCCGGGACGCCGCCGGCGCGGGGCGTCCGGTGATGATCGCCACCGCTGAGGCCTTCGATGACGAGATGCGCGACCGCATCGCCCGGCATCGCGCCGACCGCGGCGACCGCTGGCGGACGATCGAGGCTCCGACCGACCTCGCGACAGCGCTCGACGGCCTGGAGGCGGGCGATGTCGCCGTAGTGGACTGCCTGACCCTTTGGCTCAGCAACCTGATGCTCGGCGAGCACTGCACGGCCACGTCGACGGCGGCGCTTCTCGGGGCGCTTGAGCGCTGCCCGGCGACGCTCTGGCTGGTGAGCAACGAGGTGGGCTTCGGCATCGTGCCGGAGAACGCGCTGGCGCGGCAGTTCCGAGACGAAGCCGGTCGCCTGCACCAGGCCATCGCGGCCGTCGCCGATCAGGTGGTGCTCATGGTGGCGGGGTTGCCGGTGGTGGTGAAGGCTTCGCGCTGAGCCGCCGCGTCGCGCGCCCGCCAATCGGCGAGCACCTCCGGCGCATCCCGGAGCCGGCCGAGCAGGTTCGGGGCGTAGGTCGGCGTCACCAGGAGCTGGCGTCCGACCGTCACCCGCTCCGCGCCCGAGGTCTTCAGCCGTCCGTCCTTGGACCACCGGCGCACTTCGGCCGACGTCGCGCCCAGCACTGCCTCGGCGGCCGCGGCCGGCAGCGGGCGCCGGGCGATCTCGTCGAGCTTCGACCCGATGTCGGCGATGAGCCGTTCGAGCGCGCCCCGGACATTGACCCAACGCGCGCGACGAGATGCGCCGCAGTGTCTTCCCGCGCATCGACCCCCGCTTTTCGGAACCGCAAGGCGACGGCGCGCGCCATGTCCCGCTCGCGCGGCGCCCAGCCCAGGGCGGCCGGGTGACGGATGGCGTAGCGAAGGCGAACGGCGCCGCCGTCGACTTCGATCTCGAGATAGGCGCTGGAAGGGGTCACGCGCATCGCGCGTAAGCTTGGGCCCGCCCGCGCCGCTGGCAAGCGGGTCGCTCCAGGTCGCGGCTCACCCGCGCGCCGCGACGGGTCCGCCGCTTGACCGACCCAGGGGAGCCGCCTATCGCTGCCGTGTCGAGGTATGGAGGTCGTTCGCGGCTTCCGGGAATGCGGTGCGGCCTTCGGGCCAAGGCCGCAGCTGCCCCCGCAACTGTGATTGCTCGTCAAGCGCGCGGCACTCGCCACTGGGCCCGTCCTGGGAAGGCGCCGCAGCGAGAGCAAGAGCCAGGAGACCGACCTCGACGCATACGTAACCCGGGTGCGGTGGGCGCCTGACGGACCGATGAGGCCGCCCCGCCGAACGGTGCGTCCGCACGCCGTCAGGCATCTCCAGCCCACGAAGGAGACGCCATGGCCAAGATCCCCACCACCGTCGTGACCGGCTTCCTCGGCGCCGGCAAGACGACGCTCGTCCGGCATCTGCTGCAGCGCAACGACGGCCGCCGCCTGGCGGTCATCGTCAACGAGTTCGGCGACGTCGGCATCGACGGCGAGATCCTCCGGGGCTGCGGCGTCGAGAGCTGCAGCGACGACGACATCGTCGAACTGGCCAACGGCTGCATCTGCTGCACGGTGGCCGACGACTTCCTGCCCACCATGAAGGCGCTGATCGACCGCCCCGACCCGCCCGAGCACATCATCGTCGAGACCTCCGGCCTCGCCCTGCCCAAGCCACTCGTGAAGGCCTTCACCTGGCCGGAGGTCCGCACCCGCGCGACCGTGGACGGCGTGATCGCCTTGATCGACGCCGAAGCCGTCGCCCGCGGGCGCTTCGCGGCGGACGAGGCCGCGCTTGCCCGGGCGCGGGCCGCCGCTCCCACGCTCGACCACGAGACGCCGCTGGAGGAGCTGTTCGAGGAGCAGATCGCCTGCGCCGACCTCGTCGTGCTGAACAAGATGGACCTCGTGGCCGACGCGGCCCCCGGCCGGCTGGACGCCGCCGTCCGCGCGCCCCGGAGGCCCGGCGCCCAGGTGATCGCGGCGCGCCACGGCGAAG
>JAEYNH010000105.1 GCA_023412655.1 Pseudomonadota bacterium | reverse complement strand
GGGCTGGGCGCCGACCGCCTGGCGTTCGTGGGCGCGACGGTCCCGGTGGGGACGGCGCGGGGGTCGCAGGGACTGGCCCTGCGCGGCATCGTCTCGGGCAGCCAAAACCGCTACGACGGCGCCGGCGGACGGGTGAAGAGCGAGCAGGGGAGGGCCGAGGCCGCGCTGCTCTACCAGCGCTGGGGAGGCTGGGGGTATTTCGACGCCGGGGTGGGCGGCCGCTACACCGACACCGACCTTTCGCCGGACGATCCGGGCAATCCGAACCGCGGCAGCCAGTGGGACCCGATGGTTTCGGTCAGCGGCGAAAGCGCGCGGGCCAATCCCTGGCAGGTGGCGGGCTTCGCCTCCTACGGCTTCAGCTCGGAGGACTATTATGTGCGGGGGGAGCTCATGCGGGCGGTGGGCGGGGGCCTGCGCCTGGGCGTGGAGGCGATCTTCGACGGGGATCCGAACTATGACCGTCGGCGGGCAGGGGTGGTGGCCGCGTTCGGCGGGGCCGACTGGCAGCTGCGGCTGGCGGTGGGCGGAGCCGACTCCCGGGCCCGGGACGGGGCCTATGGCAGCGTCGGCGTGCGCCGGAGCTTCTGAGGGGCGAAGCGGGAAGGGCCGGCGGGGCCGGCCCTTCCACACCGCGGATCAGAACTTGTAGCCGAGGCCGGCCGAGACCACCCAGGGGTCCAGCTTCACCTTGGACTTGACGCCGTTGAAGCGATCCTTGGCGTCGGTTTCGAAGAACACCTTCTTGACGTCCAGATTGGCGCTCCAGTTGTCGCGGAGGGCCACATCGACCCCGCCCTGCAGGGCGTAGCCGAAGCCGTCGTCCACCTTCAGGCCGAAGCCGTTGAAGTCCTTCTCGCTGTAGAACAGCATGTAGTTCACGCCGGCGCCCACATAGGGGCTGACCCGGCTGGCCGGGGCGAAGTGGTACTGCAGGGACACCACCGGCGGCAGCACCCAGGTCTCCTGCACCTTCACATTGGCCCCGGGGCCCTTGGCCCGGATGGTGTGCTGGGTGGTCCCGGCGATCACCTCCACGGCGACGTTGTCGGTGAAGAAGTAGGTGAGGCCGAGGGTCGGCATGACGTCGTCGCTCACCTCGGCCTTCAGGCCGGTGCTGGCGCCGCCGAGGGTGGTGATCGGGTCGCCGGCGTCGGGCGACACCACGCTGAGGCGGGTGTTGAGCATGATGGTCCCGGCGCTCTTCGGCGTGAAGTCCTGCGCCTGGGCGGCGCCCGCGGCGAGCAGGGTCGCGGCGGCGGCCAGCAGGATGGACTTGGTGTTCATAGGATATCCCCTTGTTCTCGGCGGCGCGGGGGAGCGGCCGCCCTGACGCTGGGGTCGCAGGCCCGGCGGCGCCGCGCCTTGATCTGCCGCAAACCTCAGTCGGCGCGGGCCTTCGCGGCGGCGCGGGAAGGCCGGAGGGCGGCGGCGAAGGCGGAGAGGGCGGCCAGGGCGAGGGCGGCGGCGGCGTAGCACCAGCCGCAGTGCGGATGCTCCACCCCGCCGCAGATGGCGCCCAGGACGTCCATGTGCTCCAGGGCGGCGTCGAGGGCGAGGGCGGCGCTGGCGAGCAGGATCACCCCCAGGAGGGCGTAGCCGCCGCGCATGAGCGCGGCTTCGTTCGCTTCGCGGGATGAGGTGGGGCGCGACATCGGGAGCTCCCGCAGTGGTGGGCTCACGCCTCATGCCGAGGCCCAGCTGCGCCGTCGTTGACCGATATCAACGCCGCCGATTCCGCAATGCGGCATGGACCGGGCTTCTCTCAACCCTCGTCCGGATCCATGACCCAGGCAGTCCCACTATCGGAAGACGCGCCGTTCGACGCGGTCCTCCTCTACACCCTCACCGGCCTGCTGGCCTTCGGATCGATCCTGGCGACGGCCTTCACGCCGGACCCGGCGTTCCGTTTCCACGGCTATGTGATGATCGCGGGCTTCGTGACCGCGTTCCTCGTCATGTCGGTCGGCATGGGTTCCGGCCGTTTCAAGTCGGACCCCACCCGCTACAACGACGGCGTCGTCCGCGCGGGCGTCATCGCGACCATGTTCTGGGCCATCGCGGGCCTGGCGGCCGGCGTGTTCGTCGCCGCCCAGCTGGCCTGGCCCGAGCAGCTCTACTTCGCCGAGGCGGGGTGGCTGAACTTCGGCCGGCTGCGGCCGCTGCACACCAGCGCGGTGATCTTCGCCTTCGGCGGCAACGCGCTGATCGCCACCTCCTTCTATGTCGTCCAGCGCACCTGCAAGGCGCGGCTGGCGGGCGGGGCGTGGCCCTGGTTCGTGTTCTGGGGCTACCAGCTGTTCATCGTCCTGGCGGCCACCGGCTACCTGGCCGGCATCACCCAGTCGAAGGAGTACGCCGAGCCCGAGTGGTACGTGGACCTGTGGCTGACGGTGGTCTGGGTGGCCTACCTGCTGGTCTTCCTGGGGACGCTCTGGAAGCGCAAGGAACGCCACATCTACGTGGCCAACTGGTTCTACCTGGCCTTCATCGTCACCATCGCCCTGCTGCACGTCGTCAACAACCTGGCGATGCCCGTGGGCCTGCTGGAGTCCAAGAGCTACTCGGCCTTCGCCGGGGTGCAGGACGCCCTGACCCAGTGGTGGTACGGCCACAACGCCGTGGGCTTCTTCCTCACCGCCGGCTTCCTGGCGATGATGTACTACTTCGTGCCCAAGCGGGCGGAGCGGCCGGTCTATTCGTACCGCCTGTCCATCGTCCACTTCTGGTCGCTGATCTTCATCTACATCTGGGCCGGGCCCCACCACCTGCACTTCACGGCGCTGCCGCAGTGGACGCAGACCCTGGGCATGACCTTCTCGATCATGCTGTGGATGCCGTCCTGGGGCGGCATGATCAACGGCCTGATGACGCTCTCGGGCGCCTGGGACAAGGTCCGCACCGATCCCGTGATCCGGATGATGGTGGTGGCCATCGCCTTCTACGGCATGGCGACCTTCGAAGGCCCGCTGATGAGCGTGCGGGCGGTCAATGCGCTCAGCCACTACACCGACTGGACCATCGGCCACGTGCACTCGGGCGCGCTCGGCTGGAACGGCTTCATCACCTTCGCCTGCATCTACTGCCTGGTGCCGTGGCTGTGGAAGAAGGAGCGGCTGTACTCGAACGCCCTCGTGGAGTGGCACTTCTGGATCGCGACCACCGGGGTGCTCCTCTACATCTCCTCGATGTGGGTCTCCGGCATCATGGAAGGCCTGATGTGGCGGGAATACACGCCGCAGGGCTACCTCGCGAACGCCTTCGTCGAGACCGTCGCGGCCAAGCACATCCCCAACATCATCCGCACCGTCGGCGGCCTCATGTTCCTCGCGGGCGCGCTGATCATGTCCTACAACCTGTGGCGTACGATCCGCATGCCGAGCCCGGCCAAGTCTGAGCTCGAAACCCCGATCGCTGCGCCCGCTCCCGCCCTGATGGCGGCTGAATAAGGGCCGCGAACATGTGGAAAAAGCACAAGAAACTCGAGAAGAACTCGATCTGGCTGGTGATCGGCATCCTGATCGTGGTGTCGATCGGCGGCCTCGTCGAAATCTCGCCGCTCTTCTATCTGGAGAGCACCATCGAGAAGGTGGACGGGGTGCGGCCCTACACGCCGCTGGAGCAGGCCGGCCGGGACATCTACGTCCGCGAGGGCTGCTACGTCTGCCACTCGCAGATGGTCCGCCCGCTGCGGGACGAGGTGGAGCGCTACGGCCACTACAGCCTCGCCGCCGAGAGCATGTACGACCACCCCTTCCAGTGGGGCTCGAAACGCACCGGGCCTGACCTGGCGCGGGTCGGGGGCAAGTACTCCGACAGCTGGCACGTGGACCACCTGGTGGACCCGCGGTCGGTGGTGCCGGAATCGAACATGCCGCCGTACCGCTTCCTGGCGGACAAGGACCTCGACTACCGCGCCATCGAGGCCCGGCTGAAGGCGCTGCGCAAGGTGGGGGTGCCCTACACCGACGCGCAGATCGAGAACGCCCGGCTCGACCTGGAGACCCAGGTGGATCCCTACGCCGGCGAACGCTCGGGCCTGAAGCAGCGCTACGGGGCCAAGATCGCCCAGCGCGACTTCGACGGCGATCCCAGCCGGATCACCGAGCTCGACGCCCTGGTGGCCTACCTGCAGATGCTCGGCACCACCGTCGACTTCAGCACCTACAAGGCCGAAGACCCGGAGAACCTGCGATGAGCGGCCTGACCTATGAGGCGGTCGCCCGGTTCGCCCAGCAGGGCGGGACCCTCTACTTCGCCGCCGTCTTCCTCGCCGGCCTGATCTACGCGCTCTGGCCGAAGAACAAGGAGGCGTTCCAGCGCCTCGCCCACCTGCCGCTCGAGAAGGACGAGAGCGACCATGTCTGATCGCGAACGCGACGATCATTCCGGCGTCGAGATGACCGGCCACGAGTGGGACGGCATCAAGGAGCTCGACAACCCGCTGCCGCGCTGGTGGCTCTGGGTGTTCTGGGGCACGGTGGTCTGGGCGGCCTTCTACTGGCTGCTGATGCCGGCCTGGCCGGGGATCACCGGCTACACCAAGGGCCTGCGCGGCGAGTCCGACCGGGCCAACGTGGCCCGGGAGCTGGGCAAGCTGGACGCCGTCCGCGGCGCCCAGGGCGCGAAGCTGAAGTCGGTGAGTCTGCAGCAGATCGAGCAGGACCCCGAGCTGCAGGCGTTCGCCCTGCAGGTCGGCCAGTCGGTGTTCGGCGACAACTGCGCCACCTGCCACGGCGCGGGCGGGGCCGGCGCCAAGGGCTATCCCAACCTGCGCGACGACGTGTGGCTCTACGGCGGCTCGCTCGAGGAGATCCACCAGACCATCCGGGTGGGCGTCCGTTCGGGCCATGCGCAGGCGCACGGCGAGACCATCATGCCCGCCTTCGGCCGCGACCAGATGCTGACCGGCGAGCAGGTCCGCGACATGACCGAGTTCGTGGTGGCGCTCTCGGGCCGCAAGGCCGAGCCGGCCGCCGTGGAGCGCGCCCGGCAGACCTATGCCGACCAGTGCGCCTCGTGCCACGCGGCGGACGGGAAGGGCGATCCGGCCAAGGGCGCGCCCGACCTCACCGACGCCGAGTGGCTGTACGGGTCGGACCGGGACTCGATCCACGAGCAGATCTGGAACGGCCGCAACGGCGTCATGCCGGCCTGGGAGGCGCGGTTCAGCCCGGAGACCCTGAAGGCGCTGGCCGTCTACATCCACGCCAACGCCGGCGGCGGCGAGGAAGAGGTCGCCGCGAGAGGCGCCGGACCCGGCCAATGACCGTCGTCATCGATCGCGTGTCCAAGCGGGAGCCTGCCGAAGGGCAGGCTCCGGTCTCGGCCGCCGCCCGGGTGCGGCGGAAGCGGGGCGCGGGGAGCCTCTACGCCCCGCGGACGCCGATCTATCCCAAGCTGGTCCACGGCAAGTGGCGCGCGATCAAGTGGGCGCTGCTGACCGTGATGCTGGGCATCTACTACATCCTGCCCTGGGTGCGCTGGGAACGGCCCGGCGACCTGCCGGACCAGGCGGTGCTCGTCGACTTCGTGGGCGCGCGCTTCTACTTCTTCGGCATCCAGCTGTGGCCGCAGGAGGTGCACTTCATCACCGGCCTGCTGGTGATCTCGGCCCTCGGCCTGTTCCTGGTCACGGCCCTGTTCGGCCGCTTGTGGTGCGGCTACGCCTGCCCGCAGACGGTCTGGACCGACCTGTTCATCTATGTGGAGCGGGCGTTCGAGGGCGACCGCAACGCGCGCATGCGCCTGGACGCATCGCCCTGGTCCTTCAACAAGCTCTGGCGCAAGAGCGGCAAGCACCTGACGTGGCTGGCGATCGGCTTCGCCACGGGCGGCGCCTGGATCTTCTACTTCCACGACGCTCCGACCCTGATCCAGCAGTACTGGGTGGGGCAGGCCCCGGCCACGGCCTACATCTTCTCGCTCCTGCTCACCGCCACGACCTATGTGTTCGCCGGCCACATGCGCGAGCAGGTCTGCATCTACATGTGCCCCTGGCCGCGCATCCAGGGCGCCATGCTCGACCACCATTCGCTGCAGGTGACCTACCGCTACGACCGGGGCGAGCCCCGGGGCGCGCACAAGAAGAACGCCGGCTGGGAAGGCCGGGGCGACTGCATCGACTGCCAGGCCTGCGTCACCGCCTGCCCGATGGGCATCGACATCCGCAATGGCCCGCAGCTGGAGTGCATCAACTGCGGCCTGTGCATCGACGCCTGCGACGAGATCATGGCCCGGGTCGGCCGTCCCAAGGCGCTGATCGCCTATGACACCGACAGCGCGGTGGCCGAACGGATGCGCGGGAACAGGCCGCGCTACAAGCTGCTGCGGCCGCGCACGGTCTATTACGCCGTGGCCCTGCTGGCGGTCTCGGCGCTGATGATCTGGGGCCTGACCAGCCGCAATCCGCTGGACCTGCATGCGCTGCGCGACCGCAACCCCACCTTCGTGCGGCTGCACGATGGGGCCGTCCGCAACGGCTACACCCTGAAGATCGCCAACCGGGGCTTCGAGCCCACGCCGGTGCAGGTGCGCTTCACCGGGGTCGAGGGCGCGCGCCTGCGCACCCCCGGACAACCCGCCGACGACGTCCTGCGCGTCACCCTCGAGCCCAACAAGGTCACCGCTGTGCGGGTGTTCGTCACGGCGCCGCCCGAGGCGCTCACGGCCTCCAGCCTGCCGGGCGTGTTCGAGGTGAGCGGCGAGGGCCGCGCCGCCCAGGCCAAGACCACCTTCCTTACCGGAGCCGCGAACGAGCGATGAGCGCGACCCAGTCCACGTCCCCGCGGGGCTTCCGCTTCACCGGCTGGCACATGCTGTGGGTGGTGACGGCCTTCTTCGGGGTCATCATCGCCGTGGACACGCTGTTCACGGTGCTGGCCCTGCGCACCTTCCCGGGACAGGTGTCGGTGACGCCATATGAGGACGGCCTGCTCTACAACCAGCGGATCGCCCAGCAGCAGGCCCAGGCCGAGCTCGGCTGGCGCGCGGCGGCGGAGGCCCAGCCCGGAGTGGTGGTGCTGACCATGCAGGACGCCGCAGGCCGTCCGGTGCGGGGCCTGACCATCACCGGCAAGCTGCAGCGGCCCGCCACCGAAGCCGGCAGCCGAACCCCCCGCTTCGTGGAGGTCACGCCCGGCCGCTACGAGGGCACGACCGGCAGCATCGACGGGGCCTGGGACCTGACGGCCGAGGCCGTGGACGCCCGGGGACGCCGCTTCATCGCCGAGCGGAGGCTCACATGGCCCTGACCTACGACGCCGGGCCGGGGGTCGACCTTTCGGCCTTCCTGCGGCGCAAGGACGATGGCGGATCATCGGTCGAACTGCTGGTGCGGGGCGCCCGCTGCGCCGGCTGCCTGTCCAAGATCGAGCGCGAGGTGCGGGCGCTTCCCGGTGTGGCCGCCGTCCGGCTGAACCTGACTTCGGGCAAGCTCAGCGTGGACTTCACCGGCGCCGGGGCGGATCCAGGCCGGGTGGTGGCGGCGCTGGAGCGGCTCGGCTATCCGGCCACGCCCTATGACCCCGGCCAGGCCCAGGCGGCCTACGACCGGGAAGGCCGGGCGCTGATCCTGGCCATGGCGGTGGCCGCCTTCGGGGCCATGAACACCATGATGTTCTCGGTGCCGATCTGGGCCGGCCTGTTCGGCCAGGAACTGGGGCCCGCCACCCGCACGGTGATGATGTGGCTGTCGGGCGCGGTCGGAGCGCCGTGCGCGATCTACGCCGGGATGCCGTTCTTCAAGTCGGCCTGGCGGTCGCTGAAGACCGGGCGCGCCAACATGGACGTGCCCATCTCCATCGGCGTGGTCCTGACCCTGGCGGTGAGTTTCTCGGAGACCGTCCTTCGGGGCCGGGACGCCTATTTCGACGCCGCCGTCAGCCTGCTGTTCCTGCTGCTCATCGGCCGCTGGCTGGACCATCAGCTGCGCGCCAAGGCCCGCAGCGCCGCGGGCGACCTGCTGGCGCTGCAGGCGCCGGCCGCCACCCGCCTGGACGGGGAGGCGGAGCGCCGCGTTCCCCTGAGCGACCTGGCCCCCGGCGACATCCTGCTGGTGCGTCCGGGCGAGCGGCTGCCGGTGGACGCGGTGGTGGAGGCGGGCGCGTCGGAGCTCGACAACGCCCTGCTGACCGGCGAGACCGCGCCCGTGGCCGTGGCGGCCGGCCAGCTCTGCCGGGCAGGGGCGGTGAACCTGACGGGGGTCCTGCGCCTGAAGGTGGTGGCCCGATCCGAGGACTCCGCCCTGGCCGGCATCGCCCGCCTGGTGGAAGCCGGCGCCCAGGCGCGCTCGCGCTATGTGCGCCTCGCCGACAAGGCGGCCGCGGTCTATGTGCCGGTGGTGCACACCGTGGCGGCCCTGACCTTCGTCGGGGGCTGGGCCTTTGGCCTCGGCCCGCGGGAGGCGCTGATCCGCGCGGCCGCGGTGCTGATCGTCACCTGCCCCTGCGCCCTCGGCCTGGCGGTCCCGGCCGTGCAGATCACCGCCTCGGCGCGGCTGTTCCGCAAGGGCGTGCTGGTCAAGTCGGGCGCGGCGCTGGAGCGGCTGGCCGAGGTCGACCATGTGGTGTTCGACAAGACCGGCGTGCTCACCGAAGGCAGCCCCCGCCTGGTGGAGCCGAACACGGCGCTGGTGACCCTGGCCGCCCCGCTCGCCCGCGGCTCCCGCCATCCGCTGGCCAGGACCCTGGCGGCCGAGGCCGGCCCCGGCCCCATGGCGGACGAGGTGCGCGAGCACGCCGGCCTGGGCGTGGAGGGCGTCATCGACGGACGCCGGGCTCGTCTGGGCCGGGCGGCATTCGTGGGCGTGGACGGCCACGAGGCCACCGAGACCGAGCTGTGGTTCGGCCTCGAGGGCGAGACCCCGATCCGCTTCCGCTTCACGGACGCCCTGCGGGCCGACGCGGCCGAGACCGTGGGCGCCCTGCGGGCGCGGGGCCTGACGGTGGAGATCCTGTCGGGCGACGCCCACACCGCCGTGGCGCGGGTGGCGGGGGAGGTCGGAGTCGAGGCCTGGCGTGCGGGCCTGACCCCGGCGGAGAAGGCCGCCGCGGTGGAGGCGTGCGGCGCAGAGGGACGCAAGGTGCTGATGGTGGGGGACGGCCTGAACGACGCGGCCGCCCTGGCCGGGGCGCACGCGGCCATGGCCCCCGGCACGGCGCTGGAGGCCAGCCAGAACGCCGCCGACCTGGTGTTCTCGGGGGCGGGCCTGATGGCGGTGGTCGAGGCGGTGGACCTGGCCCGTTCGGCTCGGGCTCGCGCCCTGGAGAACTTCGGCTTCGCGACGCTGTACAACCTGGTGGCGGGGCCGGCGGCGATCCTCGGCTTCGTCAATCCCTTCATCGCCGCCCTGGCCATGTCCGGGTCGTCGCTGGTGGTCACGCTCAACGCGCTCAGGACGGGAGCCCGCCGATGGGCATACTGATGTTCCTCGCCCCCATTTCGGTCGGCCTTGGCCTCCTGGCGGTGGTCGCGTTCTGGTGGAGCCTCCGCGACGGGCAGTACGAGGACCCGGTGGGCGACGCCCACCGCATCCTGGTGGACGATCCCGAGGACCGTCCCATCGCGTGACGGTCCCGGGGGCGCTGGTCGTCCCTTGTGGCTTGATCCAGATCACGGCGCCTGACCCGGCATGAGGCGATGAGGGGGCATGAGCCTTGCGCACGCCCCCCAGACCACGCTCGCCGATCTCGTCGCCCGCTATGACGGCCGGGCGCCCCGCTACACCAGCTATCCGACGGCCCTGCAGTTCACGCCGGAAGTGGACGAGCAGGGCTACCGCGGCTGGCTGGCCGAGCTTCCGGCGGATCAGCCGGTCTCGCTCTACCTGCACATCCCGTTCTGCCAGAGGCTGTGCTGGTACTGCGGCTGCAACACCCGGGCGGTGAACCGGCACGAGCCGATCGGCGAGTACGTCCAGCTGCTGCTTGCCGAACTGGCGCTCCTCGAGGACGCCTTGCCGGGGCGGATGAAGGCGAGCGCCGTCCACCTGGGCGGCGGCACCCCCAACATGCTGCGGCCGGAGGAGCTCTCGGCGATCTTCGGGGCGCTGAAGTACGCCTTCCGCTTCACGCCCGGCTACGAGATCGCCGCGGAATTGGACCCGGCGGTGCTGACCCGCGCGTGGGTCGACGCGGCGGCGTTCCACGGCCTGAGCCGGGCCAGCCTCGGCGTGCAGAACCTGGATCCGGTGGTCCAGGCGGCGGTCAACCGCCCCGAGCGGTTCGAGGACATCGCCCGCTGCGTGGGCTGGCTGCGCGAGGCTCAGGTCGGCTCCATCAACATCGACCTGATGTACGGCCTGCCGCACCAGACGGTGCGCGGGACCCTCGACACGATCGACGCGGTCGCCAGCCTGCGGCCGGAGCGGATCGCGCTGTTCGGCTATGCCCACGTTCCGTGGATGAAGGCCCATCAGCAGCTGATCGACGAGGCGGCCCTGCCGGGCCCGGCCGAACGGCTCGAACAGAGCGAGGCGGCGGCGGAGAGGCTGGCGTCCCTGGGCTATGTCCGCATCGGGCTGGACCACTTCGCCGCCCCGCACGATCCCATGGCCAAGGCGCTCGGCGAGGGCCGGCTGCGGCGCAACTTCCAGGGCTATACCACCGACGCCGCGCCAACCCTGCTGGGGCTGGGCGCCTCGGCCATCGGCGCCTTGCCGCAGGGCTTCGTCCAGAACGTGACGCAGGAGCTCGGCTGGCGGGCGGCGGTGCGCGAGGGCCGGCTGCCGGTGGCCCGGGGCGTGGCCCTGACCGCCGAGGACCGCTTCCGGGGCGAGATCATCGAGCGGCTGATGTGCGACCTGGAGGTGGACCTGGACGCCGTCTGCGCCCGCCACGGCCGCCCGCGGCAGGAGCTGGACGGCTGCCTCGCGCGCCTGCGGCCGTTCGCGCAGGACGGGCTGGTGCGCATCGCCGGCGGCCGGGTCGAGGCCGTGGGGGCGGGGCGGCTGGTGATCCGCTCGATCGCGGCGGCGTTCGACGCCTACTTCGCACCGGACTCGGGGCGTCATTCCCGGGCCCTTTGAGCCGCTCAGGGGCCAAGCACGTCGCGGATCCGGTCCAGCAGGGCGTCGCCGAGCAGCGGCTTCTCGACGATGGGGGCGTCCAGCGCCCGAGCGGCGGTGCGCGCGGCCTTGCTGGGGTGGGTGGTGATGACGAAGGCGGGCAAGGTCACGCCCCGCCGGCGAAGCTCGGCGAGGGCGTCCAGGCCGCTGAGCCCCGGAAGCCGCTCGTCCACCAGCAGGCAGGCGCCATCCGCGGGGAGCTGCCGGGAGAGCAGGGCCTCGCCGCTGCCGCAGGTCTCCACCTCGAAGCCCTCGGCCTCCAATGAGAACTTCAGCGCCGCGCAGAGGGCGGCGTCGTCATCGGCGACGATGATCAGGGGACGCGCATGGCGGGGCGACGAGGGAGGCCGCATGACCCCCAGCTTGCCATGACGCGCGGCGGGGCGTCTTGACCCAGCGCAACGGGCTCAGAAACGGGCGAGCAGGGCCATTCGCACCAGATCCGACAGGCTGCCGGCCCCGGTCTTGGTCATCACATTGGCCCGATAGACTTCCACCGTGCGGGGGCTGATGCCGAGTTCCAGGGCGATCACCTTGTTCGGCTTGCCCGCGACGACCCCATGCAGCACGTCCTTCTCGCGCGGCGATAGCGAGGCCAGCATGGTCTCGAACTGGCGGCGCTCGGCTTCCTCGCGCTGGGCCTCCTTGCCGCTGTCGAGGGCGGCCGCCACGGCCGACAGAAGCACCTCGTCGTCGAAGGGCTTTTCGAGGAAGTCCTTCACCCCGGCCTTCATCGCCTCCACCGCGAGCGGCACGTCGCCGTGCCCGGTGAGCACGATGACCGGCAGGCCGACGCCCTCGGCGTTCAGGCGGCGAACCAGGTCCAGCCCGCTCATCTCCGGCATCCGAACGTCGGTGACGATGCAGCCGGGCTCCAGCTGCTTGAGATGATCCAGGAACTGCGGGGCCGATTCGTAGGTCCGCGCGGCGTAACCCGCGGTGTCGAGCAGGAACTCCAGCGACTGACGCATAGCTTCGTCGTCGTCGATCACATGGACAAGACCACTAGCCAATGTCGCTGAGCTCCTCGTCGCGCACGCCCCGTAGCGTGAAGTGGAAGATAGCACCCCCCGCGGGGTTGGCCTCAACCCAGATGCGCCCGCCATGGGCCTCGACGATGGTGCGACTTATCGACAGACCCACGCCCATGCCCTCGCGCTTGGTGGTCACGAAGGGCTGAAAGAGCTGGTCGGCGACCTCGGGGCTGACCCCGGGGCCGGTGTCGGCGACCCAGACCTCGACCATGTCGTCGTCGAAGGGACGGGCCCCCACTTCAAGCTCGCGGCGGGGCGAGTCCTCCATGGCGTCGATGCCGTTGCGGATCAGGTTCAGGACCACCTGCTGGATCTGCACCTTGTCGGCCAGCACCAGCTCGACCTCCGGATCGATGAGGAAGCGCAGCCGCACGCCGCGCTCCTTGGCGCCCAGCATGGCCAGGGCGCCGGCCTGTTCGAGCAGCTGGGGCAGGTTCTCCAGCCGCCGCTCGGTTTCGCCCTTGGACACGAAGTCGCGCAGGCGGCGGATGATCTGACCGGCGCGAAGGGTCTGTTCGCCGGCCTGGACCAGGGCGTCCCGGATCTTGTCCTTGTCGAGGGGCTCCCGATCCAGCAGCCGGACCGAGCCCTTCACATAGTTGGCGGTGGCCGAGAGCGGCTGGTTCAGCTCGTGCGCCAGGGCCGAGGCCATCTCGCCGAGGGCGGTGAGCCGCGCCACATGGACCAGCTCGGACTGCAGGTCCTGCAGGCGCCGTTCGGTCCGCTGGCGCTCGGTGAGGTCGCGCACGAAGCCGGTGAAGTACCGGCGGTCGCCCGAGCGCATCTCGCCCACCGCCAGCTCCATGGGGAAGGTCGAGCCGTCCTTGCGCTCGCCCACCACCACCCGGCCGATGCCGATGATCCGCCGCTCGCCGGTGGTCATGTAGCGGTCGAGGTAGCCGTCGTGGGCCTCCCGGTGCGGGGCGGGCATCAGGATGCTGACGTTGCAGCCCACGGCCTCGGCGGCGGTCCAGCCGAACAGCCGCTCGGCGGCGGCGCTGAACGACTGCATGATCCCGTGCTCGTCGATGACGATCATGGCGTCGGGCACGGTGTCGAGGATCGAGCGCAGATGGGCCTCGCGCGCCTCCAGGTCGTCGAGGGCGTGGGCGGTGTTGGCGGCCGCGCGGCGCAGGTACGAGCCGGCCAGGCCGCTGGCCAGGCCCAGCGCCAGGAACACCGCCGCGCTGATCAGGTTTGAGGCGTCCTCGAACAGGGCCGAGCCCAGCAGGACGGCGTTGATGCCCAGCGCCAGGAGGGTGGCCGCCAGGGCAGGGCCGAAGCCGCCGGCCACCGCCGCCGCCATCAGGGCGGGGACGAACAGCAGGAAGACGACGCGGCTCTGCAGCAGGGGCTCCAGGGCCACGGTGGCGCCGGCGCAGACCACGGTGGCGGCGAGGGCGACGCCATAGCCGAGGGCAGGGTTGAGCCGGGCGCCCAGTCCGGGCGGGGGCGCCATCTAAGCCGGCTCCCGCCGCAAGGGCGTTGTGCTAGCCCAGCCCCTCGTCGCCGCGATCCCCAAGAACACCCTCCACATAAACCATGCGCACGACCACATAGGCGACCACGGCCAGCGGTGTCGCGAACAAAACCCCGAGCGGGCCGAGCAGAACGCCCATGGCCAGGACCGCGAACAGCGTCACCGCCATGGGCAGCTCCACCATCTGGCGCAGGACCAGGGGCGTGAACAGGTTCGCCTCGAGCTGCATGGCGCCGACGTAGACCACCGCGGTCCAGAACAGGGTCTCCCAGCCGGCGCCGGCGGCGAGGATGAAGCCGGGGATGGTGGAGACCATGGGGCCGACCACCGGGACGAACTGGCCAAGGCCCGCCAGGACGCCCAGGGCCAGGGGCGAGGGCACCCCGGCCAGCCACAGGCCGACGCCGGTGGTGACCCCCACCAGCAGCATGGAGATCAGCTGGCCCACCAGCCAGCGGTTCAGGGCCTTGCCGCAGGCCAGCATCACCGTCTCGGTCCGGGGGCGCCAGGACTTGGGCGCGAGCCGCAGCAGGCCGCCCAGGTAGGTCTGGGGGTGGAAGGCGAGGTAGAGGCCGGCGAACAGGACGATGACCGTCGCGGCCCCGGCGGCCGCCGAACTCTGGATAAGGCCGGGGCCGAGCTGCATCAGCAGGCCCTCGGCAGGGCGCAGGCGGCGGACCTCGTCCAGCAGGTAGGCGCCCAGGGGCGAGCGGGAGAGGTCGTCCTCCAGGGCGGACCAGGCGCGGGGGATCAGCTCGCTGAGCGCGGCGAGCTGGATCCCGGCCTCGCGGCCGAACATCCAGAGCATGGCGGTGGTGGCGAAGACCAGGCCGAGCACCGCGGCGGTGAGGGCCCAGGGCCGGGGCAGGCGGCCGCGCCTGACCAGCGGATCGGCGAGGGCGTGGAGCAGCACCGCGGTGAGCACGGCGCCGAAGGCCAGCAGCAGCACGTCGGCCAGCCGCAGGATGAGCAGGGCCAGGACCACCAGGGCCCCGATGCTGGCCGCCCGCGCCATGACGGGATCAATCGGCCGCTTTGCCGGGGACGCTCCGTCGTTCATGCCCGATCACCTCCAAGGCGGCATGCTTGCGCCCGCGAGCGCCAGCGTCAAACAGGCTCAAGAAGAAGACGCCGGATGGAGGTCCATCCGGCGCCTGTGCGTCGTCGTGCGGGAGGGAGGTCGGCTCACGACGCCGCGATCAGTCCACGAGCTCCTCAAGGGCGTCCCACTTGCGGATGTGGAAGCGGCGGAAGGTGGGGAACTCGACGATGTCCTCGTCCTGCAGCTGGCTCAGCATGCGCGAGACGGTCTCGATGGTGAGGCCGAGGTAGTCGGCCATGTCCTGCCGGCCCATGGGCAGGTCGACGCCGTCGGCGGCGTGATCCTGGGCGAGGCTCATCAGGAAGGCGGCGACGCGTTCGCGGGCGCTGCGGCGGCCGAGCAGCAGGACGTGGTCCTGGACGCGCTGCAGCTCGCGGCGGGTGGCCTCGAGGATGGCCCGGTCCAGCTCCACGTCGCCGGCGAAGGCGCGGACCGAGCTGCGGCGCACGCGCTGGACCTCGCAGTCGGTGAGGGCCTCGGCCGAGAACTGATGCTCGGGGCCGGTCTCCAGGCCGAACAGGTCTCCGGGATAGTAGAAGTCGCCCACCTGCCGGCGGCCGTCGGCGGCGACCCGGGTGGTGCGGACCACGCCGCGCACCAGGCGGTAGAGGTTCTCCACATCGTCGCCCTGGGCGTAGATCTCCTCGTCGCGCTCGAAGCACGACCGCGCGCCCAGGCGCTCCATGGCCTCCACGAGGGCGGCGCTGGGCCGTGCGGCGCGGGGATCGTCGAGATCGTAGGCGAGGGTCATCGGCGGCGGTCCTTCGTGGCTGGCGAAGGGGTACGCGGGCGAGCTGAGCCGCGAAATTCGTGGCGGCCCCCTAGGGGACTTTCCCTACGTAGTCCTACGGAGGCGTCTTTGACGAAGATCAAGGCGCAGCTTGGCCGTGGCGCCGATACTCTCGCCACAACAGCACCGATCGCCTTTGGCCGCCGTGGCGCGAGACGCCGCCGCGGCCCGAAGTTCCGTCCAGTCGAGCGGACGGAAGAATGTCGCCGGTGGCGGCAGCGGCCCCTGGCGCCGGCGCGTGATCGAGATCAAAGCCGCAACCCCAAGAGCGGTGGATGATCGGATTATCCGCAGGTTCCGGGGGCCGCCCTTCCATGGACTACCGTCACGCCTTTTCCGCCGCGCTCTCGAAGGTCCAGGCCGAGGGTCGCTATCGGGTGTTTGCGGATCTGAAGCGTCATCGTGGAGCGTTTCCGAAGGCGACGTGGACGAAGGCGGACGGGACGCAGGCCGAGGTGACGGTCTGGTGTTCGAACGACTATCTGGGTCAGGGTCAGAACCCGGTGGTGATGGACGCCATGCACCGGGCGATCG
>JAEYNH010000018.1 GCA_023412655.1 Pseudomonadota bacterium | reverse complement strand
CCATGTCCTTCAGGCGCTGCAGTTCGGTGACGTCGACGGTGTTCTGGACGATGAAGGCCACATTGCCCTCGGCGTCGAACAGCGGGACGTGGACGGCCGACCAGTACCGCATCTCCACCCCGCCGCCGCGGCTGGCGGGCCGCTCGATCGGATAGGGAATGAGCGCCAGGGTGTCGGACTGGCCGGTCCGCAGCACCTGCTCCAGCGACGCCCGCAGCCGCTCGGCGCCGGCCGGATGGCCGGGGAAGGCGTCGAACAGGTTCACGCCCAGCAGCTCCTCGCGCGAACGCTCCAGGGTCTCGCAATAGGCCGCGTTCACCTCGACGTAGCGGAGGTCGCGGTCGAGCACCATGTAGGGGCTTGGCAGGTGTTCGAAGAGTGCGCGGAAGTCGGGCCTGTCATCGAAGTCGGGCCTGTCATCGAAGTCGGGCCTGTCGTCGGCGACTTCATCGGCTGGGCGCATCACATCCACACCAACGTTAGGTGACAAGGCATGTTCCTTAGCCGCACTGCCAGCCGGCGCGAACCGTTCTATATCTGACCGCATGCTCCACAACGAGGCCCCGCTTACGGGGGCCGCGCTCATCAAGGACGAGGTCAAGCGCCTGCCTGACCGCCCCGGCGTCTATCGCATGATCGGCGAGGACGGTGAGGTGCTCTATGTCGGCAAGGCCCGGTCGCTGAAGAAGCGGGTGCTCCAGTACGCCCAGGGCCGCTTCCATACCCAGCGCATCGCTCACATGGTCGACCTCACGCGGTCGATGGAGTTCGTCACCACGCGGACCGAGACCGACGCGCTGCTGCTCGAGATCAACCTGATCAAGCAGCTCAAGCCGCGCTTCAACGTCCTGCTGCGCGACGACAAGAGCTTCCCCGAGATCGTCATCCGACGCGACCACGAGGCGCCGCAGCTGCGCAAGCACCGCGGCGCCCATTCCATCAAGGGCGACTACTTCGGCCCCTTCGCCAGCGCCTGGGCCGTCAACCGCACCCTAAACACCCTGCAGAAGGCCTTCCTCCTGCGGTCCTGCTCGGACAGCGTCTACGAGAGCCGCACCCGGCCCTGCATGCTGCACCAGATCCGCCGCTGCTCGGCGCCCTGCACCGGGCTCATCACCCTCGAGGACTACAACGGCCTGGTGGACGAGGCGGGCGCCTTCCTGCGCGGCAAGAGCCGGGCGGTGATGGAGCGCATGGCCAAGGAGATGCAGGCCGCGTCCGAGGATCTGGAGTTCGAGCGGGCCGCCCGGCTGCGCGACCGTATCCGCGCCCTGGCCTCGGTGGCCCAGGAGCAGCAGATCAATCCCGAGACGGTGGACGAGGCCGACGTCTTCGCCCTCCACGCCGAGGGCGGCCAGGCCTGCGTCCAGGTGTTCTTCTTCCGCGCCGGCCAGAACTGGGGCAACCGCGCCTACTTCCCCCGGGTCGACAAGTCCGACGCCGACGCCGAGGTGATGAGCGCCTTCCTGGGTCAGTTCTACGACGACAAGCCCATCCCAAGGCTGATCCTGGTGAACCTGCTGCCGTCGGAATGCGAGCTGCTGGCCGAGGCCCTCGGCCAGAAGGCCGACCGCAAGGTCGAGATCAACCAGCCCCAGCGGGGCGAGAAGCGCCAGCTGGTGCAGCACGCCCTCACCAACGCCCGCGAGGCCCTGGGCCGCAAGATGGCCGAGAGTTCGGCCCAGTCGAGGCTGCTCGACGGCGTGTGCGAAGCCTTCGGCCTGGAGGCCCGGCCCGAGCGGATCGAGGTCTACGACAACAGCCACATCATGGGGACGAACGCCGTGGGCGCCATGATCGTGGCCGGTCCCGAGGGCTTCCAGAAGAACCAGTACCGCAAGTTCAACATCAAGGGCTCCGAGCTCACGCCCGGCGACGACTTCGGGATGATGAAGGAGGTGCTGCGCCGGCGCTTCGGGCGGCTGGTGAAGGAGGAGGAAGAGGGCGCCCAGGTCGTGCGGCCCGACCTGGTGCTCATCGACGGCGGCCAGGGCCAGGTGTCGGCGGTGACGGAGATCATGGCCGATCTCGGTGTCGACGATATTCCCGTGGTGGGCGTCGCCAAGGGGCCGGATCGGGACGCCGGGCTCGAGCGGTTCTACATTCCCGGCAAGCCCTACTTCATGCTCGAGCCCAAGAGCCCGGTGCTCTACTACCTGCAGCGCCTGCGGGACGAGGCGCACCGCTTCGCCATCGGCAGCCATCGCACCCGCCGGGCGATGGACATGAAGAAGAACCCGCTCGACGAGATCGACGGCGTCGGTCCGGGCCGCAAGCGCGCCCTGCTGCACACCTTCGGCTCGGCCCGGGGCGTCAGCCGCGCCTCGGTGGCCGATCTGGCCAAGGTGGAGGGCGTCAGTGAGGCCCTGGCGCAACGGATCTACGATCACTTCCACAAGGCCTAGGGAATAAGGCTAAGCTGTGGGGAACGAACCCGAGACCCGGACGCTCGACGCATCATGAAAGCTCTGCCGAACATCCTGACGTCGCTGCGCCTCGTCATGGCGCTGTTCATGTTCGTGGCCCTGATCGCGGCGGTCGGCGGGCTCCCCTACGTCTCCGAACGCCTCGACGTCATGCAGCAGTTCTCCCTGCAGCGGTGGGCGGTGATCGCCTTCGTGGTGGCGGCCGTCACCGACTTCTTCGACGGCTGGCTGGCCCGCAAGCTGGACGCCACCAGCGTCTGGGGCGCCATCCTCGATCCCATCGGCGACAAGGTGCTGGTCTGCGGCGCCGTGCTCGGCCTGCTGGCGGCGGGCGACCAGAAGGCCTGGGTGGCCCTGCCGGCCGGCCTGATCCTGTTCCGCGAGTTCACCGTCAGCGCCCTGCGCGAGGTGGGGGCCGGCAAGGGCGTGAAGCTGCCGGTCACCCTGCTCGCCAAGTGGAAGACCACCCTTCAGCTGGTGTCCCTGTCCATGGAGCTGGTCGTCCTCGCCTGGGGCGCCTTCAGCCTGCCGGACGACACCGCCCTGCGGGGCGGCTTCGCCGCCTGCGCCCACACGCTGTTCTGGCTGGCCGCGGTGGTCACCCTGATCACCGGCGTCCAGTACTGGGAACAGACCCGCAAGGCCCTGACCTAGGGCCCGGGCCCCGATGTCCGGGGCTCAGGCCGCGGCCGAGATCGCCGTCCGCCAGAAGTCCTTGTGGACCTCCGGCGCGTCGGGGCCGTCGAAGATCCGCTGGGTCAGCAGCACGGCGGTCAGGTCCCGGGACGGATCGTTGAACCAGCTGGTGCCGAGGCCGCCTTCCCAGCCGTAGGCGCCCACGGGGACGCCCTCCGGGCTCTGCCGGATATTGACCCCGATATGCCCCCATCCGCGGTCGGGGCCGAGGATCGGCTCCCCGCCCTTGCGCTGCTCGGGCGTGAGCTGGTCGGTGGTCATCCGGGCGAGGGCCCTTTGGCTCAGCAGCCGCCGGCCGTCCGGCGTGCGGCCCGACAGCATGAAGCGGCCGAGGGCGGCGAAGTCGTCCGCCGTCGACACCAGGCCCGCATCGCCGGCCGGGAAGCTCGGCGCCCGCGAATAGGCGCCATCCGGCGGATCGAAGGTGTTCAGCCCGCCCTCGTGCGGCATGTAGGCCGTCGGCAGCCGCTCGGCCGCGCCCACGAAGCCGGTGTCCTTCATGCCCAGCGGGCCCAGAACCCGCTCCTGGAACAACTGCCCCAGGGGCTGGCCGGCGGCGCGGGCGATAAGCACGCCCAGGATGTTGGACCCGGCGGTGTAAAGCCACTGCTCGCCCGGCTGCGCCTGCAGCGGCAGCTCGCCCATCCGCTTCATGAAGCTGTCGGGCGTATAGGGCGAGGCCGGGTCGGGCATGCCGAACCCCGGAAGGTCGGCCGCCGCGCGGGTGAACGGCGTGTCGGCGAACTGCACGCCCCAGCCCAGCCGGAACGTCAGCACGTCGTCCAGCGTGATCGGGCGGCGGGCCGGGACCGTGTCGTCCAGTTCCGAGGTCGGGGTCCGCAGGACGCGCCGGTTGGCGAGTTCCGGCAGGAGGCGCTCCACCGGCTCGTCCAGGCGCAGCTTGCCGTCCTCGATCAGCATGTTGGCGGCGATCGCCGTCACCGCCTTGGTCATCGACGCGATACGGAACGGGGTGTCGCGCCGCACCGGATCGGCCTGGCCCAGGGTCTTCACCCCGAGGGCCCAGGCATGGGTTTCGCCGCCGCGCTGGACGAGCGCCACCAGACCGGGGGGCGAGCCCTCGGCCACATGGGCGGTCAGGGCGGCCTCCATGTCCTGCAGGCCCTTCGCCGTGAACGATGACGTCCTCACGCTCTTCACTCCGCAGGCTGACAGGCTGGTGACCGCCGCCGCCCCGGCGAGCGCGGCGCGGCGGGTTGGAAGGGTGTTGGGCATGTGGGGCTTAGGCGCCCGCCTTCGGGGCCTTGGCGGCCTGCTCGTCCCGCCAGGCGCGCTCCTTCTCTATCGCCTCTTCCGTGGCCACGCCCTCGAAGTCCTCGGGCTCGGCGAACGGGCGCAGCTCCACCTCTCCGGCCTCGAACGGGATCTTTTTCGCCCAGCCGAGCGCCTCGTCCATGTCCTTGCACTGGATGATCCAGTAGCCGGAGACGAGTTCCTTGGTCTCGGTGAAGGGGCCGTCGGTGACCAGGGTCTTGCCGCCTTCGAACCGCACCCGCTTGCCGTGCGAGGAGGGGCGCAGGCCCGCGCCGTCCAGCAGCGCGCCGGCGGCGATCAGCTCGTTGTTGAACGCCTCCATGTCGGCGAACAGCTTCTCGGCGTTCGGCGGGAACTCGCCCCGCTCGGATTCCGGCGTGGCCTTGACGATGATCAGCAGGCGCATGGGTGTCCCTCCGTTGTTCCACCTCAAGGACGGACGGCGCGGGCCATCGCCGACATCAGCACTCGGTCAGATTCACCGCCAGGCCGCCCAGGGAGGTTTCCTTGTAGATCGCGCTCATGTCCTCGCCGGTGCGCTTCATGGTGGCGATCACCTTGTCCAGGCTCACCGAGTGCTGGCCATCGCCCAGCAGGGCCAGGCGCGCCGCGTCGATCGCCTTCACGGCGCCCATGGCGTTGCGCTCGATGCAGGGGATCTGCACCAGCCCGCCGATCGGATCGCAGGTGAGGCCCAGATTGTGCTCCATGGCGATCTCGGCGGCGTTCTCGATCTGGGCGTTGGTCGCCCCCAGCGCCGCGGCCAGACCCGCGGCGGCCATGGAACAGGCCACGCCCACCTCGCCCTGGCAGCCCACCTCCGCGCCTGAGATCGAGGCCCGGGTCTTGTAGAGCGCCCCGATGGCCGCGGCGGTCAGCAGGAAGGTGCGCCGGCCCTTCGGCGTCCCCTGGTGGAAGCGGTCGTAGTAGCGCAGGACGGCCGGCAGCAGGCCCGCGGCGCCGTTGGTGGGGGCGGTGACCACCCGGCCGCCGGCGGCGTTCTCCTCGTTCACCGCCAGGGCCCAGAGGTTCACCCAGTCCAGGGCGGCCAGCGGGTCTGCGATGCGGCGGTCGGCGTCCTCCATCAACGCCCGCCACACCTGGTTGGCCCGGCGCTGGACGTTGAGGCCCCCCGGCAGCACGCCCTCGGCGCGCATTCCCCGGTCGATGCAGGCGTACATGGCCTGGGCGATCTCCTCGACCCCCGCCTCCACCTCGGCCTGGGGGCGGGTGACCGTCTCGTTGGCCAGCATCAGGTCGGCGATGGAAAGGCCGGCCTCATCGGCCATGGCCAGCAGTTCGGCCCCCGAGGTGAAGGGGTAGGGCGTGGGCAGGGCCCGGTCCGGCGCGGCGTTGCGGCCGATCTCGTCCTCGTCGCGGACGAAGCCGCCGCCCACCGAGAAGTACAGCCGCTCCCCCAGCAGGGCCCCGTCCTCGCCATAGGCGCCCAGGCGCAGGGCGTTGGGGTGCTGGGGCAGCCGCGTCCGGCCTTCCCAGAGGATGTCCCGGGCCTCGTCGAAACCGATCTCGCGCCCGCCCGCCAGCGGCAGCCGCCCGGTCTCCCGGATGCGCGCCAGCGTCCGGTCCGCCGCGTCGGGGTCCATCGTCCGCGGCTCGAAGCCCGCCAGGCCGAGGATCACCGCCCGGTCGGTGGCGTGCCCGCGGCCGGTCAGCGCCAGCGAGGCGTAGAGTGTCGTCTCGACCCGCGCCGTCCGCTCCAGGTCCGCGCCAAGCCAGCCCAGGAACCGCCCGGCCGCCGTCATCGGCCCCATGGTGTGCGAACTGGACGGGCCGACCCCCAGCTTGAAGAGGTCGAAGACGCTGACTTGCACCGGCTCTCAGCTCATCGGGTTGGGCGGCGGCGGCGGTTCGGGCAGGGGGATGAACTCGTCGTGGTCGGCGTCGGGCAGCTTCATGCGGCCGGCCTTCCAGTCGGCCTTGGCCTGTTCCAGCCGGTCCTTGGACGAGGAGACGAAGTTCCACTCGATGAAGCGCGGCCCCACCGGCTCGCCGCCCAGCAGCATGACCATGGCCGGGGTGACCGCCGTGAACAGCACCGGCTTGCCCGGCTCGAACACCAGCATCTGCCCGGCCTGGAACTGGCGGCCGTCCACCTCGACGATGCCCTCGGCCACATAGGCCGCCCGCTCGGGATACTCGGCCGGCAGCTGCGCCTGCGTTCCTGCATCCAGCCGCCAGTGGACGTAGAACATCGGGGAGTGGGTCTTCACGCCGGCCCGGGCGCCGAAGGCCTCCCCGATGATCAGCCGGCCCCACAGGCCGCCCTCCTCATAGACGGGCAGGTCCGACGCGGGGTGGTGGGCGAAGCTCGGATCCACCTCCTCGTACTCCACCGGCAGGGCGCACCAGGCCTGGATGCCGTGCATCTTGCCGCCGTCGGCCCGCAGGGTCTCGAAGCGTTCGGAGTGGGTGATGCCCGAGCCGGCGGTCATCCAGTTGACCTCGCCCGGGTGGATCTTCTGGGTGACGCCCACGCTGTCGCGGTGGGTGATCTCGCCGTCGAACAGATAGGTCACCGTGGACAGGCCGATGTGCGGGTGCGGCCGCACGTCCACATTGCGCGGGAAGCCCGGCTCGAACTCCACCGGCCCCATGTGGTCGAAGAAGACGAAGGGCCCCACCATCCGCCGCCGGGCATAGGGCAGGACGCGGCCGACCTCGAAGCCGCCGAGGTCCTTGCGCCGCTGGTCGATGACGAGCTCGATCATGCTTCTACCTCCCGTTCCTCCGTCGAAGGGTGGAGGAAAGCCTAGCTGTGCGCACTTACATAGGGGCTCACGAGGCCGAGGGGAGCGGCGGTGGTGTTCTTCACCGACCGTATGACGATCCGGCTCTCGATGTTCGACACCAGGCCCAGCGACAGGATCTTCTCGCGCAGGAAGTCGTCGAAGGCGTGCATGTCGCGGGTGACGATGCGCAGTTCGTAGTCGGCGGCGCCGGTGACGGTGGCGCACTGGACGACCTCGGCCAGCTTGCCGATGGCGGTCTCGAAGGCGTCCAGGTTTTCCTTGGTCGGCAGCGACAGCTTGACGGTGCAGTAGACCTCGAAGCCGAGGCCCAGGCGGTCGCGGTCGAGGATGGTGACCCGCCGTTGGATGACGCCCGCGTCCTCCAGGCGCTTGATGCGCCGCCAGCAGGGGCTTGAGGACAATCCGACCCGGTCGGCGATCTCGGCGACCGAGAGGCCGGCGTCATGCTGGATCAGATCCAGGATCTTGGCATCGACCGCGTCCAGGGCCTCAGACAACTTTTCCTCCTTCACCCAATGAGCCACCGCGTCGTTCTTGCCCCGGAACCGCAGGGTGGGGGCATGCTTTTGGTAAGCAATTCCCCGGAACCTATATGATCTTGCAGGGCTGGAGGAAGGCCCGAAAGGAAGAAAATTGCGATGCGGCACCAAGATGTGACGCTCGACGACAAATTTCTGCTCACCGAGGGCCGAGTTTTCATCACCGGGGTGCAAACCCTGCTGCGGGTGATGATCGACCAGAGCCGGCTGGATCGCGCCGGCGGCCTCAACACGGCAGGATTTGTCTCCGGATACCGCGGCTCGCCCCTGGGCGGCCTCGACCAGCAGGCGGCCCGCGCCGCCCGGCACCTGCAGGCGGCGGAGGTCACCTTCAAGGAAGGCCTGAACGAGGACCTGGCGGCCACCGCCGTCTGGGGCAGCCAGCAGGCCAACCTGTTCCCGGGCGCCCGCTACGACGGCGTGTTCGGCATGTGGTACGGCAAGGCGCCGGGCGTCGACCGCACGGGCGACGCCTTCAAGCACGCCAACTTCGCCGGCGTCTGGCCGAAGGGCGGGGTGCTGGCGGTGGCCGGCGACGACCACTCCTGCAAGTCCTCGACCCTGCCCTCGCAGTCGGAATACGCCTTCCAGGACTTCGAGATGCCGGTGCTGTCCCCGGCCGACGTCCAGGAGGTGCTGGACTACGGCCTGCTGGGCTACGCCATGTCGCGTTTCTCGGGCCTGTGGGTCGGGCTGATCGCCCTGGCCGACACCATGGATTCCGGCGCCACCATCGACATCGGGCTGGAGCGCCACCGCTTCGTCACGCCCGAGAACTTCCGCCTGCCGGCCGGCGGCCTCGGCATCCGGCTGAAGGACCAGCCCCTGGACAAGGAGCGCCGGCTCCGCACCCAGAAGATCCCCGCCGCCCTGGCCTTCGCCCGGGCCAACCGCATCGACCGGGTCATGCTGGGCGGCAGCCGCCCGCGGCTCGGCATCGTCTGCCAGGGCCAGGCCTACAAGGACGTGGTCGAGGCCTTCGCCGCCATGGGCATCAGCCCGGCCGAGGCGCAGGCCCTGGGCGTGGCCATCTACAAGGTCGGCATGCCCTGGCCGCTGGAGCCGCAGGGCCTGCGCGCCTTCGCCGCCGGCCTCGAGACCCTCATGGTGGTGGAGCACAAGCGGCCGCTCATCGAGACCCAGGCCCGGGCGGCGCTCTACGACCTGCCCGCCCACGCCCGCCCGCGGATTATCGGCAAGACCGACGAGCACGGCCGGCCGCTGCTGTCGGAGCTGGTGTCCCTGTCGGTGGCCGAGATCGCCCTGGCCGTCGCCGACCGCCTGCCGGCGGGGCCGCACATGGACCGGGTGCACGACTACCTGAACCGCGTGTCGGCCGCCTCCATGGCGGCGGTGACCCTGTCCAGCGACCAGCAGCGCAAGCCGTTCTTCTGCTCGGGCTGCCCGCACAACTCGTCCACCCGCCTGCCCGAGGGCTCGCGCGCCCTGGCCGGCATCGGCTGCCACTACATGGCCAGCTTCAACGATCCCAACACCGACCTCACCAGCCACATGGGCGGCGAGGGCCTGACCTGGGTGGGCGCGGCGCCCTTCACCGAGGAGAAGCACGTCTTCGTCAACCTCGGCGACGGCACCTACAATCACTCGGGGTCGCTGGCGATCCGGGCCTCGGTCGCGGCCAAGTCCAACATCACCTACAAGCTGCTGTTCAACGACGCCGTCGCCATGACGGGCGGGCAAGCTGCCGAGAGCGGCTTCACCGTCCCGCAGATCACCCGCCAGCTCGCCTCGGAAGGGGTGAAGAAGGTGGTGGTGGTGGCCGCCGAGCCCCAGCGCTACGAAGGCGTCCGCGACCTGGCCCCCGGCGTCGAGGTGTTCCCCCGGGCCGACCTGATGAAGGTGCAGCGCCAGCTGCGCGAGACCCCCGGCACGACGGTGCTGATCTTCGACCAGGTCTGCGCCACCGAGAAGCGCCGCCGCCGCAAGCGGGGCAAGATGGCCGCCGCCCCCATGCGGGTGATGATCAATCCCCTGGTCTGCGAAGGCTGCGGCGACTGCTCGCGCACCAGCCACTGCGTCTCGGTGGAGCCGCTGAACACCGAGTTCGGCCGCAAGCGGAAGATCAACCAGTCCACCTGCAACCAGGACTACTCCTGCCTGGACGGCTTCTGCCCCTCGTTCATCACCCTGTCCGGCGCCGAGAACGCCCAGCGCGAGGCCATGCCGGCCCTGACCGCCGACGCCACGCCCCTGCCGGCGTTCGAGCCGTTCACCGGGGTCAAGAACATCGTCTTCACCGGGGTCGGCGGCACCGGCGTGACCACCGTGGCCTCGATCCTGGCCATGGCCGCCCACGTGGACGGCCGGGCCGCCAGCGTCGTCGACATGACCGGCCTGGCCCAGAAGGGCGGGGCGGTGTTCAGCCATGTGCGCATCGGCGAAACCGAGGAGACCGCCATCGGCGGCCGCGTGCCCGCCGCCTCGGCCCATGTGCTGATCGCCTGCGACATCCTGGTGGCCGCGGGCGCCGACGCCCTGGCCCTCTACGCCAAGGACCGGACCGTGGCGGTCGGCAACGCCGACTTCTCGCCCACCGCCGACTTCGTCACCGATCGGGACGTGCGCTTCGACGCCGACGCCCAGGCCCGGCGGATCGCCGCGGCGGTGAAGAGCTATGACGCCGCCCCGGCCCAGGCCCTGGCCGAAAGCCACCTGGGCGACGCCATCTACGCCAACATGATCATGCTGGGCTTCGCCTGGCAGAAGGGCGTTGTGCCGGTCTCCAGCCGGGCCCTGTACCGGGCCATCCGGCTGAACGGCGTGCAGGCCGAGGAGAACCTCCAGGCCTTCGAGCTGGGCCGCAAGGCCGCCGCCGATCCCCAGGCCCGCGGCCCGCGCGAGGACGACGTCGCCACGCCCGAGACCATGCCCCTGGAGGCGCTCATCGCCCACCGCGCCGGCGAGCTCGAGAAGTACCAGAACCGCGCCTACGCCCAGCGCTACCTAGACCGCGTGCGCAAGGTGCAGGCCGCCGAGGCGCCGCTGGGCTCCGACGCCCTGACCCGCCAGGTCGCGATCAGCCTCTACCGGCTGATGGCCTACAAGGACGAGTACGAGGTGGCCCGCCTGCATTCCGACGGGCGGTTCGCCGCCTACCGGGCCGAGACCTTCAAGGGCGGCCGCGCCAAGGTGTGGCTGGCCCCGCCGCTGCTGGCCCGCAAGGGGCCGGACGGCAAGCCGAAGAAGATGGCCTTCCCGGGCTGGGCCCTCGACGTCGCCTTCCCCGTGCTGGCCGGGCTCAAGGGCCTGCGCGGCACGCCCCTGGACGTGTTCGGCTACACCGCCGAGCGCCGGATGGAGCGCGGCCTGATCGCCGACTTCGAGGCTCAGGTGGACCGGCTGGCCGACGGCCTCTCGGCGTCCCGCCTGGACCTGGCGGTGAAGATCGCCGCCGCGCCGCAACAGATCCGCGGCTTCGGCCATGTGAAGGAGGCGAACGCGAAGAATGCAGCCGGCGAGCGCGACCGTCTCCTCGCCCGGCTCGAGGACTCGCCGGAGCCCAAGCTCAAGCCCGCGGAGTGAGATTTCCGCCGAGAATTGTCGCCTGCGG
>JAEYNH010000021.1 GCA_023412655.1 Pseudomonadota bacterium | reverse complement strand
TCCAGCCGCTGCCCGGCAACATCGATCCGCCCCTGTCCCTGCGGTACCACGGCCACCAGTTCCGGGTTTACAACCCCGAGCTGGGGGATGGCCGCGGCTTCCTGTTCGCCCAGCTGCGCGAGGCCGGTAGCGACCGCCTGCTCGACCTCGGGACCAAAGGATCCGGCCAGACCCCGTGGTCGCGATCCGGCGACGGACGGCTGACCCTGAAGGGCGGGGTGCGCGAGGTGCTGGCCACCGCCATGCTCGAAGCCCTGGGCGTGCCCACCTCGCGGTCGTTCTCTCTGGTGGAGACCGGCGAGGAACTGGTGCGCGGCGACGAGCCCAGTCCCACGCGCTCCTCGGTTCTGGTGCGCCTGTCGCACAGCCACATCCGCTTCGGCACCTTCCAGCGCCACGCCTTCTTCGAGCGGGGCGACCGGATCCAGGCGCTCGTCGACCATGTGATCGCCAACTACTACCCCGAACTGGCGGCCGCCGATGACCGGCCCGCCGCCCTCCTGGCCGCCGTTGGCGAGCGCGTCGCCACCCTGGTGGCCAGCTGGATGGCCGCCGGCTTCGTCCATGGGGTGCTCAACACCGACAACATGAACATCACCGGCGAGAGCTTCGACTATGGACCCTACCGGTTCCTGGCGCGGTCGGACCCGAACTTCACCGCCGCCTACTTCGACCATTCCGGCCTCTACGCCTTCGGCCGCCAGCCCGAGGCGGTTTTCTGGAACCTGCAGCAGCTCGCCGGCTGCCTCACCTTCGTCACCGAAAGCGATCCGCTGGTGGCCGCGCTCAACGCCTTCGGGCCTTCGTACCGGCGGGAACTGGTGGCGGCGATGATCCGGCGCCTGGGGCTCAGGCCGCGCGGGGCCGACGAGGACGACCTTCTGGTGCAGGCCGCGTTCAAGGGCCTGGCTTTCGGCGGCGAGCGGCTGCGCTGGGAGCCGTTCTTCTTCGACTGGTTCTGCGGGCGCCAGTCGGCGGGGCCCAGGGCCGACCTCTACGCGGCCGAGGATTTCGCCGACTTCCGCGAGCGGATCGCCCCCTATCAACCCGACCGACCCGAACGCCTGGCGCACCCCTACTTCCAGGGCGAGGAGCCCGAGGAGCTGCTCTACGACGAGATCGAGGCCATCTGGGCGCCCATCGCCGAGGCCGACGACTGGAGCCGCTTCCACGACAAGCTGGCTCGGATCGAGGCGGCCCGGGCCGCCTGGGGCTTCGCCTAACGCTCAGTCGAAGCCCAGTTCCCGCCGCAGGTCCTGGGCGGTCACGCCTCGGGCCCGCAGGTCGCGCAGGGTCTCGGCCCGGTCGCGCTTGGCGAAGCGGCGCCCGTCCGGTCCGGTGAGCAGCCGGTGGTGGCGATAGACCGGGGTGGGCAGTCCGAGCAGCGCCTGCAGCAGGCGCTGGACATGGGTCGCCTCGGCCAAGTCTTCGCCGCGGATCACGTGGGTGACGCCCTGCAGGGCGTCGTCCACCACCACCGCCAGGTGATAGGCCACGCCCACGTCCTTGCGCGCCAGGACCACGTCGCCGCCCAGTTCTGGGCGCGCCTGGACCAGATGCGGCTCGTCCGAACCTTCCTCGACGAACGTCAGGTCGCCGAACCCACCCAGCCGCGCCTGCGCCGCCGCCAGCGACAGGCGCCAGGCATAGGGCTCGCCGGCAGCCAGGCGACGGGCCTCGTCCTCAGGCGCCAGCGGCCCGCCGCGGAAAACCTCCATGGCGCCGTGCGGCGCCCGGGCGATCTCTTCGGCGACCTCCTTGCGGGTGCGGAAACAGCGGTAGAGCAGGCCATCGGCCTCGAGCCGGGCCAGGGCGTCCTGGTAGTCATCCAGGTGGTCCGACTGCCGGCGGACCGGCGTCTCCCATTCCAGGCCCAGCCACGCCAGATCCTCGTAGATCGCGTCCTCGTATTCCGGCCGGCAGCGGGTGGCGTCGATGTCCTCGATCCGCAGCACGAAGCGACCGTCCGCCGCGCGGGCGGCGGCGTGGGCGGTCAGGGCCGAGAAGGCGTGGCCGCGGTGCAGGTAGCCGCTGGGCGAGGGGGCGAAACGGGTGGCGAACACCCGATGCCCTTTATCAGTCGGTGCGGACGTGCGGGAACAGGCCCATGTGTCGGAGCACGGCGGCGATGAACTCGCGCTCGCCCCCCAGGACGTCCTTCATGTGGCCGAACTGCTTGAAGCCCGCCATCTCGGCCAGGCCGTGGGCCGCGCACCAGGAGGCGATGGTGGCCAGTTCCAGGTCGGTGTCGGCGACGGCGTTGGCGCCGTTCTCCACCATGGTGGAGCGCACCATGCAGTAGGCGCTTTCCTCGTCCCGATCCTGGGTGTCGATGGGCAGGGCTTCCTTGTCGCGCGCGGCGTCGTACATCACCCGGTAGAGGGCGGGATGCTCCCGGGCGAAACAGACATAGGCGATCCCCAGGGCGGTCAGCCGCTGCCGGCCCTGTTCGGCGTCCCGGGCCGCCCGCATGCTGGCGTGGAGGATCTCCCAGCCCTCGTGCGCCACCGCGTCCAGCAGTTCGGCCTTGTCCTTGAAGTGGTGGTAGGGCGCCGCCGGACTGACCCCCGCCTCCCGGGCCACCGCGCGCAGCGAAAGCGCGCTGGGCCCCTCCGCCTCAAGCAGCCGCCGAGCGGCGTCGACGAGGGCCCGGCGAAGGTCGCCGTGGTGGTAGGGCCGGGGTTCGGCGCTTGGAGCGTCTCTCATCACCACCCACCTTAAATCTGCATCTGGACGCCGTAAAGATATCTTGACGGCGCTAAGATCGGCGTTATCTTAGCGCTGTTCAAATAAGAAAAACGCTCCGCCGGCCTCTCGGTTCGGCGGGCCCTGACTGAAAGGTGTGTGTCTCATGTTCCTCGCCAAGTTCGAACGTTACTTCGATCGCCTCGCTCCGGTGTTCCTGCTTTTCCTGGGACTCACCGCGGCTGGAGGAACCGCAGCGATCGGTGCGTAGGCCGGTTCCCTGCATCGACCAGTGAAGGGCCCCTTGCGGGCCCTTCTTTGTTTTCGGGCGTCGCAGGGGCGTGCCGTGCATGTGCAGAAATGCATAGCGATCAGGCAGAAATAACGATCTAGGCGGTGTTCAGATGGTGTTATCCAGGCATCGTCCGGATCGCAGTTCGTTGAACCCGCCGATCGGAAGCCAAGCAGGAGGAAGTGCGATGTCGTTCCAGATGAACCGGATGCTCGATGTGGTGGTCTCGTTCGCGGCGGTGGGCCTGGCCCTCACCCTCGCCGGCGCCACCGCCGTCCTCGGCGCCTGAGGGTGTTCGGGGCGCGCCTCGCCCGCCGCCCGCGCGGGCGAGGTTCCGGCGTCGTGGAGATGTCTTCGAATCGCGCCTATAGTTTTCTAGGTGCAACACCTAAGACGAGGGTCGTGTCTTCAGTCCCAAGTCGAATGCCATAGCCGCCGCGGGCGGCGGACGGAGGGCCGGCCATGCAGGTGCTTAGGCATCCGCCGTCCGGTTGGCCCTGTCTGGTGCTGAACGCCGACTTCCGGCCGCTCAGCTACTACCCCCTGTCGCTCTGGCCGTGGCAGGAAGTCATCAAGGCGGTCTTCCTCGACCGCGTGGATGTGGTCTCCACCTACGACCAGGTCATCCACTCCCCCTCCTTCGAAATGAAGCTGCCGAGCGTGGTGTCGCTGAAGCACTACGTGGCCCAGGACCGGCCTCCGGCGTTCACCCGCTTCAACCTCTTCCTCCGCGACAGCTTCACCTGCCAGTACTGCACGTCCACGGACGAGCTGACCTTCGACCATGTGGTCCCGCGCTCCCGGGGCGGGCGCACCACCTGGGAAAACATCGTCACCGCCTGCGCGCCCTGCAATCTGTCCAAGGGGGGACGCACGCCGCACGAGGCGCACATGCATCCGCGGATGAAGCCGCGCCGGCCCTCCGCCTTCGAGCTGCAGGAACGCGGCCGCCGCTTCCCGCCGCACCATCTGCACGAAAGCTGGCTGGACTACCTCTATTGGGACATCGAGCTGGAGGCCTGACGGCGAGGCCGCCGCCCGGCTACTTCGGGCCGAACCGGTCGCTGACCACCCCGGCCAGGATCATCCCCATCAACTGGCTTTCCTCGTCGGCCTCGCCGGCGATCGCCTCGGCCTCGACCCGGCTGGCGGCCATGTCGCGGCCGACGAACATCAGCCGGCGGAAGGTGTTGGAGATGCGATCGGCATCGTTCTGGCCCGCCTGGATCTGCGAGGCGACGTCGCTGAAGGCGGCGATGGAGGTGAGGAACGGGAAGGTCATGCAGGCCTTCAGCCGCCCGGCCTGGATAAGCTGGCGCAGGACGATGTCATAGGGCAGGTCGAGCGGCCGCGCCTCGTCGAGGACCTCCAGCACCCGCGCCTTCGAGCGGGCGTTCACCACATAGGCCGAAGCCGAGGCGAAACGGATCGTCGCCAGGTCCACCACCCGAATGCCGCCTTGCCGGGCGAGGGCGGGCCGTCCTTTGGCGAAGCGTAGCCATGTGCCGGGATCGGCCAGGGCGACGTCCAGGAACATCAGGTCCCAGTCGCCGCCTGCCAGGCGGTCGGCGGTGAACGCCTGGGGCGACAGCAGAACGTCGTCCTCCAGGACCAGCAGCGGGCTCTCCCCGTCGTGATGGGCGGCGATGGCGTTGCGGTGGCTGAGGAAGCACGCCTTCTCCGGAGGGCGCGCCTGGCCCGGCGCGCTGGCCGCCGCCGCCGCGTCTACGGCCTCGAAGCGCTCCAGGGTGACGCCGGCGGGCGCCGCTCGGGCGAACTCGGCTTCCATGTGGGCCCGCCGCTGCGTGGCCCCGGCCAGGTTGATGTAGACGCAGCGCAAGGGTTTCAGGCCCCGACGAGGGCCAGCAGGCCGTCGAAGCCGTCCACCAGATGGTCTGGCGCGAAACGCTCCAGCACCTGAGGCGAGGCGTATCCCCAGGTCACCGCGGCGCAGGCGATCCCCGCGCGCCGCGCCGCCTCGATGTCGCGGGTCTCATCGCCCACCGCCACCACCCGGCCGGGTCGTACACGCTCGGCCCGCATCACCTTGCGGAACACCGGCGCCTTCCCGAACAGGCCCGCGCCGCAGGCATACCGGCGGACGTGGCCGGCGGCCGGGCCCAGCACCTGGCGCACCACCACTTCGCTGTTGGAGCTGACGATGGCCGGCCGGGCGCCGGCGGCGTCCAACCGCGCCAGGAATTCGGCGGCGCCGGGGAACAGGCCGATCTCGTGGGCGTGGCTTTCCATCAGCGCCCGCATGTCCCGGGCGATGGCCGGCAGGCGCCAGGCGGGCACCCGCATGCGCCGCACGATCTCGCGGTTGGAGAGGCTCCGCATGGCCTCGATCTCGTCGGGTTCGGGAACCGGCAGGCCGCGGGCGCGCAGGAACCCGGCCATGTTGCGCAGCATCCAGGGCGCGCTGTCGGCCAGCACCCCGTCGAAGTCCAGGATGACGAGGTCGAAGGCGCTGTCCGGCCGGCCGCCCACGGCCTAGCGGAAGACCCAGATGCCGCCGGTGACGCCCGAGGGCGCCTCGGCCAGGCCGCGGATCTCCAGCCGGGCGTGACGTGCGCCGCACAGGCAGCGCAGCCGGCCCTCCAGGTCCTCCACATGCTGCCGGCCCAGGCCCTGGGCGAGCCAGGGGCGCGGGTCGACGGCTGCCTCGCGTCCGCAGCCGCAGCGGGCCCAGAGGCTCGAACGCGGGGCAAGCGCCCGCGCGAGCCGCGGCTCACCGGCGAGGGCCCTTTCCGGCGTCTGGTGGAACATCCCGTCAGCCATGTCCGCCTCCTGCGATGAGGCGCGAACAAAAGCAGAACTTCTCGCCTCCGTCGACTCCGCCATGGCTGTGCTTCCGGTCCCTCTCAACCGCGCGTAGGAATGCGCAGGGACCAGATCAGGCCGGCGATTCCGGCCCTGGCTCAACGGCCGGCGGCGGTCCGTTCACACCTTTTCGCTGATCTTGATGGCCGCCCTGCAGCCGGTGCGGATCACCGCCGCCAGCAGGCCATAGCCGGGGGCCTCGCGGGCGCCTTCCTCCAGCGCGATGTCGCGATGGGCCAGTTCCTCGTCGCGGAACTTGGCCAGCTCCGCGGCCAACCCGGGATCCCGTTCGGCCAGTTCGGCGACCTGGCCGGCGTAGTGCTGCTCGATCACCGTCTCCACGGCCTCGGTGCAGGCATGGGCCGCCTTCTCGCCCAGGAGGGCGGTGCCGGCGCCCAGGGCGAACCCGGCCAGCCGCCAGACCGGAGCCATGGCGGTGGGGCGCACGCCCCGCTCTGTGAGGAGGCGGTCGAAGCGCGCGAGATGCTCGGCCTCATGCCCCTCCATCTCGGCAAGCTGGCCGGCGATGCGTTCGCGTCCGGGCGCCTGGCCCAGCACCGCCCGCTGGCCGCGGTAGATGTGGACGGCTCCCAGTTCCCCGGCGTGGTCCACCCGCAGGATCTCGGCCATCCGGGTGGCCATGGCGCCCCGACCGGGACGGGGCGGGACCGGCTTGTCGTTCATCGCTTCGCCCTCTCGCGCAGCGCGGCCATCACGCTCATGGCGACAAGGCCCAGGGAGATCAGGGCGTTCCATCCGGCCATGGAGAGGCCGGCGAACACCCAGGGGGCCTCGTCACAGGCGGGCGCCCGCACGGCGGCCCCCGCCAGGAAGTCCTCCAGCGCCGCGGCGCTGACCCCTGCGCCCGAAGAAGCGCAGGCGGTGGGGCCGGGCCACAATTTCCATTCCGCGCCCGCGTGGTAGACGGCGACGCCCACGCCCACCGCGAACACCAGGCCCAGCACCCAGCAGGTCAGCTCCCGCCACCGCGGGCCGCCGGGTAACCGGACCACCACCATGAAGGCCAGGGCCAGGCCAAGGGCGGTCCAGTAGACCTCCCGCTGGCGCAGGCACAGGGTGCAGGGCGCATAGCCGCCGAAGGTCTGGAAGGCGTGCGCGATGGCGAGCATGGCGGCGGAGGCGCCGAGCGCGCACAGCCGCCAGCGGTCGAGGAAGGGGCGGAGCCAGGTCATTGGCGCGGATAAGAGCCCAAGCGGCGTCTCACAGGAAGACCTTCACCGCAACGAAGCCGCCGATCAGCACGGCGAGCAGCAGGATGGAATAGAGATTCAGCCGGCGCTCGAACTCCTGAAGCATGGTCGGGCCCAGGTACTTGAGCACCGCCGCCACGGCGAAGAACCGCGCCCCGCGGGTCAGCACCGAGGCCCAGATAAAGGTGAAGAGGTCGAAGCGGGCGAAGCCGGCGGTGATGGTCACCAGCTTGTAGGGGATCGGCGTCAGCCCCTTGATGAGGATCACGCCCAGGCCCCACTGGTCGAACCAGTGCTGGAACTCCTGCCGCCCTTCCGGGTGGCCGAACAGCTTCAGGATGAACATCCCCACCGGCTCGAGGAACACGCCGATGGCGTAGCCGAGCAGACCGCCCAGCACCGAGGCGATGGTGCAGATGCCGGCGTACAGGAACGCCTTGTCCCGGTTGGCCAGGACCATGGGCGCCAGCATCACGTCGGGCGGGATCGGGAAGAACGAGCTCTCGGCGAACGAGACGATGGCAAGCGAACGCGGGGCGTGGCGGGAGCGGGCCAGGCCCATGACCCAGTCGTAGAGTTTGCGGAACATTCAGGGGTCCGATGAGGGCGCCGAGGCGGAGGTTCGAGCGTTCTGGCTAGCAGGGGTTCGCCCGCTTGTCGCGGGGTCCTCGCCACTCTTGCCAAGTTGTTTCATCTGATACTATCTGCCCTGGACAGGAGGCGCAGGCCATGAACATCCAGACGAAGAGCCAGGGTCAGGCCGGATCGGCTGACCTCTTCGACAATCCCCTCGGCACCGACGGCTTCGAGTTCGTCGAGTTCACCTCGCCCGAGCCCGAGAAGCTGAAGTCCTTGTTCGAACTGATGGGCTTCACCGCGATCGCCCGGCACCGGTCGAAGAACGTGCTGCGCTTTCGCCAGGGCGACATCAACTTCATCCTGAACATGGAGCCCAGCGGTCAGGCCGCGGACTTCCGCGCGGCCCACGGCCCGTCGGCCAACGCCATGGCCTTCCGCGTGCGCGACGCCGCCAAGGCCTTCGAAATGGCGCTCGCCCGTGGCGCGACCCCCGTCCAGGGGCCGGTCGGCCCGATGGAGCTGAACATCCCCGCCATCGAGGGCATCGGCGGCTCGAACCTCTATCTGGTGGACCGCTACGGCGCCCAGGAGATCTACGACGTCGACTTCGTGCCAATCCCCGGCGCGGAGGAGGAGATGGCCCGCAACGGCGTCGGCCTGACCTATCTCGATCACCTCACCCACAACGTCCACCGGGGCAACATGAAGACCTGGGCGGACTTCTACGAGCGCATCTTCAACTTCCGCGAGATCCGCTACTTCGACATCGAGGGCAAGCAGACGGCCCTGCTGTCCAAGGCCATGACCAGCCCGTGCGGGAAGATCCGCATCCCGCTCAACGAGAGCCAGGACGAGCACTCGCAGATCGAGGAGTTCCTGAAGGACTACAAGGGCGAGGGCATCCAGCACGTGGCCCTCGGAACCGACGACATCTTCTACGCCGTCGAGACCATGCGCGCCCGCGGCGTGCTCTTCCAGGACACCATCGACACCTATTTCGAGGGCATCGACGCCCGCGTCCCGGGTCATGGCGAGGACGTGGAGCGCCTGCGCCGCAACAAGATCCTCATCGACGGCGCCCCCACCGAAGGCCAGGGCCTGCTGCTGCAGATCTTCACCGAGAACATGATCGGCCCGATCTTCTTCGAGCTGATCCAGCGCAAGGGCAACGAGGGCTTCGGCGAAGGCAACTTCAAGGCCCTGTTCGAAAGCATCGAACTCGATCAGATCAGGAGAGGAGTGCTCCCGGCGAAGGAAGGCTGATGCGTAGAGTTGCGGTTCTTGCGGCTGTTTTGATGGTCACGATGGGTGGGGGCGTACAGGCCCGGGAGCGGGCGCAGGAACCGGGTCAGGGCCCCGCAAGGCCGAAATGGGCGCTCGTCGTCCATGGCGGCGCGGGTGTCATCGAGCGCGAGGACCTCAGTCCCGAACAGGACAAGGCCTACCGGGAAGCCATGGCGCGGGTCGCGAACGTGGGGGCCGAGGTGCTGAAGGCGGGCGGCTCGGCCGTGGACGCCATCGAGGCGTCGATCCGGATCCTCGAGGACGATCCCCTGTTCAACGCCGGCCGCGGCGCGGTCTTCACGGCCGAGGGGCGCAATGAACTCGACAGCTCGGTCATGGAGGGCAAGACCCTCAAGGCGGGGGCGGTGGCCGGCGTCACCCGCACCCGCCATCCGATCAGCCTCGCCCGGGCGGTCATGGAGAAGTCGCCCCACGTCATGCTGATGGGCGAGGGCGCCGAACGCTTCGCCCGCGCGCAGCACCTGGAGCAGGTGGACAACAGCTACTTCTTCACCGAGCGGCGCTGGCAGGCGCTGGAGCGCGAGCTGAAGAAACTTGGCCTGCCGGTCCCGCCGCGGCCGAAGGGCGCGCCAGAGGCGCCTGGGTCGTCGCTCACCTCCGATCCCGCCGCCGCCGCAACCCAGCGGGCCGAGCTGCAGCATGACGAGGGCCGCGACCGCCTCGCCCAGCTCGAGAAGAAATTCGGCACCGTCGGCGTCGTCGCCCTGGACACGGCGGGCAATGTGGCGGCCGGCACCTCCACCGGCGGCACCACGGCCAAGCGCTGGGGCCGGGTGGGCGATTCCCCGATCATCGGCGCCGGCACCTACGCCTCCAACGCCTCCTGCGCCGTCTCGGCCACCGGCACCGGCGAGTACTTCATCCGCCTGACCGTCGCCCGGGAGATCTGCGCCCTAGTCCAGTACAAGGGCATGAGCCTGCAGGCGGCGGCCGACGAGGTGATCCAGAAGCAGCTCACCGCCCTGGGCGGCGACGGCGGCGTCATCGCCGTGGCCCCCGACGGCCAGATGGCCTGGAGCTTCAACACCTCGGGCATGTACCGCGCGCGCATCGCCGACGGCGCGCCGCTGTCGGTGGGCATCTACAAGGACGATCCGTGATGGCGAAGGGCGACTGGATTCCGGTCCGGGCCGCGCAGGGGGTTCACTCCCGGCAGGCCCACGCCGACCTCCCCGAGGGCACCTACGAGCGCGAGATCTCGAAGGAAGGCTTCTTCGGTCCGGCCGCCTTCCTGCACCACCGCCGGCCGCCCACGGGCTGGACCAGCTTCGAAGGCCCCCTGCGGCCGCGGGCCTTCGACCTCAACCGGCTGAACGCCGCCGAGGCTTCGCCGTGGGACGCGCGGATCGTGCTCCACAACGCCGCCGTCGAGGTCCGCTTCTGGAAGCTGGACGGCGCCATGCCGGCCCTGGCCCGCAACGCCGACGGCGACCAGCTGCTGTTCATCCACGCCGGCGAGGGCGAGCTGCTCTGCGACTACGGCCGCCTGCGTTTCCGGGCCGGCGACTACCTCTACCTTCCGCGCGGGACCATGTGGCGGCTGCGGCCGGCCGGCGGGCCGGTGGCGGTGCTGATGATCCAGGCGACCAACACCCACTTCCGCCTGCCTGACCGAGGGCTCATGGGCGGCCACGCCCAGTTCGATCCCGCCGTCCTGGAGACGCCCGTTCTCGACGAGGCCTTCAAGGCCCATCAGGACGAGCCTGGGGAGTTTCGGGTCGAGATCAAGAAGCGCGGCCAGGTGTCGGTGGTGACCTATCCCTATAATCCGCTCGACGCGGTGGGCTGGCACGGCGACCTCGCCCCCGTGCGGCTGAACGTGCGTGACATCCGGCCGGTGATGAGCCACCGCTACCACCTGCCGCCCAGCGTCCACTCCACCTTCGTCAGCGACCGCTTTGTGGTCTGCACCTTCGCCCCGCGGCCGTTCGAGAGCGACCCCGGCGCGCTGAAGGTGCCGTTCTTCCACAACAATGACGACTACGACGAGGTGCTGTTCTACCACGCCGGCGACTTCTTCAGCCGCGACCACATCGAGGCGGGCATGATGACCTTCCATCCGTCGGGCTTCACCCACGGGCCGCACCCCAAGGCGCTGAAGAACATGCTTGTGCAGGCCAAGCCGGCGACGGACGAATATGCGGTGATGATCGACACCCGCGATCCGCTGGACGTGGGCGAGGCGGCCGGCACGGTCGAGAACCCCGCCTATGTGGACAGCTGGAAGACCCCATGAGCCGCGAGGCCGACCTCGAGGCGGCCGCCCGGGACGAACTGGACCGCGCCTGCACCCTGGGCTGGCGGCAGCTCGCCGAGCACCTGCCGTGGGGCGACACGTTCGAGGGCTTCACCCCGGAGGGGCGGGAGGTCTGTTTCGAGCGCGCCTACCTTTGGGAGGGCGAGCCCGGGGGCGACATCCGCGTCGAGGTCACGGTCTACGAGCCCAAGGCCTATGAGGCGGGCGTGAAGGTCACAGGCGCCATCCCCCGCGAACCCTTCGACATCCGGAGTCATTGATGAAGCTCGCCTCGCTGAAGGGCGGCCGCGACGGCCGCCTGGTGGTCGTTTCCAACGACGTCGCCTGGTACGCGCCGGCCGATCGCATCGCCCCGACGCTGCAGGCGGCCCTGGACGACTGGGAGCGGTGCGAGCCCGAGCTTCGCGGCCTGGCCGAGAGCCTGGAGATCGGGGCGGTCCCGCGCGAGCGCTTCCACGAGCATGAGGCGGCCAGCCCCCTGCCGCGCGCCTTCCAGTGGGCCGATGGTTCGGCCTATGTGAACCACGTGGCCCTGGTGCGGCAGGCGCGGGCCGCCGAGATGCCCGACAGCTTCTGGACCGACCCGTTGATGTACCAGGGCGGCTCGGACGGCTTCCTGGGGCCGCGCGATCCGATCCCGCTGAAGGACGAGGCCTGGGGCTGCGACATGGAAGGCGAGGTTGCGGTGATCACCGGCGACGTGCCCATGGGCGCCAGCCGCGAGGAGGCCCTGGCCGCCATCCGCCTGGTCATGCTCTGCAACGACGTGTCCCTGCGCAACCTGATCCCGGGCGAGCTGGCCAAGGGCTTCGGCTTCTTCCAGTCCAAGCCGGCCTCGGCCTTCTCGCCGGTGGCGGTCACCCCCGATGCCCTGCCCAATTGGAAGGACGGCAAGCTGCACGGCGCCCTGGAGGTCGAGCTGAACGGCAAGCCGCTGGGTTGCGCCGACGCCGGCGTCGACATGACCTTCGATTTCGGGACGCTGGTCGCCCATGCGGCCCGCACCCGGGCGCTGTCGGCCGGGACGATCATCGGTTCGGGCACCGTCTCCAACCGGGGCGCGGACGGCGGTCCGGGCAAGCCGGTGGCCGAAGGCGGTGTGGGCTATTCCTGCCTCGCGGAGGTGCGCACCGTCGAGACCCTGGTGCACGGCAAGCCGTCCACCCCATTCCTCAAGGCGGGCGATGTGGTCCGCATCGAAATGGTCGACGCCAGGCGCCACACCATCTTCGGGGCGATCGAACAGCAGGTGACGACGGGCTGATGGCGGACGTTGGCGACATGGCGGCCCAGTCCGAGGGGCTGCGCCTGGAAAGCTATCTGCCCTACCGGCTGTCGGTGGCGTCGAACGCCGTATCCGGGCTGATCGCCCGCGCCTACCAGGACCGGTTCGGCCTGACGATCCCGCAATGGCGGCTGGTGTGCGTCCTGGCCGAAGACGGCCAGTCGGAGGACGGCGAGGCGGGCGAGGGCCGCGCGCCGGGCGGCGGCCTGACCCAGGGCCAGGTCGTGGCCCGCACGGTGATGGACAAGGTGACGGTCAGCCGCGCCGCCCAGGGCCTGGTGAAGCGGCGGCTGGTGAGCCGCGCCGACCACCATGCGGACGGGCGCAGCCATGTGCTCGAGCTGACCCCGGAAGGCCGGCGTCTCTATGACGACATCGCGCCGCTGGCGCTCGCCTATGAGGCGGCGCTCATCGCAGGGCTCTCGCCGGACGAGGTGGCGCTGCTGAAGCGCCTGCTCGCCCGCCTGCAGGCGGCCGCGGGCCAGCTGGCGGGGGAGGCCCCGCCGCCGGTCAGCCTTCGCTGATCGCCGTCGCCCCTAGTGGAGGTAGGCCGGCTCGCTGCGCACGCTCCAGCGGTGCGACCCCTCGCCGAACGGGAGGTGGAAGCCGAACGCCGCGCGCTTGCGCTCGTCGCGCCAGTACTCCTCGAAGGAGACGATGAGCGCGCTCTGCAGCTCTTCCGGGATTTGGCGGACATCGTGGCCAAGGCTCTTGGCCACCTGTTGGATCACCAGCGTCCGGTGCGCTTCGCCGCCGAACGACAGGAGGACCTCACGGACGCGCTTCGCCAGGGATTCTTTCCGGGCGAACGGCTTCTTGCCGGGGATCGCGTCGTGGGTGCTATCAGACTGCTTCTGCATGACGACGTCAGGTTGCGACGGTCGCGTTTACAGCCAAGTTAAGCGTCACGGCGAACAGATGGTTAATTTCGACCGCTGGAAGGCCGCCGCCCGCGCCCGCTGAGCCCGGAGCAGCGGCCCGTCAGGATCAGCCCCAGCCCAGGGCCACCGCCGAGTGATAGACGACGAACGAGGCCATGTAGGCCAGGGCGACCATGTAGCCGAACATCACCCCGGTCCAACCCCAGGAGTTGGTCTCGCGCTTGACCACCCCGAGGGTCGCCGCGCACTGGGGCGCGAAGACGTACCAGGCCAGGAACGACAGGCCGGTGGCCAGGGACCAGTGCTCGGCCAGCTGGGCGCCCAGGGCCCCGATGTTCGCCTCGGCGTCGCTCACCGCATAGACGGTGCCCAGGGTGGCCACGGCCACCTCCCGGGCGGCGAAGCCCGGGATCAGGGCGACCACCATCTGCCAGTTGAAGCCGATGGGGGCGAACAGCGGCTGCAGCGCCTGGCCGATCATGCCGGCGAAGCTGTAGTCGATGTCGGGCAGGGTGGCGTTCGGCGGCGGGTAGGGGAAGGTCGAGAGGATCCACACCAGGATCATCAGCGGGAAGATGATCCGGCCGGCGCGGCTCATGAAGATCTGCGCGCGCAGCAGCAGGTTGCGGGCGACGCTCTCGGCCGACGGCAGCTTGTAGGTCGGCAGCTCCATCAGGAACGGCTCCACCGCCCCGCGCCAGAACACCCGCCGGATCACGAACGAGACGAGCAGGGCGCTGGCGATGCCCAGGGCGTAGAGGCCGAACATCACAAGACCCTGCAGGTTCAGCCCCGGGCCCACCGTGCGGTCGGGAATGAAGGCGCCGATGATCAGGGTGTAGACGGGGATCCGCGCCGAGCAGGTCATCAGCGGCGCCACCAGGATGGTGGTCAGCCGGTCGCGCTTCTGGTCGATCACCCGGGCGGCCATGATCCCCGGGATGGCGCAGGCGAAGGCCGACAGCAGCGGGATGAAGGCCCGGCCGTGCAGGCCGGCGCCGCCCATGATCCGGTCCATCAGGAAGGCGGCCCGGGCCATGTACCCGAAGTCCTCCAGCAGGATGATGAAGAAGAACAGGATCAGGATCTGCGGCAGGAAGACGAGCACGCTGCCCACGCCGGCGATCAGGCCGTCGACGATGAAACTCTGCAGCAGCCCGTCGGGCAGGACGGTGGCCACCGTCTCGCCCAGGAGCGCGAAGCCAGCTTCGATCAGCTCCTGGGGCGGACCCGCCCAGCTGAACACCGCCTGGAACATCACGAACAGCAGGCCCAGCAGGATGGCGAGGCCCGCCACCGGGTGCAGCAGCACCGCGTCGATACGGCCCGTGAGGGTGTCCGGATGCTCGGGCGGGCGGACATAGGCCCGCATGATCCGCTGGGCCTCCCGGTGCGCCGTGCGGATCTCGGCCGCTGTGGGCGCGCGCCACTGGTTCTCGTGTTCCGGCAGGGCGCCGGCGCCGACCAGGGCGTCCACCTGCGCCACCAGGTCGTCGATCCCCCGCCGGCGGGTGGCCACGGTGGTGACGATCGGCACGCCCAGTTCGGCCCGCAGGCCTTCCAGGTCGATCCGCAGGCCCTGGCGCTGGGCGATGTCGTACATGTTCAGCGCCAGCACCATCGGCCGGCCCACGGCCTTGAGCTCGAGGATCAGGCGCAGGACGAGGCGCAGATTGGTGGCGTCGGCCACGGCCACCACCACGTCGGGGGCGGCCTCGCCGGCCAGCTGGCCCAGCACGGCGTCACGGGTGACGGCCTCGTCGGGGCTGCGGGCGCGCAGGGAATAGGTGCCCGGCAGGTCCAGGACCGACAGGGTGCGGCCGCCGGCGGTGGTGACGAAGCCTTCCTTCCGCTCCACCGTCACCCCGGCGTAGTTGGCCACCTTCTGGCGGCTGCCGGTCAGGGCGTTGAAGAGGGCGGTCTTGCCGGTGTTCGGGTTGCCGACCAGCGCCACGCGGGCGGGACGGATCGCAGCTTCGCTCATTGGGCGTCCAGTCGCACCCAGACGCCCGCGGCGTCGCGGCGGCGCACCGCCACGCGCATGTCGTCCACCCGAAGGGCGAGGGGATCGCGGCCGAGCAGGCCCTCGTGGAGCACCTCGAGCGAGGCGCCTTCCACGAAGCCGAACTCCAGCAGCCGGCGCTCCAGTTCCTGCACGTCCACACCGTTCCCGCCCGCGTCGTCCGCCCGGACGTCGGCGATGACCCCGCGGTCGCCGGGCTTGACCTGGCTGAGACGCGTGAGCCCCTCGGCCCTGCGTTCGGCCACTTCGGCCACGGCCTGGGCGGTCAATTCGTGCATAGGACTACAATACCCCGACGCCCGCGTACTTTGCGAACGATTATCAGTTAGAGCGGGGCGCAGGCCATAGCAAGCTCCAGCTGGTCGCAGGCCGCCGCCTATCGCTCTTCGCCAGTCGGGGCAGGATGTGCGACGGGCGGGTCGATCATCCCGCGAACAAGGACGTCGTCCGCCGACCTCCGCCGGCGCTCCAGGTCGGCCAGGAACTGCGGGTAATCGGGGTCAACACCTCCTCGTCGGGGCGACGCCGCCTTGTCTCGCAACGTGACGTTCATCGTTCCCGGAGCTGGCATGGGTCTACTGCCCGCCGCTGAGCGGATTCGGCGCGCGAGCCGACGCGCGGCCGTGCAGGCGTTCGACGATCTGTTTCAGCCGCTCGACCTCCGCAGAGAGGGCGACGACGTCGGCTTGGAGCTGGGCATTCCTCTGGCGGAGATAAAGGTTCTCGCGCGCCAGGCTGTCGGGAGAAGCTTGGGTCATGTCTTCGTGCTCCATCCCAGCAGGCTGAACACCTTGGGAAGGAGGAGTGCGCCTACGACGAGGAGCGCGGACGCTACGATGAGCGGGGACATCTTGGTCTCGGTGAGTGCGCCGCCTCGGGTACGATCGACCGCTTCGCTCACGGCACACGCCCGATGGCGCTTACCTCACATGGGGAGGCGGGTCCGCTATTGCGAGGGGCCTCGGGCAAGCCATCTAGGCTCGCCGCTTGGCGAAGCACCCTCCAAACGATAGATAGGTCGCGGCCGCGGGCGTGGTGAAATTGGTAGACGCGCCGGACTCAAAAGC
>JAEYNH010000132.1 GCA_023412655.1 Pseudomonadota bacterium | reverse complement strand
GCCGGCGGCTGGGCGCTGCAGCCGCCCCGGGACCAGGCCTTCACCACGGTGGTGTTCCGCCAGGACCTGCCGGACGGGGCGGTGATGGCGGCCCTGGCGCAGGCGGGGGCGCGGGTGGTGTGGCTGGACGCCGGCGGGCGGGTGGCCGTGGCCGAACTGCCGGACGCCGGCTGGGGGCTCTATGCCCGGGGCGCCCTGCTGGTCAGCGGCGCCGGCGGCCCGGCCGGTTGCGCCGGCTGGAGCCGGATCTAGCCGGGGACGCCGGTCTGGCGCATCCACGGCATCGGCCGGGTAAGGCGCACCCGGCCAGGATCGATCTCGCACCCATAGACCAGCACCTCGACGCCGGCGTCGGCGACTTCTGCCAGGGCGGCGGCGAACTTGGGGTCGCAGTCGGCAGCGGGGGCGAAGCGGTCGCAGTCGGTGCGCTGGACCACGAACAGGGCCACGGCGCGGTCGCCCTGGCGGACCATCTCGGCCAGTTCGCGCAGGTGCTTCGTCGAGCGCGCGGCCACGCAGTCGGGGAATTCGGCCAGCCCGGGCTGGCGCATCAGGTGGACGTTCTTGATCTCAAGCCAGCAGCGCGGGCGGTCGGGATGCTCGAGCAGGAAGTCCACGCGGCTGGCCTGGCCGTACTTCACCTCGCGGCGATGGACGGCGTAGCCGGCGAGTTCCGGGATGGCGCCGGCCGCCAGGGCCTCGGCCACCAGGCGGTTGGGGTGCAGGGTGTTGATCCCCACGAGGCCGCCGTCGGCCTCCATCAGTTCGAGGGTGTAGGGCAGCTTGCGCTTGGGGTCGTCGGACCTGGAGAGCCAGCAGGTGTAGCCGGGGGTGTTCAGGCCCAGCATGGCCCCCGGATTGGGGCAGTGGGCGGTCAGCGCCGTGCCGTCGTCCAGAACCACGTCGGCGAGGAAACGCTTGTAGCGCTGCACGAGGCGGCCGCGGACGAGCGGTTGCGGGAAGTCCATGGAAGGCTTTAGTCCGGTTCTCGAATGATGCGGGCAGGCATGTAGGACGAGGCGCGGCGGATGGCGAGCGAGCAGGACGAAGGGCAGGTCACCGCCGCGGTGCTGATCATCGGCGACGAGATCCTGTCGGGGCGGACGCAGGACACCAACCTGCGGGACATCGCCAGGTACCTGGGCGTCCTGGGGATCGACGTGGCCGAGGCGCGGACGGTGCCCGACGTGCTGCAGGAGATCGTGGACGCGCTGAACGCCCTGCGCTCGCGCTACGACTATGTGATCACCACCGGCGGCATCGGCCCCACCCACGACGACATCACCGCCGATGCGGTGGCGGCGGCGTTCGGCCTGCCGCTGGAGGAGCATCCCGAGATCATCGCCCTGCTGGAGGGCCGCTTTGGCGACCAGCTGAACGCCGCGCGCCGGCGGATGGCCCGGGTGCCGGTGGGCGGAACCCTGGTGAAGAACCCGGTGCAGGGCCCGCCGGGCTTCGCCATCGGCAACGTCTTCGTCCTGGCGGGCGTGCCGCAGATCATGCGCGGGATGCTGGAGGACGTGGGCCCGCGGCTGCGCGGCGGGCGGCCGGTGGTGTCGCGCACGGTGCGGGTGGAGGGCTCGGGCGAGGGGACGCTGGCCGCCCCGCTGGAGGCGGTGGCCAAGGCCCATCCCGGCATGTCGCTGGGCAGCTATCCCTACTTCACCCCGGAAGGCTACGGCTCGAACCTGGTGCTGCGCGGGCGCGATCCGGACGAGGTCGCCGCGGTGGTGGCCGAGCTGATCGCCGCCCTGGAGACGGCCGGTGTGTCCGGCGCCCGGGAGATCCCCGCCGACTAGGCGTGCGCGGGTAGCATTGTTACGCAACTTGCGTTCGGCTATCGTGAGTTCGCGTTTCTGTTGTGGGGAAGTGACATGATCGTTTCGATGCTGGCCGCGAGCCTGCTGATGGTCCAGGCCGCGCCTGCCGCCGCCGCGCAGACGGATGCGGCCGAGAAGGACCCGGTGATCTGCAAGAACGAGGCGGCGCCCGGCTCGCGCCTGCCGAAGAAGATCTGCGCCGCCAAGAGCGAGTGGGAGCGCCGCAAGCAGGAAGACCGCGACAACCTGGAAAAGAGCCAGCGCGTCCGACCGATGGTCGGCCAGTAGGGCCTGACCGCCGAGCGGAAGACGGAGAGGGCCCGCCGGGCCCTCTTTTCCCTGTGGATAAGATGTGCGCAGATAGCGCCGCCTGAGGGCGGCCGCTAAGGAACGCCCCCGGTGTTCGTGGTGTGGGACGTTCCAGGTTGAAGACGCTTGCCGTGATGTCCCGCAAGGGCGGGGCAGGAAAGACGACGGTCGCCGTCAACCTGACCCTGGCGGCGCGGGCCATGGGTGTGAAGGCCGTGCTGGCCGACGCCGACCCGATGCGCAGCGCCTGCGAGGTGCTGAAGGGCCGCGAGGAAGCCGCCTCGGTCCTGTTCGAAACCAGCGCCGCCAAGCTGTTCGCCCTGCGCCAGGCCTGCGAGCGGGCGGGCGTGGAGCTGCTCATCATCGACACCCCGGCCGCGCCGGAAGCCGACGTCGCCGAGGCGGTGAAGGTGGCCGATCTGTGCCTGGCGGTGGCCCGGCCGACCTATCTGGACCTGGCCGCAGCCGTGCTCTCGGTGGCCGTCATCCACCGGCTGGGACGCGAAGGGCTGATCGTCCTCAACCAGTGCGCCCCCGCGCGGGCGGGGGTGGAGCCGCCGGGAGTGGTGAAGGCTTTCGAGGCCTTGCGCTTCGCCAGCCTGCCGGTGGCGCCCGTCGCCCTGCGCTCGCGGGTGATCTACCAAACCGCCTTCGCCCAGGCCCGTTCGGTGCTGGAAATGGAGCCCACAGGACCCGCCGCCGCCGAGGTGCGCGAGCTGTTCGGCCAGCTCTGGAGCCAGCTCTGCGGGGCTCCGGGCGCCCGTGTCCAGATCGCAAATGATGACACGAGCGGCCCCCAATCGCCCGCCGCCCGGCCCACCGAGGACCTGGCGCCGGTCGGCTAAGTCATTGTTTCTTCCGGCGTTCGCCGAGCGGCGAAAGATATATTTCCGCCACGTTACCGTCCGGGTCTGGACACAAAGGGACCTCGCACCCAGCTAAGCCGGACGCGTCGCCGCGTCGGGCGGAGGCGCATCATCCTGTATCTAGGAGTGCGCATGCTCGGGACGCTTCGGTCGACCGTGGCTGTGGTGGTGTTGTTAGCGCTCGCAGGCTGCGGCGCGCGTCAGGCCGAGCCTGTCCAGGGGCCGGCCCCGGTGGCGGTCTCGGCGCCGCTGAGCCGTCAGGTCGTGGATTGGGACGAGTTCGTCGGCCGCTTCGAGGCCATGCAGGAGGTGGAGGTCCGCCCCCGGGTCTCGGGCTATGTCCGCTCCATCCACTTCCGCGATGGCGACATCGTCAAACAGGGCCAGCTGCTCTACGTCATCGACCCGCGGCCCTATGAAGCCCAGCTCGCCCAGGCCCGCGCGCAGGTGAGCCAGGCCGAGGCCCAGGCGGCCCGCGCCAAGCTCGAGCTGGACCGGGCCGAGACCCTGCTGGCCAGCGGCTTCGTCTCCAAGGCGAGCTTCGATGCGCGGCTGGCGGAGTACCGCACGGCCGAGGCCGCGGTGGCCTCGGCGCGGGCCGCAGGCCAGGCGCGGGCGCTGGACGTGGCCTTCACCCGGGTCACCGCCCCCATCTCGGGTCGGGTCTCGGACCGCCGGGTGGACGTGGGCAATCTGGTGAGCGCCGAGGGCGCAGAGCCGACCCTGCTGACCACCGTGGTCTCGCTGGACCCGATCCACTTCACCTTCTCGGGCTCGGAAGGGGTCTATCTGAAGTACCAGCGGCAGAACCGGGACGGGACGCGGATCAGCTCGCGCTACGCCTCCAATCCGGTGGAGATCCAGCTGCAGGACGAGACGGACTACGCCTGGCGCGGCCAGATGGACTTCGTGGACAACGCCCTGGACACCGGCTCGGGGACGATCCGCGGGCGGGCGGTGGTGCGCAACCCCGACCTGTTCCTGACGCCGGGGATGTACGGGCGGATGCGCCTGCTGGGCTCGGGCGCGTATGACGCCCTGCTGGTGCCGGACGCGGCCGTGATGACCGACCAGTCGGACAAGATCGTGCTGGTGGTCGGCCAGGGGAACACCGTGCAGCCGCGGAAGGTGGAACTGGGTCCCATCGTCGACGGCCTGCGGGTGATCCGCGCCGGCCTGACGGCCAACGACCGCGTCATCGTCGACGGCCAGCACCGCGTGCGCGCCGGGGACAAGGTGACGCCGCAGCCGGGCCGGATCGTGCCCAGCGTCCCCACCGCGCCCAAGCCGCCGGGGGTGCTGACCCAACCGGCCGCCCAGGCCACCCAGGCCGACGGCGCGGAGTAGGCAAGGATGAGGTTCTCCCGCTTCTTCATCGACCGCCCGATCTTCGCGGCGGTGATCTCGGTGATCATCGTGCTGGTGGGCGCCTTCGCCTATCCGACGCTGCCGATCGCCCAATATCCCGAGATCGCGCCCCCGACGATCACCGTGAACGCCGTCTATCCCGGCGCCTCGGCCGAGGTCATCGCCGACACGGTGGCCACGCCCCTGGAGCAGGAGATCAACGGGGTCGAGGACATGCTCTACATGTCCTCCTCGTCCACCTCGGACGGGCGGCTGACGATCACCATCACCTTCAAGCTGGGCACGGATCTGAACGCGGCCCAGGTGCTGGTGCAGAACCGGGTGGCCTCGGCCGAAGCCCGGCTTCCGGAGGAGGTGCGCCGCCTGGGCGTGGTCACCCGCAAGGCCTCGCCCGACCTGCTGATGGTGATCCACCTCTATTCGCCGGACGGCTCGCGCAGTCCGGAATACATCTCGAACTATGCGACGCTGCAGCTGCGCAACCAGATCGCCCGGCTGCCGGGCGTGGGCGATGCGACCATCTTCGGGGCCCGCGACTACGCCATGCGGGTGTGGATCGACCCGGACAAGGCCGCCGCCCACAACCTGACGGGCAGCGAGATCGTCCAGGCCCTGCGGAGCCAGAACGTGCAGGTGGCGGCCGGCTCCATCGGCGCCCCGCCGTTCTCGGCCAGCGGTTCGGCCTTCGAGCTGAACGTCTCCACCCAGGGCCGCCTGGTGGACCCGGCCCAGTTCGAGAACGTCGTCATCACCGCCGACCGCGGCCAGGTGGTCCGGGTGCGCGACGTGGCCCGGGTGGAGCTGGGCGCCCAGGACTACAACATCAACGCCTACCTCGACCGGGGCCAGAAGGCGGTGGTCATCGGCATCGCCCAGCGGCCGGGCTCCAACGCCCTGTCCACCTCCGAGGGCGTCCTGAAGACCATGGAGGAGGCGGCGAAAAGCTTCCCGCCGGGCCTGGCCTACACGGTGATCTACAACCCGACGGAGTACGTCGCCGAGAACATCAACGAGGTCCGCAAGACGCTCATCGAGGCGGTGATCCTGGTGGTGCTGGTGGTGATCGTCTTCCTGCAGACCTGGCGGGCGGCGATCATCCCGGTGCTGGCGATCCCGGTGTCGCTGATCGGCGCGTTCTCGGTGATGGCCGGCTTCGGCGCCTCGCTGAACAGCCTGTCGCTGTTCGGCCTGGTGCTGGCCATCGGCATCGTGGTCGACGACGCCATCGTGGTGGTCGAGAACGTGGAGCGGAACCTCGCGGCCGGCATGACGCCGAAGGAGGCCGCCTACAAGACCATGGACGAGGTGGGCGGGGCGCTGATCGCCATCGCCCTGGTGCTGGTGGCGGTGTTCGTGCCCACGGCCTTCATCACCGGCATTTCGGGCCAGTTCTACAAGCAGTTCGCCCTGACCATCGCCAGCGCGACGGTGATCTCGTGCATCGTCTCCCTGACCCTGTCGCCGGCCATGGCGGCCATGCTGCTGAGGGCCCACCCGGAGCATCCGCCGGAGCCGAGCGGCTGGCGGGCGCCGTTCCAGCGGTTCGGCCGCTGGTTCAACCACACCTTCGACGCGCTGAGCGCCCGCTATGGCAAGCTGACGGCGCGCACCGTGCGGCGGGTGGCGCTGATGCTGCTGATCTATGGCGTCCTGCTGCTGCTCACCGGCTGGCGGTTCGTGGCCACGCCCACGGGCTTCATCCCGGCGCAGGACCAGGGCTATTTCATCGCCGTCGTGCAGCTGCCGCCCGGATCCTCCCTCGCGCGCACGGACGAGGTGGTCCGGCGGGTGACGAACGAGGCCCTGGACACCAAGGGCGTGATCCACGCGGCCGCGTTCACGGGCCTGGACGGGGCGACCTTCACCAACGCCCCCAACGCCGGCACCATCTTCCTGACGCTCACCGACTTCCACGAGCGGGGCAAGGAGGGGATCGACGACGCCAAGGTGCTGGACGAGCTGCGGGCCAAGCTCGGCGCGATTCCGGGGGCGAACGTGCTGGTCATCCAGCCGCCGCCCGTGCAGGGCATCGGCACCGGCGGCGGCTGGAAGCTGATCGTCCAGGACCGCGGCGGGGCCGGGTACCGGGCCCTGGAGCAGGCCACGGTCGACCTGATGATGGAGGGCAACCAGAAGCCCGAGCTGACCTCGGTCTTCACCCTGTTCAACACCTCGACGCCGCGCCTGTGGGCCGAGATCGACCGGGACAAGGCCGAACTGGCGGGCGTGCCGCCGGAGCGGGTGTTCGAGACCCTGTCGACCTACCTGGGCTCGGCCTTCGTCAACGACTTCAACTATCTGGGCCGGACCTATCGGGTGACCGCGCAGGCCGACGCCCCGTTCCGGGACGAAGCCTCGGACATCCAGCGCCTGCAGACCCGCTCGAACAGCGGGGCCATGGTGCCGCTCGGGGCGGTGGCGACGGTGCGGGACGACTCCGGCCCCTATCGGGTGGTCCGCTACAACCTCTATCCGGCGGCCGAGCTGCAGGGCGACACGAAGCCCGGCGCCTCATCGGGCCAGGCCCTGGCGGCGGTGGAGAAGATGGCGCAGGAGCGGCTGCCCGAGGGCTTCGGCACCGAGTGGACCGAGCTGGCCTACGCCCAGAAGGAGGCCGGCAACACCGGGCCGATCGCCTTCGGCCTGGCGGTGGTGTTCGTCTTCCTGCTGCTGGCCGCCCAGTACGAGAGCGTGACCCTGCCGCTGGCGATCATCCTGATCGTGCCCATGTGCCTGCTCGCGGCCATCCTGGGGGTGAACCTGCGGGGCCAGGACAACAACATCCTGACCCAGATCGGCCTGGTGGTGCTCATAGGCCTGGCGGCCAAGAACGCCATCCTGATCGTGGAGTTCGCCAAACAGGCCGAGGACCGCGGTCTCGACCGCTGGAGCGCGGCGGTTGAGGCGGCGCGGACGCGGCTGCGGCCGATCCTGATGACCTCGTTCGCCTTCATCCTCGGCGTGCTGCCGCTGGTGATCGCCAGCGGCCCGGGGGCCGAGATGCGGCAGGCCCTGGGCACGGCGGTGTTCTTCGGGATGATCGGGGTGACCGCCTTCGGCCTGATCTTCACCCCGGTGTTCTACGTGCTGTGCCGGTCCCTGTCGGAGCGGCTGCTGCGCCGTCGCCGGGAACCGCAGGCGGCGCCTGCTACGGCGGGGGAATGAAGGCTGGGACCCGAGCTTGACCTCCCCTGCGTCGCCCGCGCAAGTGACGGGAAACCAAGGGGAGTGAAGACATGGCGTTCAAACCGTTCGACCTGACCGGCAAGGTGGCCCTGGTCACCGGCGGCAACGGCGGCATCGGCCTGGGGATGGCCGAGGGCTTGGCCCAGGCCGGGGCGAAGGTGGCGATCTGGGGGCAGAACCCGGAGAAGAACGCCAAGGCCGAGGCGGCGCTGAAGGCCCACGGCGTCGATGTGCTGGTGCAGAAGGTCGACGTGGCCGACGAGGCGGCGGTGGTCGCCGCGGTGGCCGAGGTGCTGAAGACCTTCGGGCGGCTGGACTTCGTGGCCGCCAACGCCGGCATCGGCGGCGGCGCGCCGTTCGAGGAGATGACCACCGAGAAGTGGCGGCGGGTCACCACGGTGAACCTGGACGCCGTGTTCTGGACTTTCCGCGAGGCGGCCAAGCACATGGTGGAGCGGGCGAAGGCGGGCGATCCCGGCGGCTCGCTGGTGGTCACCTCCTCCACCTCGGCCATCCATGGCGCGCCGCGCAACCAGGCCTATGCCTCGACCAAGGGCGCGGTGCTGTCGATGGTTCGCGGCCTGGCCGTGGAATACGCCCGCTACGGCATCCGGGCCAATTCGATCCTACCCGGCTGGATCGCCACCGACATGACCGCCGGCCTGCAGGCCTGGGACACCTTCAACGAGAAGGCCATCGGCCGGGTGCCCATGCGGCGCTGGGGCGAGGGCGAGGACTTCTCGGGCATCGCCGTCTACCTGGCGTCGGACGCCTCGAAGTTCCACACCGGCGACAGCTTCGTCATCGACGGCGGCTACACCATCTTCTGAGGACGCCGTCCTGCCTTTCCTGACCGACCCGCTGTTCTACGCCCTGGCCGTGCCGGCCGTGGTGATGATGGGGCTGGCCAAGGGCGGGTTCGCCGGGGTGGGCGCGGTGGCCATGCCGATGCTGGCGCTGGTCATCTCGCCCGTCCAGGCGGCGGCCATCCTGCTGCCGATCCTGATCCTGCAGGACGTGGTCGGGGTCTGGGCCTTCCGGAAGACCTGGGACCGGGGCGTGCTGGCGCTGATGCTGCCCAGCGCGGCGGTGGGGATCTTCCTGGGCTACCTGCTGGCGGCGCAGGTGTCGGCGACGGTGGTGCTGGCGGTGCTGGGGGCGATCTCGGTGCTGTTCGCGGTCCACCGGCTGTGGAGCCAGCGGGGCGGACGGGTGACCGCCCCGTCGAACGCCCCCTGGCCGGTGGGGGCGGCGCTGGGCGTGGCCTCGGGCTTCACCAGCCAGATCGCCCATGCCGGCCAGCCGCCGTTCCAGATGTGGGTGCTGCCCAAGAACCTCAGTCCCGCCAGCCTGGTGGGGACCACGGCGATCTTCTTCGCGGTGGTGAACTGGGTGAAGGTCCCCGCCTATGCGGCCCTCGGCCAGTTCACGCGGCAGAACCTGGCCACCTCGGCCGTGCTGGCGCCGGTGGCCATCGCCTCCACCCTGGCCGGGGTGTGGCTGGTCCGGCGCGTGAAGCCGGACCGCTTCTACACGATCATCTATCTGCTGATGATCGCCGTGGGCCTGCAGCTGCTGTGGCAGGCCTGGCGCGGCTAGTCGGTGAAGACCACCGTCTTGCGGCCGTTCAGCAGCACCCGGTCCTCCAGGTGCCAGCGGACCGCACGGGCCAGCACCCGGCGCTCGATGTCCCGGCCCTTGCGGATCAGGTCGCGGGGGTGGTCGCGGTGGCTGATGCGCTCCACGTCCTGCTCGATGATCGGCCCCTCGTCGAGGTCGGCGGTGACGTAGTGGGCGGTGGCGCCGATCACCTTCACCCCGCGGGTGTGGGCCTGGTGGTAGGGCCGGGCGCCCTTGAAGCCGGGCAGGAACGAGTGGTGGATGTTGATGCAGCGCCCCTCGAGCTTCTTGGACAGGTCGTCCGACAGGATCTGCATGTAGCGGGCGAGGACCACCAGCTCGGTGCGGGTGTCCTCGATCAGCTTCCAGAGCCGGGCCTCCTGCTGGGGCTTGGTCTCGGCGGTGATCGGCAGGTGGTGGAAGGCCACCCCGTGCAGGTCGGTGTGCGGATAGGTCGAGGCGGGGTGGTTGGACACCACGGCGGTGATGTCCATGGGCAGCTCGCCCTGACGCCAGCGCCACATGAGGTCGGCCAGGCAGTGGTCCTGCTGGGAGGCGAGGATCATCACCCGGCGCCGCTCGTGGCGGTCGCGCATCTGCCAGTTCATGGCGTACTGTTCGGCCAGGGGCGTGAAGGCGGCGCGCCAGCCCTCCACGGCGGTGTCGCCGGGATCGAACACCACGCGCATGAAGAAGCGGCCGGTTTCCTCGTCGTCGAACTGCTGGGCGTCGAGGATGTTGGCGCCGCGCTCGAAGAGCAGGGCGGAAACCCGGGCCACGATGCCGGGTTGGTCGGGACAGGAAAGCGTCAGGATCATCGCGGGGCGCGAGGTCGCAGGCAAAGGCCGCGCGGTCAAGCTCGTCCCGACCATTGCGGGCGGCGGAGGTCGGCTTAAGGTGGCGCCATGAGCTATGTGGACGGCCTCTTTGCGGACCGGCGTGTGAAGCGCCAGGCGATGGCGCTGCTGGCCCTCGTGGCGCTGGGCAGCTTCCTGAACGGCATGTTCCGCGACGTGGAGATCCGTTGGCTGGGGCAGAGGCGCACCCCCGCCGCCGCCCCCGCGCCGGCGCCGGTCACGCCGTCGCTGGAC
>JAEYNH010000095.1 GCA_023412655.1 Pseudomonadota bacterium | reverse complement strand
GGCTCGAGCAGCTGGAGCGGGAGCGCGGCCCCCGCGCCCGCGACGCCAAGGCCCTGGCCGACCGCTGGGCCGCTCTCGCCCCGCGCCGCACTGCGGTGGGCGAGCCGCTCTCCGACGGCCTGCTGCTGGCCTTCGCCTATCCGGAACGGGTGGCCAAGGCCCGGGGCGGGCAGGGCGAGTTCCAGCTGGTCACCGGCCGGGGCGCCTTCGTCGAGCCCACCGACGCCCTGGCCCGGGCGCCCTGGCTCGCGGTGGGCGAATTGGGGGGCGGCGACCGCCGGGATCGCATCCTGTTGGCGGCGCCTCTGGACGAGGCCGATCTTGCCGCCTTTGCGGACCAGTTCGAGGTGGAGGAGCGCCTGGAGGAGACCGGCGGCGGTCGCCTGCGCGCCAAGCGCATCACCCGCCTGGGCCGGCTCGCCGTGCGCGAGGAGATCGACGACAGCCCCGATCCGGCGCTGATCGCCCGCGCCCTGGCGGACCGGGTGCGGCGCGATGGACTGAAGGCGCTGCCCTGGGGCGAGGCGGCGGTCTCATTGCGCGAACGCGCCGCCTTCCTGCACGCCCGCGACCCTGCCGCCTGGCCCGACCTGTCGGACGGCGCCCTGCTGGAACGGCTCGACGAGTGGCTGACGCCCGTCCTCCACGGCCTGCGCGGCCTGGGCTCCCTCAAACCCGACGTCTTGGACGGCGCCCTGCGGACCCTCGTCCCCTGGGACGTCCAGCGCCGCCTGGACGTCGAGGCGCCGGCGCGCTGGACGGCGCCCACCGGCAACAGCTTCGCCATCGACTACGCCGCCGAGGCCGGTCCCCGGGTGGACGTGCGGGTGCAGGAGGTGTTCGGCCTGGCCCAGCACCCCGCGGTGGGCGGCGCGCCCCTGACCCTCAGCCTGCTGTCGCCCGCGCACCGGCCGATCCAGACCACCAAGGACCTGCCGGGCTTCTGGAAGGGCTCGTGGAAGGATGTCCGCACCGAGATGCGCGGCCGCTATCCGCGTCACGTCTGGCCCGACGACCCGGCCGCGGCCGCCCCTACGACGCGCGCCAAGCCCCGCGGGACCTGAGCGACCGCGTCGGTCGCCGTCTCAGCTCGTGGCGGCGTAGATCATGATCCCCGTGGCCACCGACAGGTTCAGGCTGTCGGCCCGGCCCCGCATGGGGATCTTCACGTTCAGGTCGGGCAGGGCGGCCATCTCCGGCGTCAGGCCCTGCTGCTCGTTGCCCATCAGGATCAGCGAGGGCTTGCGGTACTCGGCCGTGGCGTGGCTGTGCGCGGCGGTCAGCAGCGTGCCGACCACCGAGCCGGGCCAGCCCTGGCGCCAGGCGGCGAACTCGGCCTCGCTCGCCCGCGACAGCGGCACGGCGAAGATCGAGCCCATGGTCGCGCGCACCGCTTCCACCGAATAGGGATCGCAGCACTCGCCCACCAGGATCACCCCGCCGCAGCCGGCCGCGTCGGCCGTCCGCACGATGGTCCCCAGGTTGCCGGGGTCGCGCACCCGGTGCAGGGCGACCCAGCACGCCGCCGCGGCCGGATCGATGGCCGCCAGCGGCTGGTACATCTGCGGGAACACGCCGACCACCGCCTGCGGATTGTCGCGCTTGGACACCTTGGCCAGGATCTCGTGGTTGACCTCGATGACCTCCCCTCCGGCGGCCCGGGTCGCCTCGACCGCCTTCCTCAGCAGAGGGTGGTTCGCCGCCTCGGGGCCGTACATCAGGATGCGCGGCGCATGACCCAGTTCGACGCCCTCGGTGACGTGCTTCAGGCCCTCGGCCAGGAACAGGCCGGTCTCGTCGCGGTCCTTGCGCAGGTGCAGGGCGCGGACCGCCTTCACCGTCGGGTTGGAGAGGGAGGTGACCGTCCGGCTCATCGGGACCACCGCCCGTAGAAGCTCATGCCGATGGCCCGCTGACCACCGTCCTCGACCAGGGCCAGCTCGCCCCAGTCGATGCGCCCGCCCCGGCCGTCCAGTACCTCGGCCAGCAGGCCCGACAACGCCGCGCCGGAAATCCGCTCGGCATAGGCGTTGAGGATCAGGAACGAGGCGTTTTCCGAAAGAAGTTCGCCACATAGGCGGGCAAGCTCAGGCAGGTCCTCGAACAGTCGCCACACTTGGCCGTCCGGCCCGCGGCCGTACTTGGGCGGATCCAGTATGATGCCGTCGTACTTCGAGCCGCGCCGGACCTCGCGCTGCACATAACGCCGGGCGTCCTCGACGATCCAGCGGATCGGCCGGTCCGCCAGCTGCGACAGCTCGGCGTTCTCCCGGGCCATGGCCACCGCCTTCTTGGAGGCGTCCACGTGGGTCACCTGGGCGCCCGCCGCCGCCAAGGCCAGGGTCGCCACCCCGGTATAGCCGAACAGGTTCAGCACCTTCGGCTGGCCGGCCTTGCGGACGGCCTCGTCGAGGAAGGCCCAGTTGGCGGCCTGCTCGGGGAAGAAGGCCAGGTGCCGGAAGGCGGTGAAGCGGCCCAGGAACCGCACGTCGCCCCAGGCCAGCGGCCAGGCTTCATTTGGCTTGCCCCGGAAACGCCAGCGGCCGGCGTCCTCGTCCTCGGCGGTGGGGTCGAAGACCGCGTCGGCCTGTTCCCAGAGCTCCGGCCGTTTCGGGGTCCACAGGCATTGGGGCTCGGGGCGGACCACCGTGTAGGGTCCGTAGCGCTCCAGCTTCCTGCCGTCGCCGGAATCCAGGAGGGCGTAGTCCGCCCAGCCTTCGGTGCGCATCACGCCGGGCGTTTCGGCGACGGTTGGACGGCTCATGGCGGCCTTGAAGCGCAAGCCGGGCGCGTCGTCCAGTGCATGAGGCGTTGTCCGGCTGCTGCCGTAACGTGGGCTTGCCTCTGAGGTGGATTTGGGGTCCGCTGGCCGCCACGGGACTTGGGGAACAAGTAAGTGAGCGCTGTGGAGACGAGGCCGCGGAGATCCGCGCGCAAGGCCAAGGGCGACGGGCACCTGCGCCGCGCCGAGATCCTGGAAGCCGCCGAACGCATCTTCGTCGCCGAGGGCTACGAGGGGGCGACGATCCGCAAGATCGCCGACGAGGTCGGCGTCTCGTCGACCGCCCTCTACATGCATTTCCAGGACAAGGGCTGCATCCTGCTCGAGATCTGCGAGCGGACGCTGGAGAATCTCTACGCCACCAACCGCGAGATCGCCGCCAAGCCCCTGGACCCGGTGGTCCGCGTGCGGATGATGCTCGAGGCCTACATGCGCTGGGGTCTGGCGCATCCCAACGCCTATCAGCTTGTGTACTGCACGCCGCGTCCGGTATCGGCGCAGCCCTGGCCTGAGGGCACGGCGGACCTGAGCCGACAATGCTACGAGATCTTCTCCGGCGTGGTGCGCGAGATCGCCGCCTGTGGCCGCCTAAGAACCGGCGCGGCGGACACCGCCGCCCAGGCCCTCTGGATGGGCAGCCATGGGGTGGTGGCCCTGCTCACCGCGCGTCCGGGCTTCGGCTGGGTCGACGCCGAGGAACTGATGCAGGTCAGCCTGGAAGGCATGCTGCAGGGCCTGGTCATCGACTAGCCCTGGGCGTTTGCCTCGCCCTGGCCGCCGGCGCCGCCCAGGCCGAGCCGCGGGTCCTGTCGCTGGATTCCTGTTCCGACCAGTACGTCATGGGTCTGGCCGCCCGCCCCGACATCGTGGGCGTCTCCACCCGCGCCGATGACGCCGATTCCCGGCTGCGGGCGCTGGCCCCGGGGCTTCCCATGCGGCGCGTGGACCTGGAATCGGTGCTCGCCGCCCGGCCCGACGTGGTGGTCCGCTACTGGGGCGGCGAGCCGCGCCTGATCGCGGCCCTCGAGCAGCGGGGGGTGAAGGTGGTGACCATCCCCGACGCCACCGACTTCGATGGCGTGCGCGCCACGGTGCGGACCGTGGC
>JAEYNH010000053.1 GCA_023412655.1 Pseudomonadota bacterium | reverse complement strand
CCGGCGCCCTGGCCGCTCCAGGCCTGGTCCAGGTCTTCCGCGCCCGAGCCGCAGATGTAGGCGCGCTCCGCGCCCATCGCCCGGGCGAGCCGGCGCAGGGCGGCCCGGACAGCGGCGCCCACCTGTTCGGGCGTGGCCTGGATCAGGGCGGCGGAGACCTCGGCGAGGAGGTGCTCGAGCTGGGCCCGGCGCCGCAGCTTGCGGACATGGGCCTTCAGTCGCCCGCCCAGGGCGGCCAGCAACAGGACGAGGGCGAGGGCCACGCCCGAGAGGCCCATCCGCCACTGTTGGGCGACAAGCTCGGCGCGGGCGCGCTCGGTGGTCAGGCGCTGCCGAAGGGCGCGGCGAGTTTCGGCTGGGTCGGCCGCTATCAGTTGCCGGAGGTTGCCGTCGGCCCGCGGCAGCAGCTGTTGGAGGATGCGGCCATGGGCGAGCAGGGCCTGCTCGCTGTGGGTGGGCGCATGCCGTTCCAGGGCCTGCAGGCGCCTGGCCACCTCAGCCTGGTTGGTGTCCCCGGTGTTGAAGGTGAGGCGCAGCATGGCTGCTGCGAGGGCCGTGGCTTCGGGGCGCGGCGGCCTGCCCGAGCGGCCGCTCATCCGGCTGAACCGCCGGAGGCTGGCCTGCAGGCGGTCGCTGTCGGCCTTCAGCTGGGCGGAAAGCTCGGCCTGGCGGGCGGCGGCCGCGCCGAGTTGAGCCGCCTCCGCCTGGACCGAGGTGCCCGCCGCTTCCAGGCGAAGCCGGTCGGCGGAGGCCAGGAGCCGCCCCGTCCCGGTCAGCAACGGCGCGGCGCTGGGCAGCAGGCCGGCCCTCAGGCTGACCACGTCGCGCTGCAGGTCGGCCTGGGCACGGTCGTAGGCGTCCAGGGCTTCCAGCAGGCGATCGGTCTGGGCGTGATGGGCGTGGGTTTCCAGGCCGAGCAGGGCGGTGGTCACGACGAGGGCGAGCGCCGCCGCGAACGAGGCGTCCCGCGAACGCATGGCCAGCCAGCTCACAGGATCTCAACCTCGGCCCGGAAGATGTAGCCGACGCCGCGGATGGTCGCGATGATCTCGGCGTCGTCGCCGCCCGCGGCGAGCTTGCGGCGCAGGCGAAGGACTTGGACGTCGATGCTGCGGTCGAAGACGTCCTCGTGCACCCGGGTGGCGCGCAGCAGGTGCTCTCGCGACAGCGCCCGCTGCGGCGCATCCAGGAAGGCGTGCAGCAGCGCGAACTCGCCCTTGGTGAGCGATACGGGCCGATGGGGCTCGCGTTGAATGGTCCTGGCGTAGCGGTCGAGTTCCCACGCGCCGAAGCGGACGCGCCCGCGGGTGCGCGCGCCCGGCGTCTCGGCGGAGAGCGTCCGCCGGCGCAGCACGGTGCGGACCCGGGCAAGCAGCTCGCGCAGGCCGAACGGCTTGGTCATGTAGTCGTCGGCCCCGAGCTCCAGGCCCACGATGCGGTCGATCTCGTCCCGTCGGTGGCCGGTGACGATGATCACGGGCACGTCGGAGGAACTGCGGATGCGACGCAGCAGGTCGAGGCCGTCCTCTTCGCCGAGGTGTAGGTCGAGGATGACAAGACTGGGATGTCGACTGAGCTGGCGCTTCAGGGAAGCGCCGTCGGTGGCTGTGAACACGCGCATGCCGGCCTGGGCCAGGTAGTCGGTCAGGAGGCTGCGCAAAGCGGGGTCGTCCTCGACAACCAGAATCCTGGGCGCAACGGCGAGGGACGACCCTTCAGGGGTGGGAACGGCAAGGTTCATGAGCAGTCCGGGCGCCGCCGGCCCTCTCGGCGGCAGTTCGGGTGACGGTCCTCCCCCGGACCGACGGTCGTGTCGCCGACTACGGCCGGCCGGCGAACTGCTGGCGCATCCGAAGCGTCGCAACATCAGCCTCGGCGCGGGCGAGGCTTTCGCGGACGCACTGTTGTTCCGCCAGCCGTTCGGCCAGGGTCGATCCGGAATTCTCGCAGACGCGCTTGGCCGCGGACTTCAGCCGGCGCGCGAGGACCTGAGCGTCCTCATTCTGGTTCAGGTTGAGGTCTGCATGCCGGATGCGCATGGACCGGATTTCGCTGTCCTGGGCGCTGGCGATCTGGCCCCCGAACAAGGTTGCGCTGACCGCGATGGTGATCAGGCTCTTCGTAAACAACATGGCTTCTTTCCTCGCATGACGGTTGCCGGCCGCCGAGCGGGGCGCTCGGCAGCCGGCGGCGCTGCGCCGTGGGATAGGCCGGCGTTCGCACCGTCAGGCTCGGCTATGGGGATGACAGCTCGGCTTCAGCGGGCCGCTGTTCGGCTACCGCCGTAATTCAATGTGTCAGAATGTGGCCGAGAGCAGCACCTCGAACCGCCGCCGACGGGGGTCGCCGTGGAAGTCGTAGGCTTCGAGGTTTGGTCCTGCGAGGATGGGGGGACTGCGATCGAACAGGTTCTGAACGCCCAGGCGAAGTTCGATATCGCGAACGGGGCTGGCCGCGGGCGCGGCGAACCTGCGTCGGGCGGCCAGGTCCACATAGAGCTGGGAGGGAACCCGGTCCGAGCCCTGGAACGCGATCCGCTCCGAACTGATGAGCACGGGCGAAGCGTCGGAATTGGCCAGCCGGCGTCGTCCGAAGTACTGGACGTTCAGATCGAGCGTGAGCGGGCCTCGGGTCCACTCGAGGCCAAGGTTGCCCCGCCACTTCAGCGGCTCGTCCTGATGATTGATCACCTCGATCATCGGCCCATCTGGCTGGATGCGCCGACGAAAGCTCGGCTGCCAGGTCGCGGCGCCGTAGAGCCGAACCTCGCCCAACGCGATGGCCGGTAACGTCCAGTCGAGCTGGACGTCGACCATTTCCGTCACGGAGCGCCCGGCGTTTATCGTCCCGGTGTAAGCGCAATCACGCGGCCCGCGGAGTAGCCGAGCGCGGCGTCCTCCGCCGTCAGCGGCGCCCGGACCACGTGATCAGGATAGCGCGCTTCCATGTCCAGCAGGGCGCTTGTTACCAGCTGTAAGGGTACGACTTCGCCGCGCACCTCGATCTGCGACACGTCAATGGAGACCCTCGGCCGGCCGTGGCCTGCGGGGTTCAGCGCCAGGCCCGCCGACAAGGTGCGCCCTTTCTCCGGCTCCAGGCCGTGGAAGCCGTTGCGGACCCACATGTAAGGCCCGTCCTGCGTCACCCGGCGTCCGCCCCGCCGGGAGTCGACCGGCTCGTCCGGGTGGTCGAAGGACACCAGGAAGCCGCGTTCCTGCAGATGCCGAAGGTCCGGCGGCGCCTCGCCGGTGGCCAGGCTGGCGCGCAGCATCAGCCACCGGGCAGGGAAGGCGCGTGCCCCGATCGTAAACACATCGGCCTGATGGCGGATGGTGGCGAGGTCGCCCCTTGTGGGCCCGACCTGCACGTCGCTCGGAAAGGTCGTCCGCACTTCGTCGCGCCGCACGGCAAGCTGCGCCTCCAACCCTCGGGCCAGCGCCAGCGGCGTGTCCTGGCCCACCAGCGGCACGCGCAGCTCGGCGTAGGCCGAAAGGACCTCCTGGGTGCGATCGGGCGTGAGGACAATGGAGGATCGCCCGGCCGCCGCGAAGACGTCCTCCGCCTCCGGCATGTGTTCCCGGCGGATCTCCCCGAGGACCGTGAGCGTGAGGGGGCCGTGCGGCAGGTGGATCAATGGCCCCGCTGCGCGCAGTGAGCCGGCCTTGAAGTTGTTGACCAGCCGGACCGAACTCGACAGTTCGTCGCTGTAGGCGGTGATCGCCGACTGCAGCGCCCTGTAGTCGCCAAGCGGAAAGACGGGTGGCCGGCCTTCAGGACCGGGAATGCCGTAGCCGACGAACGGGCCGGGGTTCGGCAGGTTTCGACCAGTGTCGCGAGTGGACAGGGTGGTCTGGCCGAACATGTAATCGGCTGAGGCCTGCCATTGCGCCGGCAGTCGGGCGATGACGCCGACGGTGAAGCGTTCGACCTCCACCTTCGCCCGCGCCTCGGTGAAGGCGGCTTCGATCGGAAAGGTGAAAACGACGGCCTGGGCGAAGGGATTGCTGACGGCGTCCGCATGCACGGCCGTTCCCAGCGCCGCGCCCGGCCGATAGGCGTGACCCCGGTTGCTGAGATAGATGCCGTCGGCGAACAGCTCGACGCCGTCGGAGATCCGGCGCCGGACGTTCACCAGCAGCGATCCGGCCTCGGGTCGGGACATGAGCGAGGTGTTCCGACCGGCCCGCCCCCGGGGCGGCGCGACAGGCAACTGCCCGGCGTTGGCCGCCAGGGCGCCGGCCAGAGCTTCCGATCCGCCCGTGAAATCGGCGGGCAGGTAGGTGTACCGGCTGCCCAGCTCCGCGCCGCCCAGTGAGGGGTCCAGCCGCAGGGGCTCGCCCGAGAAGCTGCGGACGATCACGGCGTCCACAGGGATCGACCATTCGAGGAATCCCTCCGGGTTGTTGGCCGTCTGGAGGGCGAGGGCGCGCGCGGCATAGTCGCGGTCGGCAACCTCGAACGGCTGCGCGGCGGACCAGGACGCCGCCAGCATCACGTTCGTGCGCCCATCGTCCGGCGTGAAGCCGATCCGCCCCTCCAGCCGCACCCGGCCAGCGTCCCCCCGATCGGCCACGCCGCTCGCGACCGCGAGATCCGACCCCCGATAATCGCGCTGGAGCACGACATTGACTGCGCCGCCGATGGCGCTGAACCCATGGATGCCGCCGGCGGTGGCCGTGAGGGTCTCGATCCGCTCGACGCTGCCCAGCGCCAGGGCGTTGATGTCGCCCTGGTCCAGGCCCCCATTGGTTGTCGGCATGCCCGGGATGCGCCTGCCGTCGACCTGCACCAGGGTGCGCCGCGATCCCGCACCGCGCAGATTGATGGCCGAGTTGGTGTAGGGACCGGCCGACACGGTCTGGGTCGGCGTGCCGGCCTGGGCGTTCTGGGGCAGGCGCCCCCGCAAGAGCTGCTCGATGTTGTCCTGCTGGGCGATGGACAACTCGCGATCGCCCATGATCCGGTAGGGTTGGATGTCGTTCTCGGTGCGTCTGATGTCGGCGTTCTGGGTGCGGCGTCCGACCACCAGAACCTCCGCGATGGCTCCGTCGCCCGGGTCGTCGATCGGGGCCGGCGACAGGGCGTAGAGCACATAGGAGCCGTCGGCCGTGGCGCGGTAGCCCACGCCGCTATCAGCCAGAAGGATCGAGAGCGCCCGTTCGGGCGACAGCCGCCCGCGGAGAGCCTTCGCGGCGCGGCCGCGCACCAGGGCGTCGCTGTAGAGGATCTCGACCCCGTTCTCCCGCGCGAGCTCGGCCAGGGCGACGGCTAGTGGGCCTGCACGTATGTCCACAGCCCTGGGCGCCGCGATCGCCGAGGTCGCCGCCAGCAGTGCGCCGGCGAGACCGAAGACCAACACATGGCCCATGAGTGGACCCATGCCTCCCGTCAGGCTTTGACCGGCCTCTTCAATGCAACGCGGCGGTCCGCACAAAAATATAGAAAAGTGCGGCTCGGCGAACTTTGATTTATTGAGCTCCACCCTGCAAAACTGGAAGGTATAGGAGCGCGGCAGAAGCCTCGCTTCTGCCTGCCTGAGGTCACCGGACTTACGTCGCTAATGCTCGCGCAGATTGTATGCTGCATCTTTGGCGGGTGTTCTCACTCGGGGGAGGCCTGCCGCCGCCTTCCCGTCGACGCGCGAAGGGCATGAAAATGATGCGGGTTTCGCCCGCGCCTGCGACCTCAGGTCGATGGACCTGGTTTCCGCCTTGCCCCGGGGTTCGGCCCCACCGCGCCTGGACGTTCCGGCGTGGAAGGGGCGTCGAATGACCGGCCATCGGCTCGTTGAGGCGGCAGGTCCCCTGCGCCAGGGCCTCGCGCGCTATTTCCGCACGCGGGTGCCCGACCCTTCCGAGGTGGACGATCTGGTCCAGGAGGTGTTCGCGAGGATTGCCGCTCGGGACAGCGAGGCGCCCGTCGGTCACCTTGGCGGCTTCGTCTTCCAGGTCGCCGCCAACGTCCTCGCCGACCGTGGACGCCGGCGGTTCGCCCGCCGGGCCGACGCCCATGTGTCGTTCGATCCCGACCAGCACGGCGACGAGGACTTCGATCCCCATCGCATCCTGGCCGGCAAGGAAGAGCTGCGTGCGGCCACCGAGGCGCTGCTGTCGCTCCCGGAGCGGACCCGGACGATTTTCGTTCTGCACCGCCTGGAAGGACGAAAGTCCCGCGAGGTGGCCGCCCAGCTCGGGATTTCGGTGAGCGCCGTCGAGAAGCACATGGTTCGGGCGACGCAGCATCTTGGCGCCCTGCGAAAGAGGCGGAGCTGATGCGCGACGTGCTCACCCTGGAACGCCTGGAGGCGATGGATCCGGACGCGGCGGCGGCGTTGCTCGTCTACCGGCGCGCGGACGGAGCGGGCGATCTCGACGCCCGCGTGTTGGCGGCCTGGCTGCAGCGCGATCCTGCCCATGCCAGGGCGTGGGACAACGCCTGCGCCGCCTGGTCCGACTTCGATGACGCTGGGGACGATGAGATCCTGGCGGCCCTGCAAGCGCACGCCCGGCGGGCAGGCCCGGCCCGGCCGCGCTGGAGCCCGCCGCTCGCCGCAGCGG
>JAEYNH010000207.1 GCA_023412655.1 Pseudomonadota bacterium | reverse complement strand
GTCCAGCGGCAGGCGCTCGGCGGCGAGGCTGGCGGCCTGGGGCCGCTCGGCGGCCAGCCGGCGGCGCACCGCGCGCAGGCGCTTCCGCAGGGCGGTCTTGTGGAAATCGGAGCTCACCCGCCCCCTTATAGAGCGAAATCGGGTGGCGGCGCCGCGTGAACCGTGAAGGACTGTTTCATCCCCTCGACCTGGCAGACCAGGTGGGCGCCGTATACCCAAGGCCACGGCCAAGGGCAGGGACAGCTCCCTTCGAGTGAATTAAGGTCGCTGGGATATGTCGCCTTCGACGCGAGCCGCAGCAGGACCCGCCGGACGTCCAAGGTAGTGCGCCTGGGTCTCGGCCTCAAGCGCGGCCAAACGCCCGGAAAGCCGGATCGCCCTTCAACTGCGCCGCCCGGCGCTCTAAGTCTGGCCTCGTGACCCTCGACGTCCTCGCCTCCGCCCCGCAAGCCGCGCCCCAGCCGCAGACGCCGCCCGCGCCGTCCCTGGCCCGGATGGCCAACGAGCTGACCCGCGACCTGATGCGGCCGAACCCGCGCATCTACTGGGCCGACCTGATCGCCACCGCCGCGGTCACCTGGCTGAGCCTGTGGGTCGCCGTCACCGCCTCCGCCGGCTGGGCCCTGGCCGCCGCCGCGCTGTGCGTCCTGGCGCTCTATCGCGGGGTGAGCTTCATCCACGAACTCACCCACCAACGGCGGGACGACCTGCCGGGCTTCCACATCGGCTGGAACCTGCTGATCGGCGTGCCCTTCCTGACGCCCTCGCTGCTGTACGAGGGCGTGCACATGCTGCACCACGCCAAGGACCGCTACGGCACCGTGCGCGATCCGGAGTACATGCCCCTCGCCCGGCTGCCGCTGCGCAGCCTGGCCGGCTTCGTCTTCGTGGCGCTGCTGGCGCCGGTGGGCGTGATCCTGCGGTTCGCGGTGCTGGCGCCGGCCTCGTTCCTGGTCCCGCCCCTGCGCCGCTGGGTGGTCGCCAAGACCTCGGCCATGACCATCAACACCGCCTTCTCCCGCGAGGACCACGACCGCGCGGCCAGGGCCCCGTGGCTGACCCAGGAGATCGCCTGCTGGCTGTGGAGCTGGACGGTGATCGGCCTGGCGGCGGCAGGCGTCCTGCCCCTGCGGGTCCTGGTCATCGCCGTGGCCATCTACGCCGTCTTCGCCTTCGTGAACCAGCTGCGGACCGCCGTCGCCCACTACTGGGAGAACGAGGGCGAGATGATGAGCTTCGAGGGCCAGTTCCTCGACAGCGTCAACGTGCCGCCCCCCGCCCTGCTGCCGTTCCTCTGGGCGCCGGTGGGCCTGCGCTACCACGGCCTGCACCACCTGCTCCCGCGGATGCCCTACCACAACCTCGGCAAGGCCCACGCGCGGCTGGTGGCGCATGTGCCCGCCGACCACGTCTACCGGCGGGTGGAACAGCCGGAACTGGGCCCGGCCCTTACCCGGCTCATCTCCAAGGCGCGCGGGCGCTAGCGTCGCCGTCTAGGCCGCTTCGTCGGCGGCCAGCTTCTCGATCCGCCGGGCCGCCGCTTCCAGGGCCGCCGCCGCCCTGCCTTCGATGCGCGAGCGCTCGGCCTGCAGCTTGCCGACCTCCATCTGCAGGGCCGCCAGCCGGCCCTTGGCGTCGGCCAACTCGTCGGCCAGCAGCAGGGCGCCCATCAGGAACAGGCGGGTGTCGCCCAGCTGGCCCATGTCGGCGGACACGTGCCGCACCTGCTGGTCGAACATCCGGGCCAGCTCCTGCAGGTGCTGCTCCTGCCCGTCCTCGCAGCCCACCGCATAGGGCCGTCCGTTCACCTCAACGCTGATCTGAGCCATGGCTACTGCTCCGCGGGCGCCTGCCCGCTCAGGGCGGCGCGGATTTCCTGGATCGCCTTGCCGAGGGCTTCGGACGCCTGGGCGCCAGCCTCCTCGAGTTCGCGCTCGCGGGCCCTGGCGCGATCGAGCTCGGCGGCCAGCTCGGCGCGGTCCTGGCCGAACAGGTCGTCGGCGCTCGCCTGGCGCAGCTTCTCGGCCAGCCGTTGCTCCAGCTGCTGGACTGCGCGCTCAAGTCGCTTCGCCGCCAGATCGAGGTTGCTCTCGCCCGGGTTCATGCATGACTCCCCAAAGGCTTACCGGCCTTTTCTAAAGCGCGTCGCATGGCTTGGGAATTGGCCCGTTTCTTGACCCTCGGGTTCCTGCGTGCGAGGGGGCGCCGCATTCCGCCGTAAACGACCTGCGAAAGATCTCGATGCCCGCGCCGACGAAGCTCATGGCCGACGCCATCCGCGTCCTCTCGATGGACGCCGTGGAAAGGGCCAATTCCGGACACCCCGGCATGCCCATGGGCATGGCCGACGTGGCGACGGTGCTGTGGTCGCGCTTTCTGAAGTACGACGCCGCCCGCCCCGACTGGGCCGACCGCGACCGCTTCGTGCTGTCGGCGGGCCACGGCTCGATGCTGCTGTACAGCCTGCTGCACCTGGCGGGCGTCAAGGCGGTCACCCTCGACAGCCTGAAGAACTTCCGCCAGCTCGGCTCGAACACCCCGGGCCACCCGGAGTACGGCCACACCCCCGGCGTCGAGACCACCACCGGCCCGCTGGGCCAGGGCCTGGCCACCGCCGTGGGCATGGCCATGGCCGAACGTCACCTGGCGGCCCGCTTCGGCGCGGATCTGGTCGACCATCGCACCTGGGTGGTGGCCGGCGACGGCTGCCTGATGGAGGGGGTGAGCCACGAGGCGATCAGCCTGGCCGGCCGGCTGAAGCTGGCCAAGCTCACGGTGCTGTGGGACGACAACGACATCACCATCGACGGTCATGTGGGCCTTTCCGACGCCACCGACCAGCTCGCCCGCTTCAAGGCCGCCGGCTGGGCCACCAAGCGCATCGACGGCCACGACGAAGGTCAGATCCGCCGGGCCCTCGCATGGGCCACCAAGCAGGACCGGCCGACGCTGATCGCCTGCAAGACCGTCATCGGCAAGGGCTCCCCCACCTTCCAGGGCACCCATGACGTCCACGGCAAAGCCCTGGGCAAGGACGAGGTGGTCAAGACCCGGGATAACCTCGGCTGGCCGCACGAGCCGTTCGTGGTGCCGGACGAGGCCCTGAAGCCCTGGCGCGCCGCCGGGCGCCGGGGCGCCAAGCTGCGCAAGGCCTGGGAGGCGCGCCTGGCCGCCTCGACCCTGCGCAGCGACTTCGAGCGGGCCATGGCCGGGGAGCTGCCGAAGACCGCCTTCGCGGCCCTCGACCAGTTCATCGCCGACGCCGAGGCCAAGGCTCCGGCCGCCGCCACCCGCCAGCATTCCGGCGCGGTGCTGGAGAAGATCTTCGGCGAGATCCCGGAACTGGTGGGCGGCTCGGCCGACCTCACCGGCTCGAACAACACCTTCGTCAAGAACACCCCGATCCTGGACGCCCCGGACTACGCCGGCCGCTATGTGAACTACGGCGTGCGCGAGTTCGGCATGGCCGCGGCCATGAACGGCATGGCCCTGCACGGCGGCGTCATCCCCTATGGCGGCACCTTCCTGGTGTTCACCGATTATTCGCGGCCGGCGATCCGGCTGGCGGCCCTGATGGGGGTGCGGGTGATCCACGTGGGCACCCACGATTCCATCGGCCTGGGCGAGGACGGCCCCACCCACCAGCCGGTGGAACACCTGGCCTCCCTGCGGGCCATGCCCAACCTCAACGTCTTCCGCCCGGCCGACGCCGTGGAGACCGCCGAGTGCTGGAAGCTGGCGCTCGACGCCAAGGCGACGCCCTCGGTGCTGGCCCTGTCGCGCCAGAAGACCGCCGCGGTGCGCACCCAGCCGATCGGCGAGAACCTGTCGGCCCGGGGCGCCTACCAGCTGGCGCCCGCCAGCCTGCCGGCCCAGGTGACGATCTTCGCCAGCGGCACCGAGGTTCCCATCGCCCTGGCCGCCAAGGACCTGCTCGAGGCCGACGGCGTCGGCGCCCGGGTGGTCTCGGTCCCGAGCTTCGAGCTGTTCGAGGCCCAGCCCAGCGACTACCAGGAGACCCTGATCGGCGAGACCGAGGTGAAGGTCGCCGTGGAAGCCGGCATCCGCCAGGGGTGGGACCGGTTCATCGGCGCCGACGGGGTGTTCGTGGGGATGAGCGGGTTCGGCGCCAGCGCCACCGACAAGGCCCTCTACCAGCACTTCGGCATCACGCCGGAGCACGTGGCCGCCGCGGCGAAAGCGAAGCTGAGCTAAGCCATGCGCCTCGGCACGCCGCTCTCGCCCACCGCCCTCAAGGTCATGCTCCTGGGCTCGGGCGAGCTCGGCAAGGAGGTGGCCATCGAGCTGCAGCGGCTGGGCTGCGAGGTGATCGCCGTCGACCGCTATGCGGGCGCCCCGGCCATGCAGGTCGCCCACCGCAGCCATGTCATCCCGATGACCGACGCCGCGGCGCTGCGGGCGCTGGTGGAGGCCGAGCGGCCGCAGCTGATCGTGCCGGAGATCGAGGCCATCGCCACCGACGAGCTGGTGCGCATCGAGGCCGAGGGCGCGGCGACGGTGATCCCCACCGCCCGGGCCGCCCAGCTGACCATGAACCGGGAGGGCATCCGCCGGCTGGCCGCCGAGACGCTTTCCCTGCCCACCAGCGCCTACGCCTTCGCTTCGTCCGAGGAGGAACTGGCCCGGGCGGCGGCGGAGGTCACGGGCTTTCCCTGCTTCGTGAAGCCGGTGATGAGCTCGTCGGGCAAGGGACAGTCCTACGTGGAGAGCCCCGACCAGATCGCCGCCGCCTGGCGCTACGCCCTGGAGGGCGGCCGGGTGGAGCAGCCGCGGGTGATCGTCGAGGGCCGGGTGGACTTCGACTTCGAGATCACCCAGCTGACCGTCCGCAGCCTGAAGGACGGCCGGGTGGAGACCAGCTTCTGCGCCCCCATCGGCCACCGGCAGGTGAAGGGCGACTATGTGGAGAGCTGGCAGCCGCAGGCGATGAGCCCCAAGGCGCTGGAGCGCAGCCGCGAGATCGCCGGCAAGGTCACCGAGGCTCTGGGGGGCCTGGGGCTGTTCGGCGTCGAGCTGTTCGTGAAGGGCGACGAGGTCTGGTTCTCCGAGGTCTCGCCCCGTCCGCACGACACCGGCCTCGTCACCCTGGCCACCCAGACCTTCAGCGAGTTCGCCCTGCACGCCCGGGCGATCCTTGGCCTGCCCACGGACGTCACCCTGCGCGAGCCGGGCGCCAGCGCGGTCATCTATGGCGGCATGGAAGCCCAGGGGATCGCCTTCGAGGGGGTGGCCGAGGCGCTGGCGGTCCCCGGCGCGGACCTGCGCCTGTTCGGCAAGCCCGAAGCCTTCGAGCGCCGCCGCATGGGGGTCGCGCTGGCGCGAGGCGCCGATGTGGCGGAGGCGCGCGAGCGCGCGCGGGACGCGGCCGCCAAGGTGCGGCCGGTCCGCGGCTGAGCAACATTGTAGGCGGGGCTTGCCCCCTCCACCGCCCGCTCTGCGGCGGGCGGTCCCCCTCCCGCCCCTTCGCGGGGGAGGTAGGGGTCAGGCGGTGTTCTGGAAGCCGGGGTTCCCGCCGTCGCGGGGGTGGGCGCGTTCGGCGGCGTACCCCGGCGGATATTCGGCCTTGAGCCCCATGCGGGCGATGATGCGGTCGGCCTGTTCCTCGAGGGAGAGTGTGGCGAAGGCCGGGTCGAGGGACTCGAAGTCGAGGACGCGGTCGAACTCGGTGTCGAGGGCCTCGTCGTCCTCCCAGTCGGCCTCTCGCCAGGTGAGGGTCTCCACCCGCTCGCGGATGCGCTCGGCGCGGCCGGCGCCATCTTCGACCTTGGCTTCGACCTTGGCTTCGGCCTTGACCATGCGGGTCTCTTCGCGGTCGAGGTGACGGATCTCCTTCCGCAGCTTCACGCGCAGGGCGTAGGTCAGGCGGATGGAGCGGGCGCAGCGGTCGAGGGGCTCGGCCAGCTGGGCCAGTTGGGCGGGCTCCTCGGCGGCGTCGATCTGCTGGTGGATCTTCTGGATCAGGGCGAACTGGACGTCGGCGACGGCGGCGAGCCGGGCGTCGATCTCCTCCAGCATGTCCGCATCACTGACCATGAACAAAACAAGAACATAGATCTGCGGCAAAGTCAAGGAAAACATGGCGGCCGATTTCGCAGTTATCCGGCACGGCGCCGGCGGCGGCGCAGGGCGAACGGCGAGATGGGCGAGGCTTGGGTCCCGTGGCCGGGGCGCGGCGGGGACGGCCTTTTCCTGCCGAGCGTCACCGGCGACCTGAACGCTACGGCCCCGCCACCTGTGGACGGCCGCGTAATCCATTGGCGCCATTCGTGTTCTGCCAGGGGTTGACTTCACAGCCCCCGGCTTCAAGAACCCCGCCACACGAAACGCCCCGCAGGAGGTCTCCGCAAATGCCCGTTCGCGTCGCCATCAATGGTTTCGGTCGCATCGGCCGGCTGGTCCTGCGTTCGATCGTCGAGCACGCGCGCACGGACATCGAGGTCGTGGCGATCAACGACCTGGGCCCCGTGGAGACCAACGCCCACCTGCTGCGCTACGACAGCGTCCACGGCCGCTTCCCCGGCCAGGTGAGCGTGAACGGCGACACCATCGACGTGGGTCGCGGCCCGATCAAGGTGACGGCCATCCGCAACCCGGCCGAACTGCCGCACAAGGACCTGGGCGTCGACATCGCGCTCGAGTGCACCGGCCTGTTCACCTCCAAGGAGAAGGCCGCCGCCCATCTGGAAGCCGGCGCCAAGCGGGTGATCATCTCGGCCCCCGGCGACGGCGTCGACAAGACCATCGTCTACGGCGTGAACCACGACACGCTGACCAAGGACGACCTAATCATCTCCAACGCCTCGTGCACGACGAACTGCCTGGCCCCGGTGGCCAAGGTCCTGCAGGACCTGTGCGGCATCGAGCGCGGCTACATGACCACCATCCACTCGTACACGGGCGACCAGCCGACGCTGGACACCATGCACAAGGACCTCTACCGCGCCCGCGCCGCGGCCATGTCGATGATCCCCACCTCCACCGGCGCCGCCAAGGCCCTGGGCCTGGTGATCCCCGAACTGGCCGGCAAGCTGGACGGCAGCTCGATCCGCGTGCCGACCCCGAACGTGTCGGTGGTCGACCTGAAGTTCGTGCCGGGCAAGGCGGTGACCAAGGAAGAGATCAACGCCGCCATGGAAGCGGCCGCGGCCTCGGGCCCGCTGCGCGGCATCCTGGGCGTCACCAACGACCCGCTGGTGTCCATCGACTTCAACCACGTGTCGGCCTCCTCGACCGTGGCCCTGCCCCAGACCCAGGTGATCGACGGCGGCCTCGGCCGGGTGCTCTCCTGGTACGACAACGAGTGGGGCTTCTCGACCCGGATGAGCGACACCGCCGTCGCCATGGGCAAGCTGATCTAGGACCGCCGTGCGCGGGCCGGGCGACAACCATCCTTCTCCCCCGGCGGGAGAAGGTGGCCGCCGGAGGCGGTGGGACGAGGGGGCGCGCCGCGATCGCCCTCAGGACCGACCCGAACCCGAGCCGGCGTTGCACAACCCCTCATCCGTCAGGCTGCGCCTGACACCTTCTCCCACAAGGGGAGAAGGAACAGTTGAGCGCCACCCATGACCTTCAAGACCCTCGACGACGCCGACCTCTCGGGCAAGCGCGCCCTGGTGCGCGTGGACTTCAACGTGCCGATGGCCGACGGCCAGGTGAGCGACGACACCCGCCTGCGGGCCGCCCTGCCGACCATCGAGAAGCTGCGGAACGGTGGGGCGAAGGTGGTGCTGCTGGCCCACTTCGACCGGCCCAAGGGCAAGCGCGTGCCCGAGATGAGCCTGAAGCCGGTGGTCGAGCCGCTCTCGCAGCTGCTGGGCGCGCCGGTGGCCTTCGCCGACGACTGCGTGGGCGATGACGCGAAACGCGTCATCGACGGGTTGCAGCCGGGCGGGATCGCCCTGCTGGAGAACGTCCGCTTCCATGCGGGCGAGGAGAAGAACGATCCCGAGTTCGCCGCCGCCCTGGCGGCCAACGGCGACCTCTACGTGAACGACGCCTTCTCGGCCGCCCACCGGGCGCACGCCTCGACCGAGGGTCTCGCCCGCCGCCTGCCGGCCTATGCGGGGGAACAGATGCGCCGGGAGCTGCAGGCCCTGGACGCGGCCCTGGGCAATCCGCAGCGGCCGGTGATGGGCATCGTCGGCGGCGCCAAGGTGTCGACCAAGCTGGACCTGCTCGACAACCTGGTGGGCAAGCTGGACTACCTGGCCATCGGCGGCGGCATGGCCAACACCTTCCTGTTCGCCCAAGGGGTCGAGATCGGCGGCTCGCTCTGCGAGAAGGAGATGGCCGATACCGCCCGGGAGATCCTGGCCAAGGCGCAGGCCGCCGGCTGCAAGGTGATCCTGCCGCTCGACGTGGTGGTGGCCAAGGACCTGGCGCCGGGCGTCGCCACCCGCACGGTGGACCTTTCCGGCGGCGCGGTGGCCGCGGACGAGAAGATCTTCGACGTGGGACCCAAGACGGTCGCCGCCGTGAAGGCGGCCATGGCCGAATGCCGCACCCTGATCTGGAACGGTCCTTTCGGGGTGTTCGAGGTGCAACCCTTTGATACAGCGACCGTTGAAGCTGCGCAGGAAGCCGCCGCGCTGGCCAAGGCCGGCAAGCTGGTGGCGGTGGCCGGCGGGGGTGATACGGTTGCGGCCCTGAACGCCGCGCGCGTGACCGGCGATTTCACCTTCGTCTCCACGGCCGGTGGCGCGTTTCTGGAATGGATGGAAGGCAAGGAGCTGCCCGGAGTGGCCGCCCTGCAAGCTTAAGGGGAAGTTTGGCTATGGCCCGGATTACGCTTCGACAGCTCCTCGATCACGCCGCCGAGCAAGGCTATGGCGTGCCGGCCTTCAACATCAACAACATGGAACAGGCCCTGGCGATCATGGAGGCCGCGGAGGCCACCGACTCGCCGGTGATCATGCAGGCCTCGCGCGGGGCGCGGTCCTACGCCAACGACATCGTGCTGAAGCACCTGATCGACGCCATGGCGGAGATGTATCCGCACATCCCGATCTGCATGCACCAGGACCACGGCAACAACGAAGCCACCTGCGCCACCGCCATCCAGTACGGCTTCACCTCGGTGATGATGGACGGCTCGCTGATGGCCGACGGCAAGACGCCGGCCGACTACGACTACAACGTCAAGGTCACGCGCAACGTCGTGGACATGGCCCACTGGGTCGGGGCCTCGGTGGAAGGCGAACTGGGCGTGCTGGGCTCGCTCGAGACCGGCATGGGCGAGAAGGAGGACGGCCACGGCTTCGAGGGCAAGCTGGACCATGACCAGCTGCTGACCGATCCCGACCAGGCCGTGGAGTTCGTGAAGGCCACCGAGGTGGACGCCCTGGCCATCGCCATGGGCACCAGCCACGGCGCCTACAAGTTCACGCGCAAGCCGGACGGCGAGGTGCTGGCCATGAACGTGATCGAGGAGATCCACCGCCGCCTGCCGAACACCCACCTGGTGATGCACGGCAGCTCCTCGGTGCCGCAGGAACTGCAGGACATCATCAACCAGTACGGCGGCGAGATGCCCCAGACCTGGGGCGTGCCGATCGAGGAGATCCAGCGCGGCATCAAGCACGGCGTGCGCAAGATCAACATCGACACCGACAACCGCATGGCCATCACCGGCGCGATCCGGAAGGTGTTCGCCGAGAAGCCCGGCGAGTTCGATCCGCGCGGCTATCTGAAGCCCGCCAAGGAAGCCATGCGCAAGGTCTGCATCCAGCGCTTCGAGGAGTTCGGCGCCGCCGGCCACGCCTCGAGCATCAAGCCGCTGCCGATGTCGGCCATGGCCAAGCGCTACGCCGCCGGCGAGTTGGCCCCGAAGATCGGCATCACGGCGGTGGCGGCCGAATAGGCTCTACCCAAAGAAACTTCTATCGAAACTCGCAAAAGGATCAATTTTCCTTTTGTTCCGTGGGGGCGCATTCTCCTTCTCGCATCGGAGAAGAGCGTCCCCATGGAAAAACCCAAGACCCTGACCACCGCCGCCGGCATCCCCGTGGCGGACAACCAGAACAGCCTGACCGCAGGTCCGCGCGGGCCCCTGCTGGTCCAGGATCTGCACCTTTTCGAGAAGCACGCGCACTTCAACCGCGAGCGCATCCCCGAGCGCGTGGTGCACGCCAAGGGCTCGGCCGCCTTCGGGACCTTCACGGTCACCAAGGACATCACCCGCTACAGCCGCGCCGACCTGTTCTCGGAGGTGGGCAAGCAGACCCCGATCCTGCTGCGCTTCTCCACCGTGGCCGGCGAGCGCGGCGCGGCCGACGCCGAGCGCGACGTGCGCGGCTGGGCCCTGAAGTTCTACACCGACCAGGGCAACTGGGACCTGGTGGGCAACAACACCCCGGTCTTCTTCGTCCGCGACCCGCTGAAGTTCCCGGACTTCATCCACACCCAGAAGCGCGACCCGCGCACCAACATGCGCAGCAACACCGCCATGTGGGACTTCTGGAGCCTGAGCCCCGAGAGCCTGCACCAGGTGACGATCCTGTTCTCGGACCGCGGCATCCCGAAGAGCTACCGGCACATGCACGGCTTCGGCTCGCACACCTACAGCTTCATCAGCGCGGCCGGGGAGCGGTTCTGGGTGAAGTTCCACTTCAAGACCCAGCAGGGCATCCAGAACCTCACCAACGAAGAGGCCGGGGCGCTGATCGCGGGCGACCGTGAAACCCACCAGCGCGACCTGTTCGAGGCCATCGAGCGGGGCGAGTTCCCCAAGTGGACGGTCCATGTCCAGATCATGCCCGAGGCCGAGGCCGAGACCACGCCCTACAACCCCTTCGACCTGACCAAGGTGTGGCCGCACGCCGACTATCCGCTGATCGAGGTGGGCGAGCTGGAGCTGAACCGGAACCCGGACAACTACCACGCCCAGGTGGAGCAGGCGGCCTTCTCGCCGGCCAATGTGGTCCCGGGGATCGGCTACAGCCCCGACAGGATGCTGCAGTTCCGCCTGTTCTCCTACGCCGACGCCCAGCGCTACCGGATCGGCGGCAACGCCGACCTGCTGCCGGTGAACCAGCCGCGCTGCCCGGTGCACAGCTATCATCGGGACGGGGCCATGCGGTTCGACGCCAACGGCGGCGGGGCGGTGAACTATGAGCCCAACAGCTTCGGCGGGCCGAAGGAGGATGCGTCCTTTCGCGAGCCGCCGCTGAGGATCTCGGGCGACGCCGACCGCTACGACCACCGGGACGGCAACGACGACTACAGCCAGGCCGGGACCCTGTTCCGGCTGATGAGCGATGACCAGAAGCGCCAGCTGATGGACAACATCGCCGCCGCCATGGTCGGGGTGCCCGAGGACATCCTGCGCCGGCAGATCGCCCACTTCGCCAAGGCCGACCCGGCCTATGGCGAGGGCGTGGCCCAACGGGTCGGCCTGGGGACGCTCCTGGCGGCCGAGTAGGCCGCCCCCCGGATCGACCTGTGGAACGGCCGCGTCGGGCTCCGGCGCGGCCGTTCGTCCGCGCCGCTTCCGGAACGGTCCGAGCTTCAGCGGGTTGAGGCCACATGCGCAGGCACGCCGCCGTGCTGGGCCTCACCTTCCTGGGCCTGGCCGGCTTTGCGATACTGGCCGGGTGGGCCTTCTTCGCCGCCTCCCAGCAGGTGGACGGCGGCCGGAGCCTGGGGCCCCTCTGGCCGTACCTGCTGGGCGGGGTGGCGATCCTGGCGGCCCTGGTCGGCCTGCTCGTCTGGCTGGGCTTCTACTCGGTCCGCCACGGCCATGAGGAACGCGACGGGCCGTCCTAGGCCTCGATGTCGGCGCCCCGCATCTCCCTGATGAACAGCAGGCCCACCACGAAGGTCAGGGACGCCACGGCGATGGGGTACCAGAGGCCGTAGTAGATGTTGCCCGTGGCGGCCACCATGGCGAAGGCGGTGGTGGGCAGGAAGCCGCCGAGCCAGCCGTTGCCCAGGTGGTAGGGCAGCGACATGGAGGTGTAGCGGATCCGCGCCGGGAACATCTCCACCAGGGCCGCGGCGATCGGGCCGTAGACCATGGTGACGTAGAGGACCAGCAGCCACAGCAGGGCCACCACCAGGGGGGCGTTCACCTGCGCCGGATCGGCCTTGGCGGGATAGCCGGCCGCCTTCAGCCGCTCGCCCAGCTCGGCGCTCCAGGCCTTCTTGCGGGCCTCGAACTCGGCCTTGGGCAGGCCGCGGCCATCGAAGCTTTCGAACACCTCGCCGCCGATGTGGATGGTGGCCAAGGTTCCGGCCGGGGCAGCGGTGTTGGCATAGGAGATCCCCGCATTGGCCAGGGCCGACTTGGCCACGTCGCACCCGCTGGTGAAGGCGGTGCGGCCCACCGGATCGAACTGGAAGGCGCAGTCGGACGGGTCGGCCACCACCGTCACCGGGGCGCTGGCGGTGGCGGCGGCGAGCTGGGGATTGGCCGCCCCGGTGAGGGCCTTGAAGATCGGGAAGTAGGTGAGCGCGGCCAGCAGGCAGCCGGCCAGGATGATCGGCTTGCGGCCGATCTTGTCGGACAGCCAGCCGAAGACGATGAAGAACGGGGTGGCGAGCGCCAGCGCGACGGCGACGAGGGTGTTCGCCTGGGCGCCGTCGACCTTGAGCATCCGCTCCAGGAAGAACAGGGCGTAGAACTGGCCGGTGTACCAGACCACCGCCTGGCCGGCGGTGAGCCCCACGAGGGCCAGCAGGATGAGCTTGAGGTTGCTCCAGCGGCCGAAGCTCTCGGCCAGGGGCTTCTTGGTGGTCTTGCCCTCGTCGACCATCTTCTGGAACACCGGGCTCTCGTTGAGCCGCAGGCGGATCCACAGCGAGACGCCCAGCAGCAGGATCGAGACCAGGAACGGGATGCGCCACCCCCAGGCGCGGAACGCCTCCTCGCCCAGCTGGGTGCGGACCAGCAGGATGACCACCAGGCTGAGGAACAGGCCGGCGGTGGCGGTGATCTGGATCCAGCTGGTGTAGAGGCCGCGCTTGCCGGGCGGGGCGTGCTCGGCGACGTAGGTGGCCGCCCCGCCGTACTCGCCGCCCAGGGCCAGGCCCTGGATCAGGCGCATGACGATCAGCAGGATCGGGGCCGCCACGCCGATGGCGGCGTAGCCAGGCAGCAGGCCGACCACGAAGGTGGACAGCCCCATCAGCAGCATGGTGACCAGGAAGGTGTTCTTGCGGCCCCACAGGTCGCCCAGCCGGCCGAAGACGATGGCCCCGAACGGCCGCACGGCGAACCCGGCGGCGAAGGCCAGCAGGGCGAAGATGTAGCCCGTGACCTCGTTCACCCCGGAGAAGAAGTGGGCGGTGATGAAGCTGGCGAGGGAGCCGTAGAGGTAGAAGTCGTACCACTCGAACACCGTGCCCACGGACGCGCCCGCGACCACCATGGTGTTGCCGCTCCTCGCCGGAGCCGCCTCCGTCGTCGCCGCCATCCCGCCCCTCCCGGATTCCCGTTCTTGGAACGAGCGTAGGGCGGGCGGGGTCAGGCTGGCAATCGTCCAGTGGCCAGTCCGGCCACCTCGGAAGTGGTCAGTCCTTTTCGCCGAGTTCGCCGGTGGCGCGCTGCAGGTAGTTCTGCTCGCCCAGGCTCTTCAGCAGCGACAGCTCGGTCTCGAGGAAGTCGATGTGCTCCTCGGTGTCGTCGAGGATTTCCACCAGCACCTCGCGGGAGACGAAGTCGGAGCTGGCCTCGCACAGGCGGATGGCCTCGATCTGGGTCTCGCGGCCGCGAACCTCGACCCCGAGGTCGGCCGCCAGGCACTCGCCCACGCTCTCGCCGATGGACAGCTTGTGCAGGTCCTGAAGGTTGGGCAGGCCGTCGAGGAACAGGATGCGCTTGATGAGCTTGTCGGCGTGCTTCATCTCGCCGATCGACTCTTCGTAGGTGATCTTGCCGAGCTTGGCGAAGCCCCAGTTCTCGTACATCCGGGCGTGCAGATAGTACTGGTTGATCGCCGTCAGCTCGTTGGTGAGCACCGCGTTCAAGAGCCTGATGATCGCCTTGTCGCCTTGCATCGCCATGCCTCCGTCCAGATCAGCGTCAGATACCGAAGGCCGGAATGCCTGCGCCCGGGGGCCAGGTCAAAGGCTATGTCTGCAAGTGATTTGCGGTAGCCGAGAAACCCGCAGTTTTCGCTGCGAATGACTTTCGATCGCCGGAAAAATCCGAACGGCTCAGCCTATTCGGCGGCGTAGCGCAGCGCCTCGCGCTCCTCGTCGAGGATCTTGCGCATGTCGCAGACGCAGCGGGCGCACTGAGCCGCGGAATCGCAGGCCTTGAAGATCTGAGCCGGACGGGACGCCCCGGCTGCGATGGCGGCGCGCACGTCGCGCTCGCGAATGCCATTGCAATTGCACACGTACATGTGGGCGGAGCGCTCCTGGCCGATCTGACGACGGTCTAGCCCGTTGCAAACGCCTTTGCAAGTCATTCGCAAGTTAAAGCTTCACAAGAGACACAGGCTCCCGCTCTGCGATCACCGTGTTATACGAGCCAACGGTCTAATGTTGGGGCCGACGCTGCGTGATCGAGGACCGCTATGGACTTGGATGCGCTTATGCTGTCGCGGTTGCAGTTCGCGTTCACGATCGCGTTCCACATCATCTTCCCAAGCTTCACTATCGGCCTGGCCAGTTTCCTGGCCGTGCTGGAGGGGCTTTGGCTGGCCACCCGCCGCGAAGTCTTCAAGACACTTTACCTGTTCTGGGTGAAGATCTTCGCCCTGTCGTTCGGCATGGGCGTCGTCTCGGGCGTGGTGATGAGCTACCAGCTCGGCACCAACTGGAGCGTGTTCTCCACCATCGTCTCTCCGGTGATCGGGCCGCTGTTCGCCTTCGAGGTGCTCACCGCCTTCTTCCTGGAGGCCAGCTTCCTCGGGGTGATGCTGTTCGGCTGGCGCAAGGTGGGGCCGAAGCTGCACTTCACGGCCACGGTGATGGTGGCCATCGGCACCCTGGTTTCGGCCTTCTGGATCATCTCGGCCAACTCGTGGATGCAGTATCCGTCGGGCTTCGCCCACATGCCGGACGGGACGCTTCGGGCCACCGACTGGTGGGCGGTGATCATCTCGCCGACCTTCCCCGAACGCATCGCCCACATGGTGCTTGCGGCCTACCTCACCACCTCGCTGGTGGTGGGGGCGGCCTCGGCCTGGCGGCTGCTGCGGCGGACGGATGAGCCGGAGTCGCGCATCGCCCTGCGCATGGCCATCGGCATGTTCGCCATCGTCGCGCCGCTGCAGCTGGTGGTGGGGGACCTGTCCGGCAAGGAGGTGCTGGAGGTCCAGCCCGCCAAGCTGGCGGCCATCGAGGCCTTCTGGGAGACCCGGGCCAACCAGCCCTTCCACGTGTTCGCCTGGCCCGACCGCGCGGCCGAGACGAACCACTGGGAAATCTCCATCCCGAACATCGGAAGCTGGATCACCGCCGGCAAGAGCACCGCCGAGGTCACCGGCCTGAAGGCCTTCCCGCCCGACGACCGGCCGCCGGTGGCCATGGTCTTCTGGGCCTTCCGGGTGATGGTGGGGCTGGGCCTGCTGATGATCGCCCTGGGGCTCTGGGGCGCCTGGCTGATCTGGCGCACCAAGGGCCCCGAGCACAAACGACCGTTCCTGTGGGCCTGCGTGATCATGGGCCCCAGCGGCTTCGTGGCGGTGATCGCCGGCTGGATCGTCGCCGAGGTGGGCCGCCAGCCCTATGTGGTCTACGGCCTGCTGCGGACCGCCGACGCGGTTTCGCCCCTGGGCTCGGGCTCGGTCTCGGCCTCGCTGCTCGGCTTCCTCATCGTCTACGGCATCGTCTTCAGCGTCGGGGCCCTCTACATCCTTCGGCTCATCGCCATCGGGCCACGCCCGCCGGAGACCCCCGACACCGAGCCGCCGCTGAAGCCACGCCCGCCCGGCTATGCGCTTGGGGCGGCGCCTGATCCGGAGGAGCGCGCATGACCCTGGACCTGCCGCTGATCTGGGCCGCGATCATCGCCGTCAGCGTCCTGATGTACGTGCTGCTGGACGGCTTCGACCTGGGGGTCGGCATCCTCTTCCCGTTCGCCGCCTCCCCGGCCGAGCGGGACGTGATGATGGACACGGTGGCCCCCATCTGGGACGGCAACGAGACCTGGCTGGTGCTGGGCGGCGGCGGCCTGTTCGCCGCCTTCCCCGCCGCCTACGGCGCCCTGATGCCGGCCCTCTACATCCCGGTGCTGCTGATGCTGCTGGCGCTGATCCTGCGCGGGGTGGCCTTCGAGTTCCGCCTGCGCGGCCGGCGCCGCGGCAAGCGCTTCTGGACCGCCGCCTTCGCCGGGGGCTCGATCGTCGCGACCTTCGCCCAGGGGCTGGTGCTGGGGGGCTTCATCCAGGGGGTGACCCTGAGGGACCATCAGTTCGCCGGCGGACCCTTCGACTGGCTGACCCCCTATACGCTCATGGTGGCCTGCGGGCTGGTGGCCGGCTACGCCCTGCTGGGGGCCACCTGGCTGATCCTCAAGACCGAGGACGAGCTGCACGGACGGGCCCGCCGCTGGGCCTGGATCTCGGCCGCGGCCTCGGCGCTGCTGCTGGCGGCGATCAGCCTGGCGACCCTGCTGGTCCATCCGCGCATCGCCCACCGGTGGGGCTTCCAGGACGGCGGGATCAATGTGGACGAGCTGCTGATGCTGACCCCCGTGCCGCTGCTGGGCCTGGCGGGCCTGGCCGCCGTGGTCATCGGCCTGAGCCGCCACTCGCACGGCTGGCCGTTCGCGGGCGCCTTCGCGGTGTTCCTGTCGGGCTACCTGGGCCTGGCGATCAGCTTCTTCCCGAACATCGTGCCCTACGACATGACCTACCGGCAGGCGGCTTCGGCCGACAACGCCCTGGCCCTGATGCTGGTGGGCGTGGTGATCCTGCTGCCGGCGATCCTGGCCTATACGGGCTGGGTCTACTGGATCTTCCGAGGCAAGGTGAGCCCCGATGCGGGCTATCATTGAACCCCCGCCCGAGCCGGGCGCGCCGCAGGCCCCCCTCTGGCGGCGGCTGGCATGGTTCATCGCCCTGGCCGTGGGCGCGTCCACCGCGACCGCGGCGTTCGCCTACGCCTTGAAAGCCCTGCTGAGATGAGGTCTAGGGCGGCATGGCCTCTCCGCTCTGCCGCCTATACCTGATCACCCCGCCGCGCCTGGACGACCTGGCCGAGTTCGGCCGGACCCTGGCCCATGCGCTGGACGCCGGCGACGTCGCCGCCCTGCAGATCCGGCTGAAGGACCAGCCCGACGAGGTGATCGCCGCGGCCGTGGACGTGCTTGGGCCCATCGCCGCCGCGCGGGGCCTGGCGGTGATCCTCAACGACCGTCCGGACCTGGCGGCCAGGCTGGGCTGTGACGGGGTCCACATCGGCCAGCAGGATGCATCCTATGCCGAGGCGCGGCGGCTGATGGGCCGCGATCGCATCATCGGGGTCACCTGCCACGACAGCCGGCACCTGGCCATGGAAGCGGCCGAGGCGGGCGCCGACTATGTGGCGTTCGGCGCCTTCTTCCCCACCACCACCAAGGACGCCCAGACCCGGGCCGACCCGGAGATCCTGACCATCTGGCAGGAGACGATGGAGACGCCCTGCGTGGCCATCGGCGGAATCACGGTGGCCACCGCCCGGCAACTGGTCCGGGCCGGCGCCGACTTCCTGGCCGTCTCGTCTGGGGTCTGGGCCCATCCCCTAGGCCCCGCCGCCGCGGTGGCGGCCTTCAACCGCGAGATCGAGGCCGGCCTGGACGAGCGCGAGGGCTAGTTCGGCCCGCGCGGATATTCCCGCACGTTCTCGGCCATCCGCACCGAGGGGTGACGGTAGTCGGTCCAGATGAGCCGCTCGGGCCCCGGCAGTTCGGGATCGGTCATGCAGCCGCCGGCCACCAGCACCGTCCCCGGCCGGGCCTGCGCCCGCCACCAGACGGTGGAGCCGCAGGTGGGGCAGAAGCTGAAGTCGATGACGTGTCCGCTTTCGCCGGTCCGGCGCCAGGTGCGCGTTTCGCCGCGCCGCTCGAGCACCTGGTCGTCGTCGAAGAAGACCGTGACGCTGACGAAGGCCCCGCCGCGCCTCTGGCAGGCCTCGCAGCAGCAACTGGACACCAGCTTGGGGGCCCCGCGCAGCCGGACCGACATCTGGCCGCAGGCGCAGGCGGCGTTCCACACCTTGTCCATGGCGTCCCTCCGCGGCCCGGTGTCACCACCCAGTGGCGGGCGGCGGCCGGCGCCTGTAAAGCATCCGTCGTCGCAGTGTGGGCGCCCGCCTTGCCTTGCCGCAACCCCGCAACTAGGTTCCGCCGCCCATGATCGCCCAATCGGCCCTTCTGAAAGTAATGAGCGACGCCGCGCGCAAGGCCGCGCGCGGGCTCAACCGCGACTTCGGCGAACTCGCCGAGCTGCAGGTGGCCAAGAAAGCCCCTGCCGACTTCGTGTCCGCCGCCGACCTCAAGGCCGAGCAGGTGCTGTTCGAGGCCCTGACCAAGGCGCGCCCCGGCTACTCCTTCTGGGGCGAGGAGCGCGGCATGATCGAGGGCACCGACAAGACCCACACCTGGATCGTCGACCCGCTGGACGGCACCACCAACTTCCTGCACGCGATCCCGCACTTCGCCATCAACATCGCCCTGGAGCGCGAAGGCGTCGGCGTGGTCGCCGCGGTGACCTACAACCCGGCCACCAACGAGCTGTTCTGGGCCGAGAAGGGCAAGGGCTGCTACGTCAACGACAAGCGCCTGCGCGTGGCCGCCCGCCAGCGGCTGGATGAGTCGGTGCTGGCCACCGGCATCCCGTTCCTGGGGCATGGCCAGCACGCCCGGTTCCTCAAGGAGCTGCACCAGATCAGCCAGCGGGTGGCCGGCGTCCGCCGCTTCGGCTCGGCCGCCCTGGACCTGGCCTGGGTGGCGGCCGGCCGCTTCGACGGCTACTGGGAGCGGGACCTGAAGGCCTGGGACCTGGCGGCGGGCATCCTCATGGTCACCGAGGCCGGCGGCAAGGTGACCGACGCCGAGGGCGGCGAGGACATGCTGAAGGCCGGTTCGGTGGTCGCCGGCAACCTGGACATCCATCCGCTGCTGCTGGACCGGCTGCAGGCCGCAGCCAAGTAAGCGGCCGCCGCAAACACGGCTAAGGTGGCGGGCATGATGACCCGCCGCACCCTTGCAATGTCGAGCCTCGCGCTCGCCGCGACGCCCGCCCTGGCCCAGCCCAAGGGCCGCCCCATGGTCATCGCCCACCGCGGGGCCAGCGGCGAGCGGCCCGAGCACACCCTGATGGCCTATGAGCTGGCCATCGCCCAGGGCGCCGACTTCATCGAACCCGACCTCGTGCCCACCAGGGACGGCCATCTGGTGGCCCGGCACGAGAACGAGATCAGCGGCACGACCGACGTGGCCGCCCGCCCTGAGTTCGCGGCCCGCAAGGCCGCCAAGACCATCGACGGCCAACAGGTCACCGGCTGGTTCACTGAGGACTTCACCCTGGCCGAGCTGAAGACCCTGCGGGCCCGGGAACGGTTGCCGCAGCTACGGCCCGGCAACACCAGGTTCGACGGCCAGGACACCATCCCCACCTTCGAGGAGGTGGTGAAGCTGGCCAAGGCGAAGGGCGTCGGCGTCTATCCGGAGATGAAGCACCCGACCTATTTCGCCGGGATCGGACTGCCCCTGGAGGCGCGGCTGGCGGACGCCCTGAAGGCGGCGGACCTCGACAGCTCCACGGCCAAGGTCTTCGTCCAGTGCTTCGAGGTGGAGCCGCTGAAGACCTTTGGCGGCCTGTCGAAGGCGCGGCGGGTGATGCTGGTGGGCCAGGGCCCGGCGCCGGTGGACGTGACCCACGAGGCCGGGGTGCGGGCCATCGCCGCCTTCGCCGAGGGGCTGGGCCCGGAATGGCCGCTGGTGACGCCGGTCGTCGACGGGCGGCTGGAAGCGCCCACGGGGCTGGTGGGCTGGGCCCAGGCCGCGGGCCTGCAGGTGCACCCCTGGACCGTGCGGGCGGAGAACCACTTCCTGCCCATGGCCCTGCAGCGGCCGGGCGGCCCCGCCGCGCACGGCGATGCGCCGAGCCTGCTGCAGGCGCTCTACGCGGCGGGGGTGGACGGGGTGTTCAGCGACTTCCCCGCCCTGGCCGTCCAGGCCCGGCCTCAGGCGGCCTGGCCTTAAGCCGCCTGGCCGAACTGGAGGGCCGCGAGCCGGGCGTAGAGACCCTTGCGCGCCACGAGTTCGGCGTGGGTCCCCTCCTCGACCACCCGGCCTTCGTCCATCACCACGATGCGGTCGGCCTTGAGCACCGTCGCGAGCCGGTGGGCGATGACCAGGGTGGTCTGGCCGATCATGGCCTCGTCCAGGGCATGCTGGACCAGTTGCTCGTTCTCCGCGTCGAGGGCGCTGGTGGCCTCGTCCAGCAGCAGGATCGGGGCCCGGCGCACCAGGGCGCGGGCGATGGCGAGGCGCTGGCGCTGGCCGCCGGACAGGCTGCGGGCGCGCTCGCCCACCGGGGTGTCGGCCCCCTGCGGCAGGGCGGCCAGGAAGCCCTCGGCGTGGGCGGCGGCGATGGCCGCGCGGACCTCGGCGTCCGAGGCCTCGGACCGGCCGAAGCGCACGTTCTCCAGGGCCGAGCCCGAGAACAGCGGCGCCTCCTGGGCCACGAGGGCCATGCGGCTGCGCACTGCCACGGGGTCGGCGTCACGCAGGTCGACGCCGTCCAGCAGGATGCGCCCCTGGTCCGGATCGTAGAAGCGCAGCAGCAGACGGAAGACCGTGCTCTTGCCGGCCCCGGAGGGCCCGACCAGGGCCACGCGCTCGCCCGGCCGCACGTGCAGGGTGAAGTCGCGCAGCGCCGGCAGGTCGTCGCGGCCCGGATAGGCGAAGGTGACGCCCTCGAAGGCGACATCGCCGCGCGGCGGCTCGGGCAGGGGCCTGGGCTGCGGCGGGGCGGCGACGCCCGGCCGGGCGTCCAGCAGTTCGCCCACCCGCTCCATGGCGCCGGCGGCCTTCTGGACATCACCCCAGGTCTCGCCGAGGGCGCCCACCGAGCCGGCGGCCATCACCGAGAGGAAGGCGAACTGGAACAGGGCGCCCCAGGTCATCTCGCCCCGCAGGCCGGCGTGCACCCCCAGCCAGAACACCCCGACGATGCCGCCGAACACCAGGGCGATGACCATGGCGGTCATGATCGCCCGGGCGGTCATCCGCTGGACCGAGAGGCGGAACGCCTGTTCCACCGCCCCGCCGAAGGTCTCGGCGGCCGCGCGCTCGCGGCCGAAGGCCTGCACCGTCTCGAGGGCGTCGAGGCTTTCGCCGGCATGGCCCACCGCGCCGGCGAACCGGTCCTGGGTGGTGGCGGTGAGCTTGCGCACCCGCCGGCCGAACAGGAACAGCGGCGCCAGCACCACCGGGAAGGACAGCAGCACCAGGCCCGTCAGCTTGGGGCTGACGATCAACAGCAGGATCAGCGCCCCGATGAGGGTCAGCAGGTTGCGCAGGGCGACCGAGATCGACGCGCCCAGCAGGTTCTCGACGATGGCGATGTCGGTGGTCAGGCGCGAGAGCACCTCGCCCGTGCGGGTCTTCAGGAAGAAGGAGGGATCGAGGGTGAGGATGTGGGCGTAGACGGCCTTGCGCAGGTCGGCCACCACCCGCTCGCCCAGCTTGGTGACGAAGAAGTAGCGGAGCGCGGAAGCCAGGGCCAAGGCCAGGGCGACGGCGCCGATCAGCAGGAACCAGCGGTCGATGGGCGCGCCGGTGCGCTGGGCCTGCGGCAGGTGGTCCACCAGCAGCCGGATCGCGCCGGACATGCCCAGGGTGGCGCCGGTGGAGGCCAGCAGGAAGACTCCCGACAGGATGGCGTCGCCCCAGTGGCGGGCGATGAAGGGCGCGAGCCGGCGCAGGGCGCCGACGTTGCGGCTGCGCCCGCGACGATCGGCCGCCTCGGCCAGGTTCTGGGCCAGGGTCTGGCCGGCGCTGGGCCGACCGGGCGCGGAAGCCTCGGGACCGGTCTCACTCACCGGCGATACTCATCACTATGGGGCCCCTCGAGTCTCGCACCTTGCAATCCGGCCGGGGTTTCTCTATACGCCCGGCTTCCTTTTGGCCGCCTTCACCGGCGGCCGCTCCAATTTGGCCGCTCCTTTACGTCAGGCGCCGACGCGATGAAACAAGACATCCACCCCGACTACCACTTCATCACCGTGGTGATGACGGACGGCACGACCTACAAGACCCGCTCGACCCTCGGCAAGGAGGGCGACACGCTGAACCTGGACATCGACCCGAAGACCCATCCGGCGTGGACGGGCGGCGGTCACCAGCTCCTCGACCGCGGTGGCCGCGTGTCGCGGTTCAACGCCAAGTTCGGCGCGTTCACGCGCAAGTAGGCCGCGCGGTTCCGGCGATCCGGAACCCGACGCCGCAACAGATCAAGCGCCGCGGGCGGCCCGCGGCGCTTTTTCTTTGGGCGCACGTCGCTCCAGAGAATAGTGTTCGCCGCACACACAGCCGAGCTGAAGGTGCGACGGATGGACGACAAGCCCAGGCTGCTCTCGGGCGGCAATCCGCAGATCGCCAAGGGCTACGGCGAGGCCCCGATCCGGGCCTATGTCGCCGCCATGCCGGGCTGGACCCAGGCGGTGGGCGCGGCCATCGACGAGGTGGTGAGCGAGACCGTGCCCGAGGTGCGCAAGGCGGTGAAGTGGAACTCGCCCCTGTACGGCGCGCCCGGGCGCGAGGACTGGTTCATGAGCTTCCACGTCTTCGCCAAGTACGTGAAGGTGGCCTTTTTCGCCGGCGCGGAGCTATCGCCGGTCCCGCCGGTGGGCTCCAAGCAGCCCAGGGTGCGTTACCTGCACGTGGACGCCTCGGGCGTGGACCGGGCGCAGCTGGCCCACTGGGTGCGGCAGGCCGCGGCGCTGCCGGGCGAGAGGATGTGACCTCCCATGGATGAGCCGAGCGCCTCCGAGCAGATCGACCGCCGTATCGCCGAACTGGGCGACTGGCGGGGCGAGACCCTGGCCCGGGTCCGGGCGCCGATCCGCGCCGCCGTGCCGGACGTGGCGGAGACCTGGAAGTGGCGGGGCGTGCCGGTGTGGGAGAAGGCCGGCATCCTCTGCACGGGCGAGACCTACCGGCAGGTGGTGAAGCTGACCTTCGCCAAGGGCGCGCAGCTGCCGGCCCCCAAGGGTCTGTTCAACGCCAGCCTGGAGGGCGACACCCGCCGGGCCATCGACATCACGGAGGGCCGGATGCCTGACGAGGCGGCGCTCAAGGCCCTGGTCCGCGCGGCGGCCGAGCTGAATACGGCGAAGCGTTCCCGGTAGGGATCAGGCCCCGAAGGCGCTCTTCAACCGGTCCAGGTGGCCGAGCACGGCATTGGCCGGGGCGTGGGCGTCGGCGCCTTCCACATACATCCGCCGGTCCAGGTGGCGGACCCGCTCGTAGAGCCGCTCGGCGCGGTCCAGCAGCATCAGCAGGGGGGCCGGAAGGTCCTCGGCGCCGTCGCCGGCCTCCCTGCCCTGTTCCTCGGCCAGGCGGTAGCGATCCTCGCAGGCGGCCACCGGGGCCATGTCGCCCTCGCGCACGGCCCGCTGCACCAGCAGCCAGGAGGCCACCTGCATCAGCCGCGTGGTGAGGCGCATGCTCTCGGAGGCATAGGCCAGGGCGGCGTTGCGCGACAGCAGCTTGGATTCCTGGCGGCCGGCCCCGTCCAGATAGGCGGCGGTCTCCTCCACCAGCTCCATGCCTTCACGGAAGGTGCGTTCGAACAGTTCGGAGCGGGCGAAGTCCTGGATGACGGCGGCGCGCCAGGGGGTGGCGTCTTGCAGCGGGGCGGCCTGACCGTCCAGGGCGGTGGGTTCGTGCATCGTCTGTTCAGCTCTTCCGCGCCAGCTTCCGCATCTGACACGCTATTGATCCGTTCGTCCCGCTTCGTGCAACCACCATGCCAGGGCGCCGGACAGCGGCTTGTGGGCGCAGGTCAGCTTCTTGGGGAGAACAGGGCGTCGGCCGCCGCCCGGCCTGCACGCTTGCGGTCGAGCTGGGCCTGCACCCGGGCGATCTCGGAGCGCAGGATCTCGATCCGCTCCTCCAGCTCGGCGGCGCCGTAAAGTTCCAGGTCCTCGCGGACCGCCTCCGCCAGGCGCTGCCCGCGGGCGACCCGAACGTCTGCAGGCTCTTCCATGGCCTGTCGCTCCTTCCGATCCCCAGCCGTGGGCGCTATCAGACCGCGCAAAGGGCCTGCACGCAAGTTTGGAGCACAGCATGGACGACGTCGCCGAAATGACCGCCATCGCCGTGGAGGGCGGCAAGGGGCCGGCTTCGGCGCTGAAGGCCGTGAAGGCGCAGGTCCCGCCGCCCAAGGCCGGAGAGGTGCTGATCCGCGTGCGCGCCGCCGGGGTCAACCGGCCCGACATCGTCCAGCGCAACGGCTTCTATCCGCCGCCGCCCGGCGCGCCCGACACCCTGGGCCTGGAAGTGGCCGGCGAGGTGGTGAAGGGCGCGGGGCGCTGGAAGGCTGGCGACCGGGTCTGCGCCCTGCTGGGCGGGGGCGGCTATGCGGAATACGCCGTGTGCGACGCACGCCACGCCCTGCCGATGCCCGAGGGCCTGTCCTTCGAGGCCGCGGCCGGCCTGCCGGAGACGGTGTTCACCGTCTATGCCAACGTCTTCGAGCACGGCGCCCTGAAGGCCGGCGAGACGCTGCTGCTGCACGGGGCCACCTCGGGGATCGGGACCACGGCCATCCAGATGGCCAAGGCGGCGGGCGCCAAGGTGATCGCCACCGCCCGGGGGGCGGACAAGGCGGGCGCAGCCCTGGCGTTGGGGGCGGACGTGGCGGTGGACGCCGCCGCCCAGGACTTCGCCGAGATCGCCCGGGCGGCGGGCGGGGCGGACGTGGTGCTGGACATGGTGGGCGGCGATTATTTCGCCAGGAACCTGGAGGCGCTGAACACCGGCGGCCGGATCGTCTACATCGCGGCCCAGGCGGGCGGGGAGATCACCGTGCCGATCTTCCGGATCATGCAGAAGCGGGCGGTGATCACCGGCTCCACCCTGCGGCCGCGGGACGCCGACGAGAAGGCCCGGCTGGCGGCGGAGGTCGAGCGCGTGGTCTGGCCGTGGATCGCCGCCGGCAAGGTCGCCCCGCAGGTGGACCGCACCTTCCCCCTGGCCGAGGCGGCCGCCGCCCACGCCTACCTGGAAGCCGGCGGGCACGTGGGCAAGGTGGTTCTGACCGTCCCCTGACGGGCCGGGAGCGCGCCTAGCCGGTGATGGCGGCGGCGCCGGCCTCGCCGGTGCGGATGCGCAGGGCCTGTTCCAGGTCGAGGACGAACACCTTGCCGTCGCCGATCTTGCCGGTGTTGGCGGCGCGCTGGACGGCCTCGATCACCGCATCGACGATATCGGCGGGCGCGGCGATCTCCAGCTTGACCTTGGGCAGCAGCTTCACCTCGTACTCGGCGCCCCTATAGACCTCGGTCTTGCCGCGCTGGCGGCCATAGCCGCGCACCTCAGTGACGGTGAGGCCCGAGGCGCCGGCCTCGGTCACCGCGTCGAGCACGGCGTCGAGGCGGCTGGGCTTGATGACCGCGATGATCAGCTTCATGCGCCGAAAACTCCGGTTTCCTGAACAAAGCTAAGACTTTCGCCGGGGCTTCGCCAAGGGCCTGTGAACCCCGGGCGGCTCAGGCGCCTGCGGAAGAGGCAGCCGCGACACAGGCGCACCCGCCGGCGTGGGGGCGAGCACCGGCCGCGCCACCTTCGCCTTCACCCGCACGCCCTTGGGCTTGACGGCGTAGGTCTGCTTCACCGCTTCCATGAGCACCAGGCCCGCGAACCCGGGCCACAGGCGCGAGCCGGCCTGCTCGAAGCCCTCGGCCCAGCGGGCCATCCAGTTCACCGGCGGCACGTAGAGCGCCCGGGTCCAGCCCGAGGGCTCCAGCCCCGCCTCGCGCAGCAGTTCGGCCAGTTGGCTGCGGCTGTAGGGCCGGCCGTGGCCGAAGGGGGTCTTCTCGGTGTTGGCCCACAGGCCGTTGCGGGAGGCGACGGTGACGATCACCCGGCCCGAGGGCGCCATCACCTGCCACACCTCCTTGAGCAAGCCGACCGGATCGGCGCTCTCCTCGATGGCGTGAACCACCAGGATGCGGTCGAACAGGGCGTTGCGGAACGGCAGGGCGTCCTCGGGGGTCAGGACCGCCAGGTTGCGCCCGTCGGGCGGCCAGATCTCCACCCCCTGCTGGGCGGGCATGGCGGCCACCACCCGGCGCGCCGCCGGCCGGAACGCCCCGACGAAGGGCGTGCCGTAGCCCAGGGTCAGCACGTCCAGCCCGTGGGCGTCGCCCCAGGCCTCCACCAGCTTGCGCTCCACCATCGCCCGGGCGGCGCGGCCCAGGTCCGAGGCATAGAACCGGCGCAGTTCCAGGACGTCCCTTCGCATGGTTCCCGAGGTATGCTCGACGCAGGCTTACGGCCAGCCTAAACCTCTTGCAGGAGTTCGGAAGATGCCGCTGACGGTTCACCAGTTCCCGTGTCTCGAGGACAACTACGGCTTCCTGGTGCGCGACGAGGCCTCGGGCCTGGCCGCCTGCGTGGACACGCCGGAGTCGGGCGCCATCCTGCGCGAACTGGCCCGGCTGGACTGGCCGCTGGCCCTGATCCTCAACACCCACTGGCACCCCGACCACGCCGGCGGCAACGCCGAGATCCAGGCCGCCACCGGGGCGAAGATCGTCGGCCCCAAGGAGGTGACGCGGATCGCCCCTCTGGACCGCGAGGTGCAGGGCGGCGACGAGGTGATGCTGGGCGAGACCCGGTTCCAGGTGATCGAAAGCGGCGGCCACACCCTGGGCCATGTGGCCTATTACGACGCCAACGACGGCATCGCCTTTGTGGGCGACACCCTGTTCGCCCTGGGATGCGGGCGGCTGTTCGAGGGCAGCCCCGAGCAGATGTGGGCCAGCCTGCAGCGCCTGGCCGAACTGCCCGACGACACCCGGGTCTATTGCGCCCACGAATACACCGCGTCGAACGCCCGCTTCGCCCTGTCGGTGGATGACGGGCCGGACCTGAAGGCCCGGGCCGAGGCGATCTTCGCCGCCCGCGCCCGGGGCGAGCCGACGGTGCCGACGACGATCGGCCTGGAAAAGGCCACCAATCCGTTCCTGCGGGCGCCGGCCCTGGCCGGACGGCTGGGCGCCGTGGGGGAGCCGGACTTCAAGGCCTTCGCCGCCGTGCGGGCGGCCAAGGACGTGTTCCGCGGCTGAACGGGCCCGCGGCGGGCCTAGTGGCCGGCGGCCACCCGGATGATCCGTTCTGAGGACGGACGGCCCGCCAGGCCGTGAGCGGGGGCGACGGTGATGCGCAGGACATCGTCCTGGATCACCGCCTGGGCCTTCTTGCCCTCCACCAGCACCACCTTGTTGAACTGGCCCATCAGCGCGCGGGCGTCCTTGCGGCGAGCCATTCGCACCACGGCGACGCTGGTGACGGTGGCGGCGTCCGCGATGAGGGCGGATGAAGCAGGCGTGGCCTCGGCCTCGAAGAGGATAGTGCGGCGGGCGGCGCGGCTGGCCCGCAGGCTGGCCTGGGCCAGGCGTTCCAGCAGGGCCTGGGGACCGAGGGGCGCGAGCCGCAGGGGCGGCCCGTCGCCGCTGAGGGCGGCGGCTGCCCCGCCGGGCCGGGTGTCGGTGAAGACCGTCACCCCGCCCAGCCGAGTGGCCCGCAGCACCGGCTCGCCCAGGTCGTTCTTGTAGATCACGTCGCCCCGGGGGGCCGGCATGGATTGCAGAGCCCAGACCTCGGGGCTGTCCTCGAACTTCAGCAGCGGCCGCCCCTGCGTGCGGTCCAGGACGAAGACCCGGCCGTCCTCGGAGACGTAGCGCGCGACGGGCGGCGGCTGAATATTGCGGCCGGGGCCCGCGTGCTTGCCGAACAGTCCCTCGCGCAGGCCCTCCTGCGCCGCCGCCGGAACGGCGAATCCGGTCGCCAGCGCTGCGAACAGCGCCACCAAGACCACTTTCCTGGACGCCGTCGGCTCGCCCGTCATGATTACCGAGCAGATGCCCGGGGATCGGGGCGCTTTTTGGACGTCTCGGAGGCCGTCATCCCACCAGATATTGACCGCCATTCAGCGAAAGCGTCGTTCCGTTCACATAGCCCGCCCGGTCTCCGGCCAGGAACGAGACCGCATCGGCGATCTCCTCCCCGCGGCCAAGGCGCCCCGCCGGGATCTGGCCGATGATGGCCTCCAGCACCTTGGGCGGCACCGCCTGCACCATTTCGGTGTCCACATAGCCCGGGGCCACGCAGTTCACGGTCACACCCTTGCGGGCGTTCTCCAGCGCCAGAGCCTTGGTGAAGCCGATCACCCCGGCCTTGGCGGCCGAATAGTTGGTCTGGCCCAGCTGGCCCTTCTGGCCGTTGATCGAGCTGATGTTGATGACCCGGCCCCATTCACGCTCGCGCATGCCCTCGATCACCTGGCGGGTCATGTTGAAGAGCGAATCCATGTTCACCCGGATGACCTCGCTCCACTGTTCGGGGCTCATCTTGTGGAAGAAGCCGTCCCGGGTGATGCCGGCGTTGTTCACCAGCACGTCCACCGGCCCCAGCTCGGCCTCCACCTCGCGCACCGCCCGCTGGCAGTCCTCGAACACCCCGACGTTGCCCTTCACCACCATGACGCCGAGGGCCTTGGCGCAGGCGAAGGCCGCCTCGTCATTGCCGGAATAGCCCGCCGCCACCTTGAAGCCGTCGGCGCAGAGCCTTTCGACGATCGCGCGGCCGATGCCCCGCGTGCCGCCTGTCACCAATGCAACCCTGGCCATCCTCACCTCCCTATTCGGCGATCGCCGGCGTCAGGCGCAGGCCCCGTCAGCTCACATCTTCTCGACGCAGAGCGCCACCCCCATGCCGCCGCCGACGCACAGCGTGGCCAAGCCCTTGGTGGCGTCCGAGCGCTTCATCTCGTGCAGCAGGGTGGTGAGCACCCGGGCGCCGGAGGCGCCGATGGGGTGGCCGATGGCGATGGCGCCGCCGTTGACGTTCACCTTCTCCGGGTCGAGGCCCAGTTCGCGGACCACGCAGATCGACTGGGCGGCGAAGGCCTCGTTGGATTCCACCAGGTCCAGGTCCGCCACCGTCCAGCCGGCCTTTTCCAGGGCCTTGCGGCTGGCAGGGATCGGGCCCGTGCCCATGATCTCGGGATCCACCCCAGCGTGGGCCCAGGAGGCGATGCGGGCGAGCGGCGTCAGGCCGCGGGCCTTCGCCTCATCGGCGCTCATCAGCACCAGGGCGGCGGCGCCGTCATTGATGCCGGAGGCGTTGGCCGCCGTCACCGAGCCGTCCTTGGTGAAGGCGGGCCTCAGGCCGGCGATGCTCTCCAGGGTGACGCCGTGGCGGATGTATTCGTCGTCGCTCACGACGGTGTCGCCCTTGCGGCCCTTGATGGTCACCGGGACGATCTCGTCGGCGAACTTGCCGGCCTTCTGCGCCGCCTCGGCGCGGTTCTGGGAGGTCACCGCGAAGCGATCCTGGTCCTCGCGGGTGATCTGCCAGCGCGAGGCGATGTTCTCGGCGGTCTGGCCCATGTGGTAGCCGTGGAAGGCGTCCCACAGGCCATCCTTCAGCATGGTGTCCACCAGGCCGAGCTCGCCCATCTTCTGACCGTTGCGCAGGTTCGCGGCGTGCGGCGACTGGCTCATGCTCTCCTGACCGCCGGCGACCACCACCTTGGACGCGCCTTCGGCTATCTGCTGGGCCGCCAGGGCCACGGCGCGCAGGCCCGAGCCGCACAGCTGGTTGAGGCTCCAGGCGGGGCTTTCCACCGGCACGCCCGCGCCGACCGCGGCCTGACGGGCCGGGCCCTGGCCGGCGCCGGCCTGGAGCACCTGGCCCATGATCACCTCGTCCACGTCCGCGGCCTGAATGCCGGCCCGCTCGATGGCCGCCTGGATCGCCACCTTGCCCAGCTCGTGGGCGGGAAGGCTGGACAGGGCCCCGTTGAACGAGCCCACCGGAGTGCGGGCGGCGGAAACGATGACGATGTCGCTCATGACGGCGGCTCCTGAAGACTGATGCTACGCGGCCCGGCTTCTTCTATCGGCAAGCCAAAGGCCGGGGGCAAGACCTGTGGCCCGAATCCTTCGAGGACATTTGCTTATGCGCTCGCATCCGCGATACTGCGGCGCAGAACGAGGTCGGCCGTAAGCCGGCCTACGCATAAGGATCAGGGATGGCAGACACCCAGGAATCCGGCGGCGAGGGCGAGCGCGTCGTCATCAAGAAGTACGCCAACCGGCGGCTCTACAACACAGCATCGTCAAGCTACGTCACCCTCGAGCACCTGGCCGACATGGTGAAGCGGGGCGTGGACTTCGTGGTCTATGACGCCAAGACCAACGAGGACATCACCCGCACGGTCCTCACCCAGATCATCTTCGAGGAGGAGGAGAAGAGCCAGGGCCAGTCCCTGCTGCCGATCCAGTTCCTCCGCCAGCTCATCAGCTTCTACGGCAACTCCATGCAGGCCTTCCTGCCCAGCTATCTGGAGCTGTCGCTGGCCTCTTTCGCCCAGCAGCAGGAGCGGCTGCGCAGCGCCATGAGCGGGGCGGGCGTCGCGCCCGGTGCGGGCATGGGTGCGGGCATGGGCGCCTATGAGGACCAGATCCGCCAGAACCTGCAGCTGTTCGACCGGGCGATGAAGATGTTCTCGCCCTTCGCCTACGCCCCCGCGGCCAAGGCGGAGCCGGCGCCGGCCCCGCCGCCCCCCGCCGCCAAGGCGGAACCGGCGAGCGACGAGGCGCTTACGCTGCTGCGCAAGCAGATGGCCGAGATGCAGGCGCAGATCGACAAGCTGGCCTCGAAAGGCTGACGTCGGCGAGTTGGGGTGAGTTGGAGGTCGAGGTTGGCCCGCCCATTGCAGCCACAGGCACATGATGTCCCGAATTGATCGCATCCGCCGCGCGGCCCAGGTGGGCAAGGTCGTCAGAGCCGAGAACGGCGCGCGGGACGACGCCGGCGAGCCGCATCCCCCGCGCCTGCCGGTGGTGGTCCCCGCCTCGCCGGTGCGCCAGCCCTCGCCGGTGGGCGCCGACGCCGATGCGGCGTTCGCCGCCCAGCTGATGGGCCAGGAAGGCCAGAAGCGCGGCCTGCGGGCCGGCCCGCTGCACATCGAGGCCGCCCGGGGCGCCTACAACAAGGTGGAGTGGTCGGGCTCCAAGGATCGGCGCGCCCGGGCCGGCCGCAAGGCCAGGACCGAGGTCTAGCGCTTCAGGCGGGCCACCTCGGCCTCCAGCGCCGCCACCCGCTTCTCCAAGGCCGCCAGCCGGTCGTCCTCGCCTGGGACCGAGGCGGGAACGGGCGTCGAGACCCCCGCGCGGTCGGCCACCTGAGCCGGCTCCACGCCCAGCAGCTCGGCAAAGGCCGCCACCTGGGCGGCCGAAAGTTCCCGCTGGTCCTTGAACACCAGGGCAAGGTCCTCCGGGCCGAGGCCGGCCACCGCCGCCAGCACCTCGCGCGAAAGCCCCCGCTCCGAGAGCCGGGCGTCGAACCAGTCCGCATCGAAGAAGAGGGCCATGGATTGGCGCCGGTCTTGCTTGGCCGTGAGGACAACCTTCGACCACGGACCGGGCCATGATTCAATTCGCGCTGAAGGCGTTCGACGTGATCGTCGTCACCCTGATGTTCAGCGCCCTCACCTGAGACAGATCGGGCCTGAGACGGATCGGGCCTGAGACAGATCGGGCCTGAGACAGATCGGGCCTGATTGAGCTCTGCCCTTAGGTCAGGCCTCGTCCCAGCCGCCCGGCGTCCGCGACCGGGACTGCAGCCACATCACGCCCAGGAGGTCGGAGGCCGAGGCCCAGAGCCGGCCGAGGTTGGTGTACTTCGACCGGCCGGTCTCGCGGTGACGGTGGTTCACCGGCCGGAACTCCGACCTGAAGCCCTCGCGGATCATCAGCGCCGGCAGGTAGCGGTGCATGTGGTCGAAGTAGGGCAGGCGCAGGAAGGCCTCGCGCCGGAACGCCTTGAGCCCGCAGCCGGTGTCGTTGGCCTCGTCCTTCAGCAGCCGCTTGCGCACGCCGTTGCCGACCTTGGAGGCGATCTTCTTGGCCCGGCTGTCCTGACGCTTGACCCGCTCGCCGCCGACCATGGCCAGGTCGTCGGGACCGGCCGCCAGCACGTCCGCCAGCCCCGGCCCGTCGGCCGGGTCGTTCTGCCCGTCGCCGTCGAGGGTGACGATCACCGGCGAGCGGGCGGCCAGCACGCCGGTGCGGATGGCCCGGCTCTGCCCGGCGTTGCGGCGGTGGGCCACCACCCGAAGCTGGGGGATCTCCGTCTTCAGCGCCGCCAGCGCGGCGCGCGTGCCGTCCCGGCTGGCGTCGTCCACGAAGACGATTTCATAGTCGCGGCCGGCAAAGGCCGCGGCGATCTCCCGGGCGAGCGCCGGGGCGGCGCCCTCCTCATCGAAGACCGGAACAACTACCGAGATGTCGGGCGCTTTCGCCATGCCTCCCCATAGCGGAAGGACGGATCGTGCTACTAGAGGCGCAATGACGCTCGACCGCCTGATCGCCTACTGGAGCCGCGGCTGGCGCGGCCCGGCCGCGGCCGCTTTCATCGCCTTCGTGGCCGGATTGCCGGGACTTGTGGCCGTGCCGCCCCTCGACCGGGACGAATCACGCTTCGCCCAGGCCACCGCCCAGATGCTGGAGACGGGCGACTATGTGGTCATCCAGTTCCAGGACCAGCCCCGGTTCAAGAAGCCGGTGGGCATCCACTGGCTGCAGGCGGCCACGGTGGACCTGGTCTCCAGCGCCGAGGCGCGGGAGATCTGGGCCTACCGCCTGCCGTCCCTGCTGGGGGCGATGCTGGCGGCGGCGGCCTGCGCCTGGGGCGCGGCGGCCTTCTTCGGAGGCCCCGCGGGGCTGGCGGCCGGGGCCCTGCTGGGGGCCACCTTCCTGCTCTCCACCGAAGCCTTCATCGCCAAGACCGACGCGGTGCTCGCCGGCTCCACCATCCTGGCCCTCGCCGCCCTCGGCCGGCTCTACGCCGCCGCCCGGGACGGGCCGCCGGCCGGCTGGCGCACCGAGGCGCTGTTCTGGACGGGGCTAGGCGTCTCCACCCTGGTGAAAGGGCCGGTGGGGCCGCTGGTGGTGGCGCTGACCATGCTGACCCTGTGCCTGTGGGACCGGCGGGTCGGCTGGCTGGGGCGGCTGCACTGGTACTGGGGCCTGATCGCCATCGTGGCCATCGTCGGGCCCTGGGCCGGGGCGGTCACCGTGGCCACCGACGGCGGCTTCTGGAGCGAGGCCATCGGCGCCGACCTGGCGCCCAAGCTGGCCGGTGGTCAGGAGACCCACGGGGCGCCGCCGGGGTATCACACCCTGCTGACGCCGATCCTGGCCTTTCCCATCACCCTGCTGCTGCCGGCGGCCCTGGTGGCAGCCTGGACGCGGCGGGCCGAGCCGGGGGTTCGCTTCGCCGTCGCCTGGCTGCTGCCCGCCTGGCTGCTGTTCGAGCTGACGCCCACCAAGTTGCCGCACTATCCGCTGCCCACCTATGGCGCCCTGGCCTGGCTGGCGGCGGCGGCCCTCGTCCAGCCCGTGGGACCCAAGTCCCGCTGGGCCGGCGCCATCCTGGCGGCCCTGGTGGGCGTGGCCCTGGCGGGGGGCGTGATCTATCTGCTCAGCCTCTATGGCGACGCCGGGGACGCCTGGGCCGCCGCCCTCGCCGCCCTGCTGCTCGCCGCCGCGGGCCTGGTGGGCGGCTACCTGACGGTGAAGGGCGCGGTGCGCGAAGGCGTCGCCGCGGCCCTGGTGCTGGGCGTGCTGGGGCATGGGGTCCTGGCGGCGGGCCTGGCGCCGCGCCTCGATCCGCTGTGGGTCTCGGCCCGGCTCGAGCGGGCCATGTCCGAGGCCCGGCTGCTGCCGAGGCAGGGCGTGGCCGAGGCGCCTATCGCCGTCGCCGGCTACGCCGAGCCCAGCCTGGTCTTCGGCCTGGGCACCCCCACCGAGCTGCACGGACCGGCGGAAGCGGCCCAGGCCATCGCCGAGAACCGCCCGGCCATCGTCGAGGCCGTCGAGGAGCCGGCCTTCCGCGAGCATCTCGCCGCCCGCGGGGTCGCCGTGCGTGAAGTGGCCCGGGTGGAGGGCCTGAACTATTCCAAGGGCGACGAGGTGAGCCTGCGGGTGTACGTCCCCGCCGTCCCGCCGGAGGAGCGTACGAGGTGAGGTCATGAGCCGCCGCATCGAGATCGTGGAGGTCGGCCCGCGGGACGGCCTTCAGAACGAGAAGACCCTCCTGGACATCGAGCAGAAGCTCGAACTGATCCACAGGCTGGACGAGGCCGGCGCCCGACGGATGGAGGTGGTGTCCTTCGTCAATCCCAAGCGCGTGCCGCAGATGGCGGGCGCCGAGGAGATCATGGCCGCCCTGAAGCCTCCCGGCGCCAGGCCGGCGGGCCGTTCGCGGATCGGCCTGGTGCTGAACCAGCGCGGCTGGGACCGCTGCGTGGAGGCCGGGTGCGACGAGGCCAATGTGGTGGTCTGCGCCACCGACGGCTTCGGCATCCGCAACCAGGGCGCCTCGACGGCGGAGCAGGTGGACACCCTGGCCGGCATCGTCGCCGCCCGCCGCCTGGAGAACCCGCCGATCACGGTCACCATCTCGGTGGCTTTCGGCTGCCCCTTCGACGGCGAGGTGCCCGAGGAGCGGGTGGTGGAGATCGTCCGGGCCGCGGCGGACATGCGGGTGGCCGAGATCGCCCTCGCCGACACCATCGGCGTGGCCGACCCCTGGACCGTGCGGCGCCGGGTCGAGGCGGCGCGCAAGGCGGCCGGCCGCACGCCCCTGCGGCTGCATTTTCACGACACGCGCAACACGGGCCTGGCCAACGCCTACGCGGGCGTCGAGGCGGGGGTGGATGTGCTGGACGCCAGCGTCGGCGGCCTGGGCGGCTGCCCCTTCGCCCCCAACGCCACGGGCAACATCGGCACCGAGGACCTGGTCTACATGCTGGAGCGAGCCGGCTTCGAAACCGGCTACGACCTTGGCAAGCTGATCGGGATCGGCCGCTGGGTGTCGGACCTGCTGGGCAAGGCGCCCGCCAGTTCGCTGAGCCGGGCGGGGCCGTTCCCGCCCGCCTAGGGCCTAGGGCCGGGCCTTCATCCGCCACATGAGCGGCCGCACCAGGGCGGTGGCGACGATCACCGGCGAGAGCAGCCAGGCCACGGCCTGCTGGCCCAGGCCCTCGGCGCGCTTGCGGAAGTAGCGGGCCAGGCCCACGCCCTTGTGGAACTCGACCTTCAGCGGGCTGGCGAGGCTGGTGTGGCCCAGGTGAACCACCTCGGCCTTGGGATGGAACAGCACCTGCCCGCCCTGGCGGCGCACCCGCCAGCACAGGTCCACGTCCTCCACGTGCAGGAAATAGCCCTCGTCGAAGCCGCCGACCGCCTCGAAGTCGGCCCGCCGCATGCAGAAGCAGGCGCCCGAGATGGTGGGCACGCTGGCCGCGGCGCTGGGCTCGGCCTCGCCCTCCCAGTGGACCTCGTAGCGGTCAAGGCCGGGCAGACGGCGCGCCAGGCCGCTGAGGGACAGCAGGGCGCTCACCGGGGTGATGTCGCCGCGCCGGGCGCCCCGTTGCTCGGTGCGGTCGGCGTTGAGGATCCGCCCGCCGACGATGCACGGCGAGGGACGGCCCTCGACCTCGCGCACCAGCTCGGCGATGCAGCCGGGCTGCAGGAAGGCGTCGGGATTGAGGAAGACCAGCAGGTCGCCGCGCGCCTGCCGGGCCCCGAGGTTCGCCCCGCGCGCGAATCCGACATTGCCGTGACCCGACAGCAGGACGGTCCGGCCGTCGCGGGCCGCGAGGTCGCGCAGGCGCTCGGCCTCCACCGGGCTCGAACCGTTGTCGACGATGACGAACTCGTCGACCAGCGGATCGGCCAGCACGCGGTCGAGGCTCTGGGCCAGGGCCTCGCCGGTCATGTAGACGACCATGACCACCGAGACCGTGCGCCGGGCCTGCAGCCCATCGCCCGCCCCGGCGCCCGAGGTCAGACCCTCAGGCGCGCGTCCGGCGGCAGCGAAGGGTGCGGCGACGCCGTTCATCCAGCCTCCATCTCGGTGTTCGCGCCCTCCGCAGGCGCGCCGAGACCCGCCTTGCGGGCAAGGTCGGGCGGGGTGGCTTCGGCGGCAAGCACCTTCGCGGCCTCTTCGAGGGTCAGGATCTCCTGCCGGTCGGAACCCAGGCGCCGCAGGGCCACCTTGCCTTCTTCGGCTTCACGGCGGCCGACCACGGCGATGACCGGAACCTTGGCCAGGCTGTGCTCGCGCACCTTGTAGTTGATCTTCTCGTTACGCAGATCGAGCTCCACACGCAGCCCTTTCGCCTTCAGCGACTCGACCGCCGCCCGGGCGTAGCCGTCAGCATCCGACGTAATCGTTGCGACCACAACCTGCACGGGAGCCAGCCAGAGCGGAAACGCGCCGGCGTAGTTTTCGATCATCACCCCGATGAAACGCTCCATCGAGCCGCAGATCGCCCGGTGCAGCATCACCGGCCGCTGCTTCGAGCCGTCCTCGGCCACATACTCGGCGTCCAGCCGCTCGGGCAGGACGTAGTCGAGCTGCAGCGTGCCGCACTGCCAGGTGCGGCCAATGGCGTCGCGCAGGTGGAACTCCAGCTTCGGGCCGTAGAAGGCGCCCTCGTCGGGTAGCATCTCGACCTCCTCGATCCCCGCATTGCGCGCCGCCCGGGCCAGCTTGGCCTCCGCCACGTCCCAGACCTCGTCGGTGCCGAACCGCTCCTCGGGGCGCAGGGCCAGCTTCACCGCGTGCAGCTCCAGGCCGCAGTCGCGATAGACCGTCTCCAGCAGGCGGATGAACTTGGTCGCCTCTTCCTCGATCTGGTCCTCGCGGCAGAAGATGTGGGCGTCGTCCTGGGTGAAGGCGCGGACCCGGAAGATGCCGTGCAGGGCGCCGGAGGGCTCGTAGCGGTGACAGGCGCCGAACTCGGCCATCCGCAGGGGCAGGTCGCGATAGCTCTTCTGGCCGTGGTTGAAGATCTGGACGTGGCCGGGGCAGTTCATCGGCTTGACGGCCAGGGCCTCGCCCTCCTCCGTCTCGCAGGTGAACATGTTCTTGCCGAACTTCTGCCAGTGGCCGGAACGCTCCCACAGCTCTCGGTCCATGATCTGGGGCGCCTTGACCTCCACATAGCCGTCGTCGTCCAGCATGCGGCGCATGTAGGATTCCACCGACCGGTAGAGCTGCCAGCCCTTGGCGTGCCAGAAGATCATGCCCCGGGCCTCTTCCTGCATGTGGAAGAGGTCCATGGCCCTGCCGATCTTGCGGTGGTCGCGCTTCTCGGCCTCCTCGATCCGGTGGATGTAGGCCTCAAGGTCGGCCTCCGAGGCCCAGGCCGTGCCGTAGATGCGCTGCAGCTGCGCATTGCGGTGGTCGCCCCGCCAGTAGGCGCCGGCCAGCTTCGTCAGCTTGAACGCCTTGCCCACGTGCTTCGTGGACGGCAGGTGCGGTCCCCGGCACAGGTCCTTCCATTCGCCCTGGCGATAGACGGTGATCTTCTCGCCCGGCGGGATGCTCTCGATGATCTGGGCCTTGTACTCCTCGCCGATCTCGCGGAAGTGCCGGATCGCCTCGTCGCGGTCCCACTCTTCCCGGCGGATGGGCTCGTCCCGGTCGACGATCTGCTTCATCCGCTCTTCGATCTTGGCCAGGTCGTCCAGGCTGAACGGCTCGTCGCGGGCGAAGTCGTAGTAGAAGCCGTCCTCGATGGCAGGGCCGATGGTGACCTGGGTGCCCGGGAACAGCTCCTGCACCGCCTCGGCCATGATGTGGCTCACGTCGTGGCGGATGGTCTCGAGGGCCTCGGGGCTCTCGCGCGTCAGGATCTTGAAGGCGCCGCCCTTGTCGAGGGCGCGATCGAGGTCCAGCAGCTCGCCGTCCACCTCCACCAGGATGGCCTTCTTCTCCAGGCTCTTGGAGATGCCCGCGGCGATCTCCCGGCCCGTGACGCCCTCGGCGAACTCGCGCTTGGAGCCGTCAGGGAAAACCAGTTCGATCATATCTCACACGTCCAGTCTGCGCCCTTGCGGCGCGGGGGCGGCGGCGGGTCCCAGCCCGACGCGCCCCAGGGATGACAACGGCACAGCCGGCGCACGGTCAGCCAGGAGCCTCGCACCGGTCCATGCCCGATCAGCGCCTGCGCCGCATACTCCGAACAGGTCGGGGCGAAACGGCAGCTACGGCCGATCAGGGGTGAAAGCGTCCACTTGTAGGCGCGGAGCGCCCCTCTGACGCAGATCTCGTAGAGGTTCATGCCGGCGGCGGAAGCTTTTGGGTTCGGCCCTGCGTTACGCGGGCTCTACGAGAGGATCAAGCCGCGCCGGCGGGGCTAGTTCGCGCAATCGCCGCCCGGACAGCCTCCACGGCGGCCTCGAACGCCAGGAGCGTCGAGGCGTGGCGGGCGGGATAGTCCTTCACCGGGGCCAACATCGCTAGATCCGCAAAGCGTCCTTCGGGCGGCGGTCCGCCCGTCTTCAACATAGCACGGAACTGGTCGGCGGCCACTTCCAGCTCGGGAAGGCTGGCCCCGACGACGCCCGAGCCGAGCACCGAGGCGGCCGCCTGGCCCAGGGCGCATGCCTTCACGTCCTGGGCGAAGCCGGTGACGCGCCGGTCGGCCACGGTGACGTCCACCACCACCCGGCTGCCGCAGAGCTTCGACACCTTCTCGGCCGAGGCGTCGGGCGCGGGAAGGCGCCCGGCGTGCGGGATTTCCGCCGCCAGCCGCAACAGCCTGGCCGAGTAGAGGTCGTCGATCATCGCGCGCCTTAAGTCGGCGCCGGACCTGCGCCTGTCAAATCGGCGGGCGGAAAAAGTTCCCTTGAGGTGTCGGTCCGCCGGCAGCCAGATCGTCCTTTCGGAGGAACGTCCGCCGGAGAAGGAGCTCTCCAATGGCCTATGTCGATGGTTTCGTGCTCGCCGTCCCCAAGGACAAGCTGGATGAGTACCGCAAGATGGCCGAGCTCGGCCGGACCTGCTGGATGGAGTACGGGGCGCTGTCCTACATGGAATGCGTCGCCGACGACGTGCCCTACGGCGAACTCACGTCCTTCCCCCGGGCCGTCCAGGCAACGCCCGACGAGACGGTGATCTTCTCCTGGATCACCTACAGGAGCCGGGAGGATCGCGACCGCATCAACGCCGAGGTCATGAAGGACCCGAGGATGAACGCCTACGATCCTTCCAACACCCCGTTCGACGGCAAGCGGATGATCTACGGCGGGTTCACCACCTTCGTGGAGGGCTGAGGCCTACTGCCGCGCCATCTCGGCCTCACCCACGGCTGCGCCGTCCAGGGCCTGGTCACCGTCCATGCTCACCGTCACCTTGCGCAGGGCGCCGGTGAAGGCGAACGGGGCGGCGTAGTCGGCCACCGGGCTGCCCCGGTCGAGGCCGATGTCGAGGCCCGACCAGGAGATCAGGGTGTGGAAGCCGGTGGTGGCCGTCACCTCGCCCGCCGGCTCGCCGTCGATGGTGAGGGTAAAGGTCCGCTCCGGCCCCTCGCCGACCTTGCGTGAGACAACGCCGAGCCGGGTGGCGCCCGCGGCCACCGGCCGGTCCGAGACCACCGTGGTCTTCTCGCCGCCGATGTTCAGGGTATGCTTCAGCCGCCCGCCCTGGACGTACAGCGAATAGCCGCTGGTGGCGTCGCCGTGGGCGAGCAGGACGCCCTCCTCGCCGCCCTTGAGTCGTACCTCGGCCTCGATCCGATAGGTGCGGGCCCGGACATCCGGGGCCACGTCGGTGGGCAGGTGACCCATGCCGGCGTGGAAGACGAACCGGCGGCGCGCCCCCTGGAACCGCGCTGCGTTCTCGGCGAACCGCGGCCCGAAGCGGTCGTCCAGGGGCAGCACCTTGCTGGCCTCGGCCTGCCGCCACCATTCGTCCACCAGCGCCTGCAGCCGCTCGGGCTCGCGCTCGGCCAGATCCTCGCTTTCCGAGAAGTCGGCGTCGAGGTGGTAGAGCTCCCAGCGGTCGTCCTCGAACGGCGTACCCGGCGGGTGGAAGGCCACCGCCTTCCACCCGTCCTTCCACAGGCCCCGGTGGCCGAACATCTCGAAGTACTGGGGGCTCGCCCGGCGCGGAGCCTCAGGGTCGCGCAGGGCGGCGGCGAAGCTCTCGCCCTCCAGCGGCGTCTGGGGCACGCCCTGCACGCTCCCGGGCGGCGTCACCCCGATCAGCTCCAGCAGGGTCGGCGTCAGGTCGCAGGCGTGGGCGAAGCGCTGCCGCACCTCGCCACGGGCGGCGAGCCCTCTGGGCCAGGAGACCACCAGCGGGTCCCGGATGCCGCCCCCGTGGGTGTTCTGCTTGTAGCGGCGCAGGGGCGTGTTGGACGCCATGGCCCAGCCCTGCGGGAAGTTGGAATGGGTGTCGGGGCCGCCGATGTCGTCGATCCGGGCGATCTTCTCGGTCATCGGCTCGCCGCGGAAGTTGAACGGCCCCATGGCGTTGACGAAGCCCTGCGGCCCGCCCTCCTGGCTGGCGCCGTTGTCGGACAGCACGAGGATCAGGGTGTCGTCGCGGACGCCCGCCCGCTCGAGGAAGTCCACCAGCCGCCCGAGATGCTGGTCGGCGTGATCCAGCATGGCGGCGAAGGCGCTCTGCAGGCGGGTGAACAGGCGCTGTTCGTCGGGCTCGTAGCTGTCCCAGGGGCGTACGCCGTCGTTGGGCGGCGGCAGGCGGGTGTCGGGCGGGACGACGCCCATGGCCTTCTGCCGCTCGAGCCGGCGCTGGCGCTCCACGTCCCAGCCGTCCTTGAACACCGCGTCGTAGCTCCTGATCAGCTCGGCGGGGGCCTGGTGCGGCGCATGGCAGGCGCCGGGCGCCAGCCACAGCAGCCAGGGCTTGTCCGGCGCATCGGCGAGGTGGTCGGCGATGTAGCGGATCGACTGGTCCACCAGATCCTCGGTCAGGTGGTAGCCGTCGGCGAAGGTCCCGGGCGGGGCGATGGGCGTGTTGTCCCGCACGAGTTCGGGCGCGTACTGGTCGGTCTCGGCGTCCATGAAGCCGTAGAAGCGGTCGAAGCCCCGCCCCAGGGGCCAGCCGTCGAAGGGCCCGGTGGGTCCGGTCTCGGTGAGCGGCGTCACATGCCACTTGCCGACCATGTAGTTCCGGTAGCCGTGCGGGCGCAGCATCTCGGGCAGCGTGCCAGCCTCCCGGGCGATCTTGCCGCGATAGCCGGGGAAGCCGGAATCGAAGTTAGCCAGGCAGCCCACGCCCACCGAATGGTGGTTGCGGCCGGTGAGCAGGGCCGCCCGGGTGGTCGAGCACATGGCCGTGGTGTGGAAGCCGGCGAGCCTCAGGCCCTCGGCCGCCAGGGCGTCGATGGTGGGGGTGCGGATCGGCGAGCCGTAGCAGCCGAAGTCCGAGAAGCCGACGTCATCGAACAGCACGACCAGGATGTTCGGCGCGCCCTTCGGGGGCCTGGGAACCTCCGGCCATTCCGGCGTGGATTCCGCCACCGTACGCCCGATCTGCGCCGCCATTTCCGCCCCTCCATTGTCTTGTCGTTGCCGACACCATGGGGGAGGACGGAGCCGCCGCCAAGCTTGCGGCGGGAAGGCTCAGCCCTTGCGGGCGGTCCATATCTCCTCGGCGCGGGCCTTCAGCGCCTCGTTCATGGCCCTGAAGCCCTGCCGCACCGGCCGGGACATCCGCCGGCCCAGCGAGGGCCCCATGAGGCCGCCGAAGATCTCGCCGTTGTCGACGATGCAGCTGGCCTCGGCCAGCGACTGGATCTCGACGTAGCGCAGGGTCTTGATCATCCCGCCGAGCATGGAGAGCTGCCAGTGCAGCTGCTCGTGGGGCACCCACTCCAGCACCCGCGGCCGCAGCTCCTGATGGGCCTGTCCCGGCAGGGCCAGGGTGACGGTCAGCAGCTCGCCGATGCGGATGACGCCCGAGGCCTTGGGATAGGTGGGGTTCCACTCGGCCCAGCGCTCCAGGTCGTAGATCACGTCCCAGATCACCTCGGCGGGCGCCTGGACGCCGATGCGATCTTCCACCCGGTAGCCGCGCGGCCCCTTGGGCGGCGGAGGCCGGCCCTCGGTCTTGAGGCTCATGGTCTTGGGGCCCATGCCGCCGCCGCGGCCGAAGGGCTGGGATTTCAGCTCGCCCGGCTTGAAGGCCATCACGCCTGCTCCTTGATCCGCCAGGTCGCCCCGGACGGGCCGTCCATCACCTCGACGTTCAACGCCGCCAGTTCGGCCCTGATGCGGTCGGCCTCGGGCCAGTTCTTCTCGGCCCGCGCCGTCTGGCGGGCGGCGATGAGCGCCTCGACCCTGGACTTCAGGTCATCGTCGGCCCCGGCCTGGAACCAGGCCTGCGGCGCCTGCCCCAGGAAGCCCATGAGATTGGCCGAGCCCACCAGCCGGGCCCGCGCCCGGGCCGCGCCGGCCTTGTCCTTGCGGGTGACGGCGCCGCGCAGCTCGTCCGAGATCTGGAACAGGGCCGCCATGGCCGCCGGGGTGTTGAGGTCGTCGTGCAGCGCCCGGGCGACCTCAGGCGCGACGGCCGGATCGTCGATCTCGTCGCCGGCTTCGCGCAGGCTGTCGTCGAGAGTGCGGTACAGGCGGTCGAGATTGCTCTTGGCCTGCTCGATCAGGGTGTCGGTCCACTCCAGGGGCTGGCGGTAGTGGCCGCTCAGCAGGGCCCAGCGCAGGGCCTCGCCGGGATAGGTCTTGAGCAGGTCGTGGGCCAGGGCGACGTTGCCCAGGCTCTTGCTCATCTTCTCGTCGGCCATGTTGAGGAAGCCGTTGTGCATCCAGTAGCGGGCGTAGGTCTGGCCGTGCCCGCCCGGATGGGCGGCGCAGACGCCCTGGGCCAGTTCGTTCTCATGGTGCGGGAAGACGAGATCGATGCCGCCGCCGTGGATGTCGATCGGCAGGCCGAGGGCGGCCTCGATCATCGCCGAGCATTCGATGTGCCAGCCCGGCCGGCCAGGTCCCCACGGGCTTTCCCATTCCGGCTCGCCCGGCTTGGACGGCTTCCACAGCACGAAGTCCCGGGGGTCCTTCTTGTAGGGGGCCACGTCCACCCGGGCGCCGGCGATCAGGTCGTCCATCGGCTTGCCGGACAGCTGGCCGTAGCCGGGGAAGCTGTCGGTGGCGAACAGCACATGGCCCTCGGCGGCATAGGCCGAGCCGTTCTCCACCAGCCGGCCGATCATGGCGATGATCTCGGCCATGGTCTCGGTGACCCGGGGCTGGAAGGTGGGAGCCAGGGCGCCCAGCGCCTTCGCATCGGCGTTGTAGGCCGCGAGGTAGCGGTCGGTGACGGTGGCGATCGGCACGCCCTCTTCGGCGGCCTTGCGGTTGATCTTGTCGTCCACGTCCGTGACGTTGGCCGCATAGACCACGGCGTCCTCGCCATAGAGTTCACGCAGCACGCGGAACAGCAGGTCGAACACCACCACCGGCCGGAAATTGCCGATGTGGGCGTAGTTGTAGACCGTGGGCCCGCACACATACATCGTCACCCGCGACGGATCGGTGGGGACGAAGGCCCGCTTCTCGCGGGCCATGGTGTCGTACAGGGCGAGGCTCATTCGGAAGTCACAGTCACGCTAACGCTGCGGCAAGGTTGCCGGTAAGGGGTTCCGCCCCATATACAGATCGCCCGGACGGGGCGCCACGTCGCGCTCCACCGGAAGGACATAGGGTGGCACGCGTCATTTCCGGGGCCTTCGTCCCGGCGCAACTCAGCCCTCAGGAAGACCGCTCTCAATGGATGCCGTTTCCCGCGACCGGACCCTGATCGGGACCGACGAGAACCTCGAACCGGTCAAGCGCCCCACCCGCGAGGAGGCCATGGAGGCCGTCCGCACGCTGATCGCCTGGGCCGGCGACGACCCGCGCCGGGAAGGCGTGATCGACACGCCCAAGCGCGTGGTGGACGCCTATGAGGAATGGTTCGAGGGCTATCGCGCCGACCCGGCCAAGGAGCTGTCGCGCACCTTCGAGGACGTGCAGGGCTATGACGACATCGTCATGCTGCGCGACATCGAGGTGGAGAGCCACTGCGAGCACCACATGGCCCCGTTCCTCGGCAAGGCCTATGTGGCCTACATGCCGACCAACCGGGTGGTGGGCATCTCCAAGCTGGCCAAGGTGGTCGAGATCTTCGCCCGCCGTCTCCAGACCCAGGAGACCATGACCCAGCAGATCGCCGACGCCATCACCGACAGCCTGCGCCCGGCCGGCGTCGCCGTGCTGATCGACGCGGCCCACCAGTGCATGACCACCCGGGGCGTGCACCACCGCCACGTCTCGACGATCACCACCCAGTTCACCGGGGTCTTCAAGACCGATCCGACGCTGCGCCAGCGCTTCCTCGACTTCGTGAACCGCAAGTAGCGGGCTAAGGGGAAGCCATGACACAATCCACCGGCTTCCCCACCCTCTCCGACAAGAAGCTCCTCGAGGAGGGCGCCAAGCTCGCGCCCCGCTTCGACGAGAACGGCCTGATCGCCGCCGTCGCCACCCACGCCGAGACCGGCGAGGTGCTGATGCTGGCGTGGATGAACGCCGAGGCCCTCACCCGCACCATGGAGACGGGCGAGGCCCACTACTGGAGCCGTTCGCGCCAGGAGCTCTGGCACAAGGGCGCCACCTCGGGCCAGGTGCAGGTCCTGGAGGAGATGCGCATCGACTGCGACCAGGACGCGGTCTGGCTGAAGGTCTGGCCCCAGGGGGACGGCGGCGCCTGCCACACCGGCCGGGCCAGCTGCTTCTACCGCACCATCGAGAACGGCAAGCTGGTGAAGCGCCCGTGACGGTCGTCCAGGCCCTGCTGGCGTTCTCGGCGGCCGCGGCGCTGCTCACCGTCACGCCGGGGCTGGACACCGCCCTCGTGCTGCGCACCGCCGCCGTCGAGGGGCCCAGGCGGGCGGCCCTCGCCGGGACGGGAATCATCGCCGGCTGCCTCGTCTGGGGCGCGGCGGCGGCCTTCGGCCTCGGCGCCCTGTTCGCCGCCTCGCAGCTCGCCTTCAGCGTCCTGAAGTGGGTCGGGGCGGCCTATCTCGTCTGGCTGGCGCTGAACCTGATCCTCCGGCCGCGCGAACGGTTCGACGTGGCCGGCGCCCCAGCCGCCGCCGGTTCGGGCCTGGCCGGCTCGAGCATGGCCTGGATGCGCCGGGGCTTCCTGACCAACCTGCTGAACCCCAAGGTCGGCGTCTTCTACGTGAGCTTCCTGCCGCAGTTCCTGCCCCAGGGCGCGCCCGCCGGCCCGTTCATCTTCGGCCTCGCCGCCCTGCACGGGCTGATGTCGGCGGTCTGGTTCGCGGCGCTGATCGCGGCCACCCAGCCCATCGCCCAGGCCCTGCGCCGCCCTGGCGTGGTGCGGTGGCTGGACCGGCTGACCGGCGGCGTCTTCCTGGCGTTCGGCCTGCGCTTGGCCCTGGAGCGGCGCTAGAGCGCCGCCACCTTCGACACGCCCGTCCCCTCCGGCGTCACCTGGAAGCTCGCCACCGGCGCGGCTGTGAAGTCGCGCGCAACGATGGTGGAGACGCCCACCATCTCGGCCTTGGCCGCCTCCCGGGTCAGGGTCAGCAGGATGAAGCCCCGGGCCACCTGGTTGTTGTAGACCACCTCGGGGCTGGCCAGGGCCACCAGCTCGCCGGCGTCCACCCCCGGTGAGAGCTCGCCGCCGCCGGGGCTGGTGATGGCGGTGGCCCCGAACTCGCACGCCACCCGCCGGCCGGACTCGTCGTGCAGCTCATTGGCCCAGAACGAATGGCTGTCGCCCGACAGCACCACCGGCCGGGCGCCGGTCTGGCGGAACAGGGCGTAGAGCCGCTCGCGATCCACCGGATAGCCGTCCCACATGTCGAGGGCCGCCGGCAGGCCGAGCTCGCCGGCCCGGGCGCGCCGGTCCAGCCGGGCGAGCGCGGCGGGGGTCGCCTTGGCGAGCTGCTCGGGCGACAGGTCCTTGCGCGTCGGCGAGACCACCTTGGCCATCACCACCTGGTTGCCGATCACCTGCCAGGCGTGGCCGGCCTTGACCGAGCGTGCCAGTTCGCCGGCGATCCAGCCCTCCTGCCGCTCGCCCATCATGCGGCGGGCGGGATCGTTCAGCCTGGCGCGGAAGGCGGCCACGTCGGGCTTGCCGTCCACCACCGGCAGGTCGGCCTCGAGGGTCAGCTGGCGATCGCGGGCGCCCAGCCGGGTCTCCACCATGATCAGGCTGGCGAGGTCGCCGAAGTGGAAGGCGCGCTCGGTGGCCGAGACCAGGTCCTGGCCGGGCCGCGGCTCGCGGATCGGCATCCACTCGTAATAGGCCTTCAGGGCGGCGGCCTTGCGGGCGTCCCAGTCGCCCTCGTCGGCGGGCTGGTGGTTCTGGGCCCCGTGCAGCCAGCTGTCGTTGGCCGTCTCGTGGTCGTCCCAGGCGACGATCCAGGGCGCCCGGGCGTGGGCCGCCTGCAGGTCCGGATCGGCCTTGTACTGGGCGTGGCGGCGCCGGTAGTCGGCCAGGCTGACGCACTCGTTCGGCGGATCGTGCGGGCGCTCGGCGGCGACGGCCGAGTTCATGCCGTAGCTGCCCGGCCCGCCGTATTCGTAGATGTAGTCGCCCAGGTGCAGCACCGCGTCGACCCGGGGCAGGTCGGCGATGGCCCGGTAGGCGTTGAAGTAGCCGTTCGGGTAGAGGGTGCAGGAGGCCACCGCCAGGACCACGTCCTTGGTGGAGCCCTTCGGCAGGGTGCGCGTGCGGCCTTCCGCGGAGACCGCCCCGGCGCGGAAGCGATAGACATAGTCCGTCGCAGGCTTCAGCCCGGTGACGTCCACCTTGACCGTGAAATCGCGCGAAGCGTCCGTGGTGGCGACGCCGCGCGCGACGGCGCGGCCTGGGCGAGCGGCGTCTTCCACCTGCCATTCCACTCGCATGGGCGCCCCGGCGTCCGAGGTCGGGGTCAGCCGCGTCCAGATCACCACGCGGTCATGCAGCGGATCGCCGCTCGCCACGCCGTGACGGAACACGCCGTCGGGCAGCGGTATGCTGGCTTGCGCCGAGATGGGCGTCGCCGCCCCCAGCCCCAGCAGCGCCAGGGCTTTGCGTCTATCCAGCTTCATCAGCGTTCCCCCTGCCTCTCCGCCCACGTATTAGTCGGCGCAACACCACAGGAGCATGACAGTCCATGTCGAGTGAAGGCCTTCACGTTCCGCGCGAGAAACTGTCGCGCGACACCCTCAACAAGCACTACGCCATCACCTCGATCATCGAGGAGCTGGAGGCCGTGGACTGGTACCGCCAGCGTGCCGACGACTGCGACGACGAGGAACTGAAGAAGATCCTGCTGCATAACGCCCGCGAGGAGCTGGAGCACGCGGCCATGGTGCTGGAATGGCTGCGCCGCAACGACCAGGAGGCGGACGAGCAGTTGCGCGAATATCTGTTCAAGGACGGCTCCATCGCCGGGCACGAGGAAGGCGCCAGCGAGAAGCATGGCCTCTGAGGACGTCGGGGAGATCGGCGAGGTCGCGGACGCCGGAGACCTCAGCGGCGAGCTGCGCACCGTCGAGGCGCCCGAGGCCGTGGCCGGCGAGCGCATCGACAAGGTGCTCGCCGCCCTGCTGCCCGATCTCTCGCGGGCGCGGCTGCAGGCCCTGATCGCCGCCGGCCAGGTGGTGTTCGACGGGGTGGCGGTGACCGACGCCAAGGCCAAGGCCCGCACCGGCGCCTACACCGTGGCCGTGCCGCCGCCCGAGCCCGCCGAGCCGCAGCCCGAGGCGATCCCGCTGAAGGTGCTGTTCGAGGACGAACATCTGATCGTCATCGACAAGCCGCCGGGCCTGGCCATGCATCCGGCCCCGGGCAGCGAGAGCGGCACCCTGGTCAACGCCCTGCTGCATCACTGCGGCGACAGCCTGTCGGGCATCGGCGGGGTAGCGCGGCCGGGCATCGTCCACCGGATCGACAAGGAGACCTCGGGCGTCGTGGTGGTGGCCAAGACCGACGCGGCCCACCAGGGCCTGTCGGCCCTGTTCGCGGCCCACGACATCGAGCGGATGTACATCGCCCTCACGCGGGGCGCGCCCAGCCCCCGGCGGGGGACCATTGAGGGCGCCATCGCCCGCTCCACCCACGACCGCAAGAAGATGGCGATGGTGAAGAGCGGCGGCCGGCACGCCGTCACCCATTATCTGGTGGAGCGCGTGTTCGGGCCCGAGGAGCGGCCGCTGGCCGGCCGGGTGGCGTGCCGGCTGGAAACCGGCCGCACCCACCAGATCCGGGTGCACCTCGCCTCCAAGGGCTCGCCCTGCCTGGGCGATCCCACCTATGGCTCGGGCCCGCCGGCCGAAGCCGTCCGCGCCGCCATCCGCGAGGCCGGCCTCTACCGCCAGGCCCTGCACGCGGCGGTGCTGGGGTTCGTCCATCCGATCACCGGCGAGGCCATGCGCTTCGAAAGCCCCCTGCCCGAGGACATGGCCAGGCTCGAGGGGCTGCTGGAGCGGCTCTAGGCCGCCGCGGCGGCGGCCTCGAGCTGGGCGACGTCCAGCTTGACCATCTGCATCATCGCCGCGAACACCCGGGAGGCCTTGGCTCGATCAGGGCCCGTGGTGAGTTCGATGAGCTGGCGCGGCACCACCTGCCAGGACAGGCCGAAGCGGTCGGTCAGCCAGCCACACTGGCTTTCCCGGCCGCCGCCTGCGAGCAGGCCGTTCCAGTAGTGGTCGACCTCGGCCTGATCCTGACAGTCGATCTGGAAGCTGACCGCCTCATCGAACTTGAACTCCGGTCCGCCGTTGAGACCCACGAACGGGGCTCCGTCCAGTTCGAACTCCACGGTCATCACGGTCCCGGCGCGCTCGCCGCCCATGCTGTCGGGATAGCGCGCGACCTTGCTGATGCGCGAATTCGGGAACACGCCGCAATAGAACTCGGCGGCCTCTTCGGCCTGGCGGTCGAACCAAAGGCAGTTGGTGATCCTGGGCATGTTCCCGTCCCTTCCGCTGGAGCCCGCGACGCCCCATCTAGGTGGACGAGGCGCCGTCATCTGGCCTGAGGACGAACGGGCCGGCCAGCTCCCGACACCAGGGGCCCCTGGCCTGCAAGCCGAGCTAACAGCAGGTGTGAGAAACCCTGCCTTGATGGCGCCATGGTGGGGGCGTAGAAAATGCCCCACTAGAGCAGTCGGACATTCAGGTCGTCCTCCCGCGACCTAGCGTCACCGCAACCTCGTACTTATCTGAATGGTTGGATGGGGTGTTGGTCCTTTGCGCGTCGGGTTGGCGCGCGGCCTGAACGTCCGGTGGAAAAGGGGATTTTACCATGGCCGCGAACGCGCTTGCCGTGATGTCGCCGGAAGGCGGCCTCAGCCGGTATCTTTCGGAAATCCGCAAGTTCCCCATGCTGGCCAAGGACGAGGAGTTCATGCTGGCCAAGCGGTGGACCGAGCACCAGGACCCCGAGGCGGCGCACCGCCTCGTGACCAGCCACCTGCGCCTCGTGGCCAAGATCGCCATGGGCTATCGCGGCTATGGCCTGCCCATCGGCGAGGTGATCTCCGAGGGCAACGTCGGCCTGATGCAGGCGGTGAAGAAGTTCGACCCCGACAAGGGCTTCCGCCTGGCGACCTACGCCATGTGGTGGATCCGGGCCTCGATCCAGGAATACATCCTGCGGTCCTGGAGCCTGGTGAAGATGGGCACCACGGCGGCGCAGAAGAAGCTGTTCTTCAACCTGCGCAAGGCCAAGTCCGAGATCGCCGCCCTGCAGGAAGGCGACCTCCGCCCGGACCAGGTGAGCCAGATCGCCACCAAGCTCGGCGTGCTGGACGAAGAGGTCATCTCCATGAACCGGCGCCTGTCGGGTGGGGACGCCTCGCTCAACTCGCCCCTGCGGGCCGACTCCGAGGCCGAGTGGCAGGACTGGCTGGTGGACGAAGACACCCCCAGCCAGGAGAGCATCGTCGCCGACACGCAGGAGAAGAACCTGCGCATGAGCCTGCTCGAAGAGGCGATGACCGAGCTCACCGACCGCGAGCGCCACATCCTCACCGAGCGGCGCCTCAAGGACGAGCCCACGACCCTCGAGGAACTCGCCTCGCAATACGGCGTCAGCCGTGAGCGGGTGCGCCAGATCGAGGTGCGCGCCTTCGAGAAGCTGCAGAAGTCGATGCGCGCCGCCGCCGAAGAGCGGAACCTGGTCGACGCCTAAAGGGCCCTCAGGCCGCCGCCGCGTCGTCCTTCGGCATATAGGCCAGGAGGGCGGCGGCGTGCTTCGCCACCTCGGCGGCGGTGAGCGCCACGCCCATCTTGCGCGACAGCACGATGTAGCGGGCGAGCTCGGCCGCCGCCGTGGTGAGCTTGAGATCCGCCGCCGCCGTGGCCGCCTTCTGGATCGACTGCACCTGGGTCTCGATGGCCCGGGTGGCCTGGGACGGGTCGCTGTCGAACGAGGCCACCGCCGAGCGCAGGATCTTGAGCGCCTGGGCGAGCCGCGCCGCATCGGGCGTCGCGCGGTTATCCGAGCGGCGCTTCAGCGGCCCCGTGTAGTCGCCTGAATTGAACCGGCGCCGGTCGGGGCCGACGTAGCCCACCGCCTCGATCCAGTCGCGCTGGCGCAGCGTCACCGCTTCCAGCCGCCGTAGCAGGTCCTTCATGGTGAAGGGCCGCCGCAGGAATTCGTGAACCCCTGCGTCGCGGGCCGCGAGGATGCTGGCCGCGGTGGCCGTGCTGGTCACCATGATCACCGGCGCCTGCCGGGCCTGGGAGCGGCTTCGGCGCAGACGCTTGGTGAAGTCGACCCCGCTCATCTTCTCGAACATCAGCTCGACGAAGACGACCTGCGGATCGATCGTCTCGCACAGCTTCAGGCCGCGCTCGGGAGTGGTTGCGATCCAAGTCTGGGAACGGGCGATGTTGCGCATCGCCTCGCCCACCATGGCCGCGCTGGTCGGCTGCGGATCGACGATCAGCACCCGCTGGAGGTGCGGGGCCATCCGCCGGATCGTTCTCTTGTCGTCGTCGAACACGGAAACCCTCTCCCGGCTCCGTTCGATACGACCCCTTGCGTAAACGAACCCCGAATCGGCCCCGCCCCGCGGGGTGCTTTCCTAGTCCTGGAACGGGTCGCGCATGAGGATGGTGTCGTCCCGCTGCGGGCTGGTGGACAGCAGCGCCACCGGGGCCCCGATCAGCTCCTCGATCCGCCGGACGTACTTCACGGCGTTGGCCGGCAGGTCCTTCCACGAGCGCGCGCCCTGGGTGGTCTCGCTCCAGCCCTCCATCTCCTCATAGACCGGGGTCAGCTGGCCCTGGGCTTTCAGGCCGGCCGGCAGGTAGCCGATCGGCTCGCCGTCGATGGCGTAGCCCGTGCAGATCTTCAGCGTCGGCAAGCCGTCCAGCACGTCCAGCTTGGTCAGGGCGACGCCGGCGATGCCGTTGAGGGCCACCGACTGGCGCACCAGGGCCGCATCGAACCAGCCGCAGCGGCGCGAGCGGCCGGTGACGGTCCCGAACTCCCGGCCCACCGTCCCCAGGTGCTGGCCCACCTCGTCCGACAGTTCGGTGGGGAACGGCCCCTCGCCCACGCGGGTGGTGTAGGCCTTGACGATGCCCAGCACATAGCCCGGGCCCTTGGGCCCCAGGCCCGAGCCGGCCGCGGCCTGGCCCGCCACGGTGTTGGAGGAGGTCACATAGGGATAGGTGCCGTGGTCGACGTCCAGCAGCGCGCCCTGGGCGCCCTCGAACAGCACCCGGCGCCCGGCCTTCACCACCTCGTCCAGCATCAGCCAGGCCGGGCGGGCGAACGGCAGGATCTTTGGCGCCATCTCCTCCAGCTCGGCGAGCAGGGCCGCCCCATCGTACTCGGGCAGGCCAAGGCCGCGCCGCAGGGGGGTGTGGTGCGCCAGCAGGCGGTCGATCTTGGCCTCAAGCGCGGCCCGGTCGACAAGGTCGGCGACGCGGATCGCCCGGCGGCCCACCTTGTCCTCATAGGCGGGGCCGATGCCCCGGCCGGTGGTGCCGATCTTGTTGGTGGCGGCCGCTTCCCGGGCCTGGTCGAGGTCCCGGTGCAGCGGCAGGATCAGGCAGGCGTTGTCGGCCAGGACCAGCAGGTCCGGCGTGATGTTCACGCCTTGCTCGCCCAGGGTGGCGATCTCCTTGAGCAGGTGCCAGGGATCGACCACCACGCCGTTGCCGATGATCGACAGCTTGCCCTGCACCACGCCCGACGGCAGCAGGCTGAGCTTGTAGACCTGGTCGCCCACCACCAGGGTGTGGCCGGCGTTGTGGCCGCCCTGGAAGCGCACGACCACATCGGCCCGATTGGACAGCCAGTCCACCAGCTTGCCCTTGCCCTCGTCGCCCCACTGGGCGCCGATCACCGTCACATTGGCCATGGGTACGATCCTTCCACCTGCCAGGCTGACGCCTCCCGGCCCTTCGACAGGTGCTCGGCGGGGAGGCGGGGATCGATTGCGGCGCCCGTTTAGACCAAGTGGCCCTCGCCCTCAAGGCGCCCCGGCGTTATCAGGCGATCATGGACATCCCGCGCTTCCACCTGGCCTTCCCCGTCCGCGACCTGGAGGAGGCCCGGGCGTTCTACGGCGGCCTGCTGGGCTGCCCGGAGGGTCGCTCCAGCCCCGAGTGGATCGACTTCGATTTCCACGGACATCAGATCGTCGCCCACCTCGCGCCGGACGAGATCGGGCGCCGCGCCACCAATCCGGTGGACGGCGAGGACGTGCCGGTGCGCCACTTCGGCGTCATCCTGTCCCTGCCCGACTGGCACGAACTGGCCGAGCGGCTGCAGGCGGCGGGGGTGGAGTTCGTCATCTCCCCGCAGATCCGCTTCAAGGGGCAGCCCGGAGAGCAGGCGACCATGTTCTTCCTCGACCCCTCCGGCAACGCCCTGGAGTTCAAGGCCTTCGCCGACGACGCCATGGTGTTCGCGCGGTGAGCGTCAGCTTCCGGGACATCGAGGCCGCCGCGGAGCGACTTAAGGGCGTCGCCATCGAGACCCCGCTGGTCGAGAGCCCGGCGCTGAACGAGCGCACCGGCCTGCGGGTGCTGATCAAGCCCGAGACCCTGCAGCGGGTGGGCGCCTTCAAGTTCCGCGGCGCCTACAACCGCCTGGTCCAGCTCACGGAGGATGAGCGGCGCCGGGGTGTGGTGGCCTTCTCGTCCGGCAACCATGCCCAGGGCGTGGCGCTGGCGGCGAAGCTGCTGGGCGTCCCGGCGGTGATCGTCATGCCCAGGGACGCTCCCGCCGTGAAGGTGGCGGCCACCCGGGGCTACGGCGCCGAGGTGCTGTTCTACGACCGGCTGACCGAGAGCCGCGAGGCCATCGCCACCAGAATCTCCCAGGAGCGCGGTGCCGTGGTGGTCCCGGCCTTCGACGACCCGCATATCGTCGCCGGCCAGGGGACGGCCGGGCTGGAGCTGGTCCGGCAGGCGAGCGCCCTGGGCGCCCGGCTGGACCTGGTGGCGACGGGGATCAGCGGCGGCGGGCTGATCGCCGGCCTGGGAACCGCGGTGAAGCACCTGTCGCCGGACACCCGGATCGTGGGCGTCGAGCCGGCCGGCTTCGACGACGCCGCCAAGTCCCTCGAGCGCGGCGAGATCGTGGTTCAGAAGGCGACCGGCCGGTCGCTGTGCGACGCCCTGGAGAGCCCGTTCGTGGGCGAGATCACCTTCCCGATCATGCGGCGCACCCTGTCGTCGGTGATCACCGTCACCGACGCCGAGGTGACGGAGGCCATGCGCTACGCCTTCTCGACGCTCAAGCTGGTGGTGGAGCCGGGCGGGGCGGTGAGCCTTGCGGCCCTGCTGGCGTCCAAGCTGCCGGCAAGGCCCGGCGAGACCGTGGCCCTGCTGCTGTCGGGCGGCAATGTGGATCCCGAACAGTTCGCCCAGGTCCTGCGCGGCGAGCTCTAGGCGAGCACCTCGGCCGCCTCGCCGCCGGGCAGGCGCGTGGCGCTCAGGGCCCGATAGACCTCGACCATGGCGGCGATCGAGAGGGTCAGGATCAGGCCGTAGAAGCCACTGGCGAGCACCAGCAAGACCAACAGGGTGACCACGCCGACCAGTGTCGAGGCGGAGCCGCCGGCGACGCCCGCCACGCCGAACAGCACCATCGCCATCACCCCCGCGGGGATCAGCACCACCGCGGAGAGGATGAGGATCAGGAAGAGCAGCGCCAGCACCAGCAGGACGAGGCGCCAGCCCTGGCCCTTGGTCAGCCGCCAGGCGTCCCGCAGCACCAGCCGCCGTTCATCGAAGGCCTGGACCCAGGCGGTGGAGAACCGGACGGCGAGGTAGAGCACTCCGATGGCCAGGATGACCCCGGCCAGGACGCCCCACAGGGCGCCGGCCATGGAGATGAGGATCACCACCATGCCCGCCGCGAAGGCGATCGCCACCATGGCCATAGCCAGGACAAGCACGGTGAGCCCAAGCCACAGTTCGCGCCGCGAGAGCCGCATGAAGAAGAAGCCGCGCTCTTCCGGATGGAGGAGCGCCCGGGCCACCGCACCATGGACCAGGGCCGCGGCCATCGCGCTGACCAGCAGCATGGGCCCCAGCGCGATGAGCCCGTTGGCCTCGGCGGCCTTCTCCAGGAACAGGGCGGCGCCATCCGGATCGTCCTGCAGCAGTCGGAGGTATTCCGGCAGGGCGGGGCCGGCGGCGATCGCCTCGGTCAGGAGGCCGACGAGGGCATACACGACGCCCCAGACGAGCACCGCCAGGGGCTGGCGCCGGGCCAGCCCGAAGCCCGACTTCAGCGCCGTATCGATGGAGAACCCGGCCATTCCGCTGCCCCTATGATCCTGCCGCCCGCACAGGCGGGCCTGACCCACCCTGCACAGTCAAGGCTAAAGCCGGTCCTCGGGCGCCACCGGACGCGGCTCATCCCGCGGGGTGATCAGCTTCGCCGCCCGGGGCCGGATCCAGTTCTCGAAATCGTCCACGAAGCGGTAGACCACCGGCACCAGCACCAGCGACAGGATCGTCGAGGTGATCAGGCCCCCGATTACGGCGATGGCCATCGGCTGGCGGAACTCGGCGCCCTTCTCCAGCGCCATGGCCGTGGGCAGCATGCCGGCGGCCATGGCCACGGTGGTCATGATGATCGGCCGGGCGCGCTCGGCGCAGGCGTCGATCAGCGCATCGTGCTGGCTCATGCCCTCGCGCTCGCGCTCGATGGCGTATTCCACCAGCAGGATGGAGTTCTTCGCCGCCAGCCCCATCAGCATCAGGAAGCCGATCAGCGAGGGGATCGAGAGCGAGAGGTTGAACAGCAGGAGGCCGATGAACGCCCCGCCCACCGCCAGCGGCAGGGCCGCCAGGATGACGATCGGCTTGAAGAAGCTACGGAACAGCAGCACCAGCACGGCGAACATCAGGAAGATGGCGGTGGCGAAAGCCACCACGAACCCGCCGAACATCTCCTGCATGGCCTCGGCGTCGCCCACCGCGCCCGGGCGAACCCCGGCCGGCAGGTTCTTCATGATCGGCAGGGCGTGGACCGCATTGGTCGCCTCGCCCAGTTCGACGCCGTCCGCCATCTCGGCCTGTACGGTGATCTGGCGCTCTCGGTTCAGGCGGTCGATCCGGGCCGGACCGGCCTGGAACTCCACGTCGGCCACCGCCCCGAGGGTGGTGACGCCGCCGGTGGCCGTGGGCAGGCGCAGCTGGCGGATCTGCTCGATGTCGGCCCGGGCGTTGTCGGGCAGGCGGATGCGGATCGGGATACGGCGTTCGCCCTCGTTCAGCTTGGCCACATTGGCGTCGATGTCCCCCACCGTGGCCACCCGCGCCGCCTGGGCGATGGTCGCCACCGAGACGCCGAGGCGCGCCGCCTCATCCGGCCGCGGACGGATCACCACCTCGGGCCCGACCGGCGGATTGGCCGGCCGCGGATCCACCACTTCCTTCACGTTGCGCATCTGCCGCTCGAGTTCGAGGGCGGCGGCGTCCAGGGCGGCGGGATCCCGGCCGGTGAGCACCTGCTGGAAGCCGGCCGAGCCCTGCGAATCCAGGAAGTTCAGCCGCACATCGGGAATGGCCGCGATCTGCTGGCGCACCCGGTCCTTCAGCTCGGCGCCCGTGACCTTGCGGTCGGACTTCAGCAGCACCGTGATGGTGCCCGACCTGACGTCGCTGCCGCCGGGGCCGCCGCCCGGGCCGAAGTTCGCCACGGTGGAGCCCACCTGGGTGAAGACGTCGGTAACCTCGGGCTGGGCCTTCATCACCCGGGTGACGGCCTGGGTGGCAGTCTCCATGTCGTGCAGGGTCGCGCCGGGCGGGCCCTGGACATTGACGTAGATGTAGTCGGGGTCGCCCGCAGGCTGGAAGCCGGTGGGCAGCAGCGGCACCAGCATCAGCGAGCCGAAGAACATCAGGAGCCCGGCGACGGCGGCGATGATCCGGTGCGCCAGGGCCCATTCCAGGGCGTTGCGATAGAGGCCTTTGAACGGCTTGCGGGCATGGGGCTTGGCGGCCGGCTTCAGGAAGTAGGCGGCCATCAGCGGGGTGACCATCCGGGCCACCAGCAGCGAGAACAGCACCGCCACCGAGACGGTCAGGCCGAACTCCTTGAAGAACTGCCCGGGGATGCCGGGCATGAAGCTCACCGGGGTGAACACCACCACGATGGCGAAGGTGGTCGCCACCACCGCCAGGCCGATGGCGTCCGCCCCCTGCAGGGCGGCCTGATAGGGCCGCACGCCCTGGGCCACCCGCTTCTCGATGTTCTCGATCTCGACGATGGCGTCGTCGACGAGGATGCCGATCACCAGGGTCAGGGCCAGCAGGGTGACCAGGTTCAGGGAGAAGCCGGCCAGCTCCATGACGAAGAAGGTGGGGATCAGCGAGATCGGCATGGCCACGACGCTGATCAGGGTCGCCCGCCATTCCCTCAGGAACAGCAGCACCACCAGGCCGGCCAGCAGCATCCCTTCCACCAGCACGTGCTGGGTGGCGCGGAAGTTGGCCCGGGTCTCGTCCACCGAGGCGTAGATCTTGGTGAAGGTGACGCCCGGATAGGCCTTCGCCAGCTCCGCCAGCTTCTCGTTCACCGCATCCTCGGTGTCGACGTCGGAGGCGTCCTTGGTCTTGGCCACCTGGAAGCCCACCACCGGCTGGCCGTTCAGGCGCGCGAAGCCCCGGGCCTCGGAGGCGCCGTCCCCGATGTCGGCCACGTCGGACAGGCGCACATAGCCGCCGGTCCCCGTGGGGATGGTCATCCGGCGCAGCTGCTCGACGGTCTGCACCGAGCCCAGCACGCGGACGGTCTGTTCGCGGCCGCCCACCTCCAGCCGGCCCCCCGGGGCGTCGAGCTGGAAGCTGCTGAGGGCGTTGTTCACCTGCGCCGCCGTCAGGCCGCGGGCCGCCAGCCGCACCGGATCGATGACCACGTTGATCTCACGGGCCACGCCGCCCACCCGGGTGACCTGGGCCACGCCCTTGGCGGTCTGCAGCTCCCGAGCGATCGTGTCGTCCACGAACCACGACAGCTGCTCGTCCGACATGGCCGGAGCCGCCACGGCGTAGGTGATGATCGGGAAGGCGCTGTCGATCTCGACCTGGGTGATCTGCGGCTCGTCGATGTCCCGGGGCAGCACCTGACGGGTCTGGTCGATCTTGGCCCGGACCTCGTCGGTCTTCTTCTGCAGGTCCTCGCCCATGTTGAACTGGATCGAGGTCGTCGAGACCCCCTGGGTCACCACCGACTGGACATTGTCGACGCCGGTGATCCCGGCGATGGCGTCCTCCACCGGCCGGGTGATCTGGGTCTCCATCTCGCCGGGCGCGGCGCCCGACTGGGTGATGGTGACGGCCACCACCGGAAACTGGATGTTGGGGAACTGCTTGACCGGCAGCCGGCTGTACGAAAGCAGCCCGGCGATCACCAGGCCGATGAACAGCAGGGTGACCGGGACGGGGTTGCGGATCGCCCAGGCCGAGATGGCGAAGCCGCCGTGCCCCGCGCCTTGCTCGCTCATCGCTTGGCTCCGGGGGTGGCGGCGGCGTCACCCAGCACCGGGCGCACCGGATCGCCGTCCAGCAGGAAGGCGGCCGCGTTCTGCACCACCAGCGAGCCGGCGGGCGGACCACGGACGATCTCGACCATCCCATTGGCGCGCTGGCCGGTCTGCACCGCCACGCGCTGGACCCGGTTGTCCTTGCCAACCACCATGACGCTGGCGCCGTTGGCGTCGTAGCGCACCGCCGATTCCGGCACCGCCAGCACCGGGGCCGAGACGCCCTCGAACGTCGCCTGGGCGAAGCCGCCCGCGCGGATGTCGCTGCGCACCGGCAGGGTGACGCGCACCTCGCCCAGCTTGCTCTGAGGATCGATCTGCGGGCTGACGATCCGCACACGGCCCTGCACCTGGGCGCCGCTGGGCAGGGTCACCACCGCCACCTGGCCCGGCCGGATGCGGGCCAGGGCGTCCTCGCTGAGGTCGGCCGCCAGTTCGATCTGCCCGTCGCGGGCGATGCGGAACCAGGGCGTGCCCGAGCCGGCGGCCAGGTCGCCCGGCCGCACCGTCTTCTCGAGGACCAGGCCCGACACCGGAGCGACCACCGCCATCTTGCGCAGCCGGGTCTGCAGGTCGCGCAGATTGGCCTGGGCCGCCTGGGCCTGGAACCGCCGCTGAGCGATCTGCTCCTGGGCCACCACGCCTTCGCCGTCGAGACCTTCCACCCGGCGCGCCTGGTCCTGGGCCTGGGCCGCCTGGGCCTCCGCCTGGGCCACCTGGGCCTGCAGAAGGGCCGGGTCGAGCTGCACCAGCGTCTGGCCGGCGCGCACATAGTCGCCCACGTCCGCCAGGACGCGCAGCACGCGATAGCCGGTCACTTCCGGCGCCACCGCCGCCTCTTCCCGGGGCACGAGGTCGCCCGAGCCGGTGATCGCCCCGGCCATGGGCCTCGGCTCCAGCCGCAGCACCCGGACGCTCCGGCCCTCCTCGGCCGCCGCGGGCGCCGGCTCCGGCTTCTGGCAAGCACTCAGGGCCAGAGCTGCGATCAGCGGAAGAATGGTGAACTTCAGTCGCATCCCGTCTCTCATCGCGCCGCCAGCGGGGCTTGGGGGTAGGTTTCGGCGGGCCAGCCGCCGCCAATGGCTTGATAGGCCTGCACGCTGCGGCGCAGGGCCTGCACCTGGGCCGAGGTCAGCTGGGTGCGCGTGGCGCGCCATCCCGCCTCGGCGTTCAGCAGGGTGTTGAGGTCGGTGAGGCCGCGCTGGTAGCCGGTGCGGGCCGCCTCGAAGGCGCGCCGGGCCCGAACCTCGCCCTCGGTGAGGGTGTCCACCCGCTGGCGGTCGGCGTCGAGCCGCACCAGGGCCCCCTCGGCTTCCTGGAAGGCGGTCTGCACCGCCCGCTCGTAGGCGGTGACCGCCTGTTCGGTGCGGGCGTTCTGCACCTTCAGGTCCTGCAACAGCCGGGGGATCGACAGCACCGGCTGCAGCACCGAACCGCCCAGGGTCCAGCTCTGGGTTTCCGACAAGAATCCCGGCTGCTCCTGCCTCGACCAGCCGAGGCCCGGCGTGAAGTTGAAGGTCGGGAAAAAGGCGAGTTGCGCCAGCCGCTGCTGGCCAGCGGCCGAGCGCACCCGTTGCTGGGCCTCGCGCACGTCCGGGCGGCGCTGCAAAAGTTCGCTCGGCAGGGACTGGGGCACGGGCGGGGCGATCCCCACCTGCGGCGGCGTGTCGATGCTGGCGGTGGGCTCCACGATCCGCCCGGCCAGGATAAGGATGGCCCGCTTCTGCACCTGCAGCTCGGCCTCCAGGCCCTGGACCTGGGCTTCGGCCTGAGCCAGTTCGCCAGCTATGCGATCGCCTTCCGAGGTGGCGGCCAGCCCGAGTTCGCCCCGGCGCGAGGCGATCCGGTAGAGGTCCCGCTGGATCCGCACCGTCTCCTGGGCGTCGGCAAGCTGGATGGCCAGCCCCCGCGCCTGGAAGTAGGCGTCCGCCGTCTGCGCGGCGATAGCGGCCCGGGTGCCTTCGAAGGCGAAGCGCGCGGCGGCGACCTCGGCGCTGGCCGCCCGGGTGGCGGCGAGCGAGCGGCCGAACAGGTCGATCTCCCAGCTGACGTTGAAATCGGCGGAATACCGCTCGGACGTGCCGCTGGTGGAGAGGCCCGGGATGTTGACCTCCGTGCCCGACAGCTGGTCGGTCCGGGTGCGGCTGGCTGCGCCGCTGGCGTCGCCCTGGGGCAGGTACTGCAGGATGGCGCTGGTGCGCTGGGCGCGGACTTCCTGCAGCCGCGCGGCGGCGGTGCGGATATCGGGGTTGCGGAGCAGGGCCTGCTCGATGAGCCCGGTCAGCTGGGGATCGTCATAGGCGGTCCACCACTGGTCCAGGGCGATTGCGCCGGGCGGGGCGGGGTCGGGCGAGGCCTCGAAGGCGCCGGGCAGGGCGACGTCCGCCGGGCGCGGCGTGGCGCAGGCGCTCAACGACAGCGCGGCCAGGACGGCGACGGAGGCGGCGTTTCGCATGCGTTTCTCTTGGGCCCTGGGGGAGATAAGACCGGCGTTGGTTGAACAAGCTTTGAATGGCCGGCGCAACGACCGTCGCACCAGTGACCGTCCCAACGTTCTCTCCCGCCGACGCCTCTGCCGGGCTCCGTGCGGGCCGCCGTTTGCCCCAAACTCCGTATGATGTAAAGTATTACTTGCAGGGCACGGGAGCGGCATGGCGAAGGACGACATCGGCGACGATCCCCGGCGCAGCATCGAGCTGCTGTGGGGACTTCACGGACCGGGCAAGCGCGGTCCGAAGCCAAGGTTCTCCACCGACGACGTGGTCCAGGCGGCCATTGATATCGCCGATCGCGACGGCATTGGGGCGATCTCCATGCGCAGCGTCGCCCAGGCGGTCGGCGTCTCGCCCATGGCCATCTACACCTATGTCCGCTCCAAGAACGAGCTGCTCGCCCTGATGTACGACCGGGTGCTCGGCGAGGGCGAGATGGCGCCGCCGGGCCTGAACTGGCGCGAGGCGCTGGCGTTCATGGCCCGCGCCCGCTGGAACCTGGCGCAGAAGCATCCCTGGCTGCTGGAAATGGCGCTGCATCGCCCGCCCCTTGGCCCCAACCTGCTCACCCGCATCGAGAGCGTCATGGCCGCCCTCGACGACGCCGGCCTCAGCACGCTGGAGAAAGGGCTCATCGTCGATGTGCTGCGCAACTTCGTCGGCGGCGCCCTGGCCGAGGCGCGTCGGGTCCGCACGGCGTCGCAGCGGGACAGCCTTTCGGACGAAGCCTGGCTGGCGCTGGTTGAACCGGCCCTGCAGCCGCACCTGAGCCCCGACCGCTACCCGCAGACCCTGCGGCTGGCCCAGGCCCGGCGCGACCAGCGACACCTCGCCATCGACCCGGAAACGCGCTTCGAACAGGGCCTGCAGGTGGTGCTGGACGGAATCGGCGCCTTCATCGACCGGCGGCGATCCGCGCTCTAGCTTTTCGCCGAAAGCCGCGATTAGGTCGCGCAACCACAACCACAGACCGAGTGCGTCACTTGAAGAAGCTTCTGTTCTGCGCGGCCGCCGCCTGCGTGTTCGCGACCACCGCCCTCGCCGCGCCCGCCCTCGATGGGGCGCGCATGAAGGAAGACATCCGCATCCTCTCCGCCGACGAGTTCGAGGGGCGGGCCCCGGCCAGCGCCGGCGAGGAGAAGACGGTCGCCTACCTGGTCCAGCAGCTGAAGGCGGCGGGCGTGCAGCCGGCCGGCGACCTGCGACCCGACGGGACCCGGGCCTACACCCAGGACGTGCCCCTGGTCCGCTTCGCCACCAAGGGGCCGGTGAACGTGTCGGTGAACGTCGGCGGCAAGACCGAGACCTGGACCCAGGGCGAACAGATCGCCATCCGCGCCGCCCAGACCGGCGTCGACCGCGTGACCGTCAAGGACGCGCCGGTGGTGTTCGTGGGCTATGGCGTCACCGCCCCCGAGCGCAACTGGGACGACTTCAAGGGCCAGGACCTGAAGGGCAAGGTGGCCCTCGTCCTGGTCAACGACCCCGATTTCGAGACCGGCCAGGGCGACTTCGGCGGCAAGGCGATGACCTATTACGGCCGCTGGACCTACAAGTTCGAGGAGGCCGCCCGCCGCGGCGCCATCGGCTTCCTGGTGATCCATGAGACCGAGCCGGCCTCCTACGGCTGGAACACCGTCAAGAACTCCAACACCAACGAGATCTTCGACGTCATCCGCAAGGATCCGACCGAGGCCCACGCGCCCCTGGAAGGCTGGGTCCAGCGCGACAACGCCGTGGCCCTGTTCAAGGCCTCGGGCCTCGACTTCGAGGCCCTGAAGAAGCAGGCCCAGACGCGCGAGTTCAAGCCGGTTGAGCTGAAGGGCGTCACCTTCTCCACCGACTATGCGGTGGACGCCCAGAAGGTGGTGTCCAAGAACGTCGTCGGCGTGGTGCCCGGCGCCAAGCGCCCGGACGAGCGGGTGATCTACACCGCCCACTGGGACCACCTGGGGGTGGGCGCGCCCGACGCGCGGGGCGACAGGATCTACAACGGGGCCCTGGACAACGCCTCGGGCACGGCGGCGCTGCTCGAGCTCGGCCGCATCTTCGCCAAGGGCCCCAAGCCCGAGCGTTCGGTGATGTTCCTGGCGGTGACCGCCGAGGAGAAGGGCCTGCTGGGCTCGGAATACTACGCCGACAGCCCGCTCTACCCGTTGGGCAAGACCGTGGCCGTGCTGAACATGGACGGAGTCAATCTGCTGGGTCGGGCCAAGGACATCACCATGTCGGGCGACGCCCCGCTCACCCTGCAGGACGACATGGTGCGGGTCGCCGCCAAGTACGGCATGACCTTCACCCCCGACCCGAACCCGCAGGCCGGCAGCTTCTATCGCTCGGACCACTTCCCGTTCGCCAAGCGCGGCGTGCCGGCCATCTCGTTCGGCGCGGGCCAGAACCTGGAGAACGGCGGCGTTGCCGCCGGCAAGGCGGCCTCCGAGGCCTACACGCGGGACAAGTACCACCAGCCCGCCGACGAGTTCGATCCGAACTGGGACATGAGCGGGGCGATCCAGGAGATCAGCGTCTTCCACGACCTGGGCGCCGAACTCGCGAACTCCACCCGCTGGCCGGAGTGGAAGCCGGGGGCCGAGTTCAAGGAAGCCCGCGACCAGACCAAGGCCGAGCGCAAGTAGGGCGCGGGTAAGGCCAGGGGGCCCGGGCGGCGCCGTTGCCGCGTCGCCCGGCCTCATCACAACAGCTTTCACGGTGATCGACGGGAGGCGTCACATGGCCAGGGAAGGCGCGGCCGAGGGCCGGATCCGCTGCGGCATCGGAGGCTGGACCTTCGAACCCTGGCGCGGGGTCTTCTATCCCAAGGGCCTCAAGCACGCGGACGAGCTGGCCTATGCCTCGCGCCGGCTGACGGCCATCGAGATCAACGGCACCTACTATTCCAGCTTCAAGCCCGACAGCTGGGCCAAGTGGCGCGCCGCCACACCCGAGGGCTTCAAGTTCGCCGTGAAGGCCAGCCGCTTCTGCACCAACCGCAAGGTGCTGTCCGACGGCAAGGGCTCGATGGACATCTTCCTGGGCCAGGGCCTCACCGAGCTCGGCGACCGGCTGGGCCCGATCCTGTGGCAGTTCGCTCCGACCAAGAAGTTCGACTACGACGAGTTCGCCGCCTGGCTCGACCTGCTGCCCCGGGAGCTCGAGGGCCTGCCGCTGAAGCACGTCGTCGAGGTGCGCAACGCCTCCTTCGCCGACGCCAAGTTCGTAGGCCTGTGCCGCGACCGCAACGTGGCGATCTGCAATTCCGAGAACGAGAACTACCCCTTCATCCCGGACGTCACCGCCGACTTCGTCTACCTGCGCCTGATCTCGGCCAGCGACGAGATCCCCACCGGCTACGAGGCGTCCGAGCTCGACGCCTGGGCCGCCCGGTTCCGGGCCTATGCCGAGGGCGGGGTGCCCGGCGACTTCCAGCCCCTCGACCGCACCGGCCCGCCCGAGGAGCCTCGCGACGTCTACGCCTTTGTGATCCACGAGGGGAAGGTCCGCGCCCCCGCCGCGGCCATGGAGTTCATCAAGCGCGTGGACCCGGACTTCCGGCCCCCGGCGGACGCGTGACACCGGCCGAGCGGCACGCGGAGGCGATCGCCCTCGCCCGGGCCGGACAGTTCGCGCCGGCGGCCCAGCAGCTGGAGCAGCTCCTTTCGGAGACGCCGCAGGACGCGGGCGCCTGGGCCATGTTGGGCCAGCTTCGCATGGAGCTCGGCGCGTTCCTGAGCGCCATCGAGGCCCTGGATCAGGCCGTGGCGCGCAATCCGGGACGTGCGGCGGACCACGTCAACCGCGCGGTCGCCCTGGGCCGCATTGACCGGCACGAGGAGGCCCTAGCCGACTACGACCGGGCGCTGGCCATTGATCCGCGCCTCGCCACGGCCCACGCCAACCGCGCCCAGGCCCTGAACGAGCTAGGGCGGCCCAAGGAAGCCGCCCTGGCTGCCCAGGAGGCTCTGAAGCTGCGGCCCGGCGATCCGGGCGCCCTCAGTCATCTCGGCACGGCCGCCTTCGCCGAGAAACGCTACGATGCGGCCTTGGAGGCGTTCGCCCAGGGCCTGCAGGCCAGGCCCGGCGATCACGACTGCCTGTGCAACCTGGGCATGACCCTCACCGCCATGGGACGCCACCGGGATGCCATCGCCCATCTGGACGCCGCCGTCGCCGCACACCCGTCGAGCGCCCTGGCCCGCTATCGCAGAGCCCACCCGCGCCTCACCCTCGGCGACTTCGCCGGAGGCTGGGCGGACTACGAGCGCCGCTGGGCGACGTCCCTCTTCACCAAGCGTTCCCGAGGCCATGTCCCCGCCGCCCTGGTGGCTCGCCTGACCCTCATGCCCACACCCGCGGACCTCGCAGGGCAGCGGGTGCTGGTGATCGGCGAGCAGGGCGTGGGCGACGAAATCCTCTTCGCCAGCATACTCCCCGACCTTGCGGCCCTGGCCGCCGAGGTCACCCTCGTCTGCGAGCCCCGGCTGGCGCGGCTGTTCGCCGGCAGCTTCCCGACCGTGCGTTGCCTGGACCCGGAAGCGGCCCGCGCCCTGCGTTCCGGCGGCTTCGACCGGATCGTCGCCATAGGCAGCCTCGCCCACGCCTTTCGCCAGCGGGCCGAGGACTTTCCCGGACGCGCCTTCCTGTCCCCGCCGGCGGAGCGGGTCGAGGCCTGGCGCAGCCGGCTGGCCGGCGGCGACCCGGGCGCGGCGCCCGTGCGGATCGGCATTTCCTGGCGCGGCGGCCTGGACCGGACGAAGGGAGCCGAACGCTCGATGCCGCTGGAGATGCTCGCGGCCGCCCTCTCCGGCCCGGGCCGTGAACTGGTGAGCCTGCAGTATGGCGAGGCGGCCGCCGAAGCGCGGGGTCTGGCCGGCCACGGCGCGCCCGTCCGAATGTTCGATCCTGCGGAGATCGACGACTTCGCCGACCTGGCGGGCCTGGTGGCGGCCCTGGATGTGGTGGTGTCGGTCCAGACCGCGGTGGTTCACCTTGCCGGGGCCATCGGCCAACGCGCCCTGGTGATGATCCCGCAACGGCCCGAGTGGCGCTACGGGGCAGTGGGCGAGACCATGCCCTGGTATGGGTCGGTACGGCTGTTCCGCCAGGGCCCAGACGGCGGGTGGGGACTGGTGCTGGCCCAGGTAGCGGCCGCCGTCCAGGCGCTGGAGCGCCAAGGCTCCGCCCGCGAGGATTGACCGACGTGGCGTCAGCAGGTCCCACTGGCTTCCAACGACAAAGGGAGGCCACCGATGACGCACTTCACGTCGAAGACCTGATGTTCAGGCCGGGTCTGATGAAGGGCCAGCGGGTGCTGATCACCGGCGGCGGCACGGGCCTTGGCAAGGTGATGGCCGAGGCCTGCCTGATGCTGGGCGCCGAGGTCTACATCTGGGGCCGCCGGGGCAATGTCATCGAGGATGCGGCCCGGGAGCTGATGGACGCCCACGGCGGCGCCGGCGGCCGTTGCGTGGGCCAGGCCTGCGACATCCGCGTGCCCGAAGCCATCCATGACGCCATGGACGAGATCTGGGCCGACGGCGGCGCCCTCACCGGCCTCGTCAACAACGCCGCCGGCAACTTCATCAGCCGCACCGAGGACCTGACGCCCAAGGGCTTCGACGCCATCGCCAACATCGTCTTCCGGGGCTCGTTCTTCGTCACCCTGGACGCCGGCAAGCGCTGGCTGGCCGAGGGCAAGCCTGCCTCGGTGGTCTCGATTCTGACCACGTGGGTCTGGCACGGGGGGCCGTTCACCGTGCCCTCGGCCATGTCCAAGGCCGGGCTCAACGTCATGACCCAGTCCCTGGCCGTGGAATGGGGCAACCGCGGCGTCCGTTTCAACGCCATCGCCCCCGGGCCCTTCCCGACCGAGGGGATGAGCGCCCGGCTCAACCCCAGCGGCGGGGCGATGGCCGAGGACAAGGACCCGATGATCCCGCTGGGCCGCAACGGGGAGATGCGCGAGCTGGCCAACCTCGCCGTCTACCTGCTGCACCCGCTGTCGGCCTATGTGAACGGCCAGACCATCGCGATCGACGGCGGCTCGCACCTGCTGACCAGCGGCGGCTTCTCGCGCCTGGCTTCGTGGGGCGACGCCGAGTGGGAAGCCGCCCGCAACGCCATCCGGGCCACCAACGACAAGGACCGGGCCCAGCGGACGGTCTGAGACCGCGAGCTGCGCCGCACGCCCAGCCCCTTGCAGGCGCAGGATTCCCCCGCGAGAATGACTCCCGTCATCTTTCTGCAGGAACTCCGTAACCCTCCATGGCCCAGGTCGCCTATCTCCCGGTCGGCAAGCGCGAGCAGACCAAGGTCCAGAACCGACAGGCGATCCTCGACGCCGCCCGCGAGGTGTTCGGGGAGCTGGGCTACGATGCGGCCACGGTGCGCGACATCATCCGCCGCACCGGCCTGGCGGCCGGCACCTTCTATAACTACTACCGTTCCAAGGAGGAGGTGTTCGCCGCCCTGGCGGACGACGGCGCCCGGCGCTTCGCTCCCATGCTGAAGGCGATCCGCGCCCAGTCGCACGACGACTTCGAGGCCTTCGTGCGCCAGGCGATCTCGGCCTACTTCCGGTTCATGGCCGACGAGCACTCCAGCTGGCTGGCCCGGCGCCCCGCCGGCGAGCCGCATCCGCACGTACACGGGGAGACGCCCGAAATGGCCGCCGTCTTCCGCGAGGTGCGCGACGCCATCGTCGAGGCGGTCGCCGCCGGCAAGGGCCCGGCGTCCGATCCGGACTACATGACCGCCGCGTGCATCGCGGTGGCGCGGGAGGTGGGAGACAAGATGCTGGAACGCCGGCCGATCGACACCGAGGCCGCCGCGGACTTCGCCGTGGCCATGATCCTCAACGGCCTTCGCGGCCTGCCGGCGGTGCGCTGATGGCCTCCGCCGCCGCCCAGCGCGCCATCGCCAGCCTGATCCTGTCGCTGCCCGCCCCGCTGCTGCGCCTGATGTCCGGCGGCGGGGTGGTGCATGTGGGCGGCCGCACCCTCGACCCTCGCCTGCAGTTCCTGGCGGCCCAGGCCCGCAAGGCGCCGCCCATGACCCAGGCCACCCCCGAACAGGCCCGGGGCGGCATGGACGGGCTGATTGCGGCCATGGCCGGCAAGCCCGAGCCGGGCGTCACCTGGGAGGATCTCCAGGTCCCCGGCGCCGCCGGCGACATCCCCGCCCGCGCCTATCGGCCCTCGGACCAGGATCCGCAGGCGCCGCTGATGGTCTGGGCGCACATGGGCGGCGGGGTGATCGGCAATATCGAGACGACCCACGTCTTCTGCACCCTGCTGGCGGCAGTCACCCGCGGCCCGGTGCTGTCGCTGGATTATAGGCTGGCGCCCGAGCACCGCTTTCCGGCGGGCGTGGACGACACCCTGGCGGCCTATCGCTGGGCCCGGGACAACGCCGACCGCTTCGGGGCCCCGGCCGGCCAGGCGGCGGTGGGCGGCGATTCCATGGGCGGCAACTTCGCCGCCATCGTCTGCCAGGACCTGAAGCGGGCCGGCGAGCCGCAGCCGGTGCTGCAGCTGCTGGTCTATCCCTGCACGGACGTGGCCTCCCAAACGCCGTCCATGACCACCTATGGCGAGGCCTTCCCGCTGAACAGCGCCACCATGGACTGGTTCATGGGCCACTACCTGAACCCCGGCGATGATCCGGCCCACCCCAAGCTTTCGCCGCTGAAGGCGCCCGACCTGTCGGGCCTGGCGCCGGCCATCGTCGTGACCGCCGGCTTCGACCCCCTGGTGGACCAGGGCGAGGCCTACGCTCGGGCCCTGCGCGAGGCGGGAACGCCTGTGGTCTATCGCTGCTACGACAGCCTGGCCCATGCCTTCGTCGCCTTCACCGGCGCGGTGCCGGCCGCCGACCGGGCCAGCCGCGAGGTCGCCCGCCTCGTCCGCCAGGGCTACGAAGGCCGCATGGCCTGATGCGGGGCCACGCATGAGAGCCCTGGTCGTCGAGGAACTCGCGCCCGACTACGCCGGGGTCCACATCCGCGACCTGCCGATCCCCGAGCCCGGCCCGGGCGAGGTGCGGGTGAAGATTCTCGCCGCGGCGGTGAACTTCCCCGACCTGATGCAGACCCGCGGCGAACATCAGCACAAGCCGCCCCTGCCCTTCATCGGCGGCATGGAGA